>DBWH01000045.1 GCA_002308595.1 Mageeibacillus sp. UBA1243 | reverse complement strand
TTCCTTTATATAGGGCGGAAGAGGCACCACGCCGACCTTGTCAAGAACCTCTTCGAAAGGCCCGTCGCAGGTAAAAAGCACAATTCTGTTGCCGTCGTCTTTGACTTTGAGAATCCTCGCGTCAAGGAGACCGCCGCCGAAAGTGAACTCGGCGCCCTCTTTTGCCCTCCTGCCCGGCTTTAGGATAACCTCCCAGACAAGACCTTTTTCCGCGATCCCGTCAGGGACTGATCTTTCGCCAAGGACATTTTTAATCGCACCGGAGTCAAGGCGCTTTAACAGCACGAACTCGATGGCCGCGCCCGTCTCTTTTTTGACACCGAGGATCCTTGCCGGTATGACGCGCGTGTCATTCAGCACAAGGCAGTCGCCGGGTTTCAGGTACTCGCCAATGTCCGAGAAGTGCCTGTGCTGCATTGCCCCTGTCACCTTGTCGACAACAAGAAGCCTCGATGCGGTTCTGTCCGCAAGAGGCGTCTGGGCAATCAGTCTTTCGGGGAGTTCGTAGTCAAAATCTTTAACGTCCATCCAGTTTTTTCCTCGCAGTGACAAGCGGCTTGATGTCAACGCTGCCCATCGCGGCCGTCTGTGAAATCGCATACCTGCTGTCCGCCAATGCATCGTCCACAGCCTTCTGACGGAGCGACTCTCTCACGATCGTCAGGAACTCTGTAGTGTCGCGAAACTCGTCAAACATGAATCTTTCTCTCACTCTGACTGCGAACACGGCAATACCGTCATCGACAACGTAGCAGTGGTTCTCCTCGGCGTTCTTGACCGCGTCAAAAAGCACCGGGTAGGAAGCCGCAATGTCGCCCCTCAGCTCGACGTTGATGCCTGACGAGGCGAAGCCCTCCTCGCTGTAGTTGTCGTAGTAACTCCTGAAGATGCGCTCCTTGTCCGCGTCGGGCACGCCGTTGACGGTCCTGCAGATGTCCTCTGCAAGCGACCGCTTCAGCTCCGCGCCTCCTGCGTCAGCCGTGCTGATGCCAAAGTAAATGACGTCGGCGCGCGCCCAGCCGAGCTTTTCCGCATTGGCGTCAAAAATCGCGCGAAGCTCTTCCTCGCTGCAGTTTTCGACATTGGCGGCATTGTTTACGTATTTTTCGCAGAGGCTCCAGCCAATCAGGAAGTCCTCGTATCCGTCGCGGTCCACACCGTAATTCTTCACGTAGTAGTCGTTTGCATTGGCGGATTTCGGTATGTCGTCGACCTTCTTTTCAATCATGGCCTTTTCAAGAGGCGAAAGCGAAAGACCTGCCTTCTCGGCCTCGGTTCTGAGGGCAACGTACTGCTGCGCATACTCGCACGCCTTCGTCTTGATGAGCGACATCAGCGCGTTCTCGGAAGCTGTCTCGGCCCTAAGGGTTGAAAAGCTCGAACCCTCGATCACAGTGATGCAGAAAAGCTCAAACTGCTCCCTCGAAACTTCCTTATCGCCAATCCTAAGAACGCACTCCTTGCGCCTGTTCTGCGACTTCTTCCTGACGTTGCCCGTGACGGCAGCGCCCAGAATGCCGCCGACAAGCACCGTGGCAAGCAAAATGAGAATGCCCGCCAGGAAAAACCTGTTCGCCTTAGCTTTTAAAACTCTGTCGCCTTTTTCAGCCATGAAATCACTCCGCGTTTTCCGGGGTCAGCTTTTTATTATTGCCAATACGATAATTGTGATCGTAACGAGCTCGGCAAGGATAATCCCAAACCCAAGCATCGTGTCAACGTGTCCCGAAACCTTCTCGGTCGAATCTTTTTCCGCAACGGTCCTGCCCGTAAGCGAGTATGCAAGCCTTCTGAAAGGCACCGCATAAATTGCCGCAGCCACACCGTTGATTGAAATCTTAATCACATTGAAAATGACGATCAGATAAAGGAAATTGTCAATGAGCAGCTGCCTGTCGATGCCCATAAATATTGGCGTCAGCCAGATGTTCCAGATCGTCATGAGTCCCACGGTGGTTCCGATACCCACAAGAGTCGAACCGGCAAGACTCGTTATCTCCATCGCCGTTCTCGGCGCGCCGGACTTGCGCATTGCTTTTTCCACCAGCTTGTAAATAAGACCTGCCGCCAATACATATCCGCCCGTCGAAACAAAATGCATCAGGATGCCGGTGAAACCGCTGCTTGCGCTCACCGTAAGGCCCTGCACGACGGCAACAACAACCGTCATCGCGAGTCCGACAGGAATTCCGAACGAGTATGTCGACATAAAGATAAGAATATCCGCAGGATCATACTCGAGGAAAGGCACGGCCGGTATTATCGGAAAATGAATGAAGAAAGCCAGCACAACGCCAATGGCGCTCATAACAGCGCAGATTACCAAAACTCTTACATTAAAGATTTTCTTTTTCATAGTCACCACCCTTTCAAAGCCGCCTGAAATTAACCAATAGTTAACGGCCATTCCGCGAGCCTCGCAGTGAAGGCTCAAAAGGACTTGCAACATTGTACAGCGAAACACTGTTACCGTCAAGGCGGATGACCCTTGGCGTGTTCAAAATCAAGCCTTTTTAAAACCTATTTTAAGGCTCAAAAAACACTTTTTTCGCGCACCGTATCTTTTTTGCCGCCAATGCCGCGATTTTGATTGCCAAATCATCGAAAAAAGCTTATCATAAGCTGTTATCAATAATTTCAGTGCAGAAAGGTATTTAGTCATGCGGGAAACAATAAAAAAATTCAGCGGAGAGATAGTCGGCTACTACGAAATCGACTCGAGCGGTAACAAAACAGTCACAGACTTTTTGGGTAGAATCCTCGGCTACTACGAGAAATCAAGGAACGTCACAATGCTTTTCAACCGCACCGTTATCGCCAAGGGCGACGTCACAGGCATCTTTTTCAGGGACAGCATAAGGTTCTGAGTCATTAAATGACAGAGCAATTTAAATTGCAGGTGGGAAATTTCAAATTACGGTACAAGCGGAGCGATTCATATTGCTTTCCGCATTGGTTCCGGTTAACCGTCATGTGAATCGCACTCGGAACGCTTCGCACAAGAGTATTCTGGATTATCTACCTATTAGAGATTAGAAAATCGTCATGTGATTCACAGCCGGAACGATTCGCGCGGGAGCGCGTTAAGTGACGGGGCGAATACACATGCGATTTTGTACACATGCGATTTATAGTTTCCTCGTTATCTTTAGAAGTTCGTCATGTGAATCGCACTCGGAACGCTTCGCACGGAATTGTTTCGTTTTCCGCTTGAGTTTTAGTAAATCGTCATGTGATTCACAGCCGGAACGCTTCGCACGGTAGTGCGTTTAGTGACGGGGTGAATACACATGCGATTTACCATATCTGCCAATTCAAACAAAACATCACAAGATAAATCCCCGACAGCACAGACATCATACAGATAAGTATCACGCTTCTCGCCCTGCCGCGGGCAAGCTTTCTGTCATCGGCATCATCGGTTGCTTTTACTGAGCCGCAGATGTACCTGCCGCTGCCAGCCGAAAGCGCAAGCGGGAGAACGAAAAGACCGTCCATGTAGCGGATGCCGCTGAGGAGCCAAGTGACACCGAACGAAATTGCGAAATAGATGAGAGCGTATGTGAGAAACGACGCTCTTATTTTTTTGCGCTTGGCGAAAAGCACGCCCAGAATTCCGAAAATTGCGACAAGATTCATCGCAAAAACCGAAAGGCCTACGTACCTGGACTTGCCGATTCTGCCGCTTAGGTACTTTACGATGTTGGAAGAGCTGTACCTTGCCGTGTCGAAAAACCAGCCCGCCGACTGACTCCACTGCTTCTTTTCGTAGTCCATGAAGGCCGTGAAGCTGCCGTCAAGTATCTTGTTGTAGACCATGAACGCGAGTATGCCCGACACGATGAGGAGCACCGGCAGGAGCTTCAAAATGTATCTGCCGACGGTTTTTGCCTTGGAGTCTTCGGGGTTTCTGTTTGAGATGGCTGAGAGGAAGTCCTTGGCGAGTTCGAAAACGTAGATTACAGCGACGATGACGCCAATGGATCTCGTGAACGCGCAGTACATCCCGAAAAGTCCCGCGAGGAGCCACTTCTTTTTGCGGATCATGAGGACCGTAGCGAGGGTGAGCGCGAGGAAAAGGCTCTCTGTCATTGGCGATATGAAGAAAAATGCGCCGGGCAGCATGAAAAGGATTATGACCGAGTAGAGGGCGTCTTCGCGCGAGGATTCCTCCGTTACGAGGAGGTAGAGAAGTATTGCGGAGGCGGTGAATGAGAGGAACGATACGACCATACCGGCGGCGAAGAAGTCGCGGATGACGAAGCTGAAGAGCTTGACGAGAAGCGGATAGCCGGGCAGGAAGACGATTTCGACAACCCTGCCGTAGTCCTCGGACGTTGACGGTGTGTAGCCGTGCTCCGCGATGTAGAGGTAGTGCTGGCTGTCGAGCGTGCCGAAGCGGAACCTGATCACGTCGCTGAACGAGCCGGACCTGCCGGACGCCCAGATGATAAGAGCCGTCAGAACAATCGTCATCACGGTGAAAACAAGGCACGACGCGCCAATGATCAGAATGTCCCCGGCAATTCGTTTCCTTGGCGGTTTCTGCGAAATAGGCCCTTCCGGGAGCACGCCCTCGCACTCTCTTAATGCTTCGGGGTTTCTTTTTGCGACCGATTCCCTTATTTGTTTTCCTATTGAAAAAACGCACGCGCACGCGCAAAGGAAGAACAGGATGAGTGACGCCAATGCGACAGCAGTCTCATAAAACGCAAGACCAGATTTTTTGGACATCGCAGTGACGAAAAACGTGAGGAGCACGCCGAGAAGCGCCGCCGAGACAAGTGTCTCAGGGAGCCGTTTCAGGACGTATTCTCTTAACTTAATGAGCTTTTGCCTGACTGTCATGCATTCCTCCGCTTTTTAACCAAATATGGCACAACTTTATTATATTGCCGGGGGCTTTTCTAAACAAGTGACATGTGGTGTAACCGTTTGCCGGGGATTAAAACGCGGCCGGCCCTGAAACCCTTTTGGCGGGTCTTAGGCCGGCCGTTCAGCTGTAAACCATTAAAGAGCCAAAAATCTCGATTTTTGAGCTATTTTTGCGTGCGCGACCCCGAAGATGTATGAAGATACTTCGAGCGGGGAGCTCGCGCAAAGCAAGCCGCGAGTAATTGTCGTCAGACACCTTATGTGCCTGAAGAAGACAGCTATTTCTGTGAGTTTAGTTTGCGGCTTGCGTAAAGAGCCAAAAATCATGATTTTTGAGCTATTTGCGGTCGTTTGCCCTTTTTGACAAACCATAAAGGGTGTTCATGCACTCCATCGGCGTCATCTTGGTCACGTCAAGCTCCTTCAGCTCGCTGATAATGTCGTCCTGCATTGCCGTGGCGGCCGCGAACGAGAACAGGTCGGGCTCGGCGCTGTCCTTTTTTCTGCCGATGTTCTTCATTTCCTTCTTGCCGAGGTCAGCCTCTTCGAGAGTCGCGAGAATCTCCTTGGCGCGTATCGTGATGGCTTTGGGAAGACCCGCGAGCATCGCAACCGAAATACCGTAGCTGCCGTCCGCACCGCCCCGCTTGATCTTGCGGAGGAAAGTGATCTCGTCGCCCTTGCGCCTTACGTCAACGCAATAGTTCTTGACGCCGCCAATCCTGTCCTCAAGCTCAGTGAGCTCGTGGTAGTGGGTTGCAAAGAGCGTTCTGCATTGGAGATTTCCGGCAATGAATTCAAGCACAGCCCACGCGATCGAAAGACCGTCAAACGTGCTCGTGCCGCGGCCAATCTCGTCAAGTATCAGTAGACTGCGCCTTGTCGCGTTCTCGACAATGTTTGCGACCTCGCACATCTCGACCATGAACGTTGAGCGGCCCTGGGCAAGGTCATCGCTCGCGCCGACCCTCGTAAAGAGCTTGTCGGCAACGCCAATCACAGCCGCATCGGCAGGCACAAAGCTTCCCGTTTGGGCCATGAGCACTATCAGCGCGACCATCCTCATGTAAGTCGATTTACCGGCCATGTTGGGGCCCGTGATGACGAGCAGCATGTTGTCGCTGCAGTCGAGCTTGGCGTCATTCGGTACGAAAACGTCGCAGCCGGGCATCTTTTCGACTACCGGATGTCTGCCGTTTTTCAGGTCTATCACGGTGTCGTCAGTGATTTCGGGCCTTACGTAGTTCTCGCGCTCGGCAACGACCGCAAACGAGCACAACACGTCAAGCACCGCAACCGCGTCCGCATTCTCGTGGAGCTCCTGCGAGTAACCTGCCGCGAACTCTCTGACCTCTCTGAAGCGTTTTTCCTCAAGCGTTTTCAGATTGCGCTCTGCGTCAAGGAGCTCAGTCTCAAGCTTTTTGAGCTCGTCGGTTATGTATCTTTCAGCATTTGTCAGGGTCTGCTTTCTCACGTAATCTGCGGGAACAAGCTCCTTGAAAGCGTTCGAAATCTCGATATAATAGCCAAAAACCGTGTTATAGCCGACCTTTAGCTTCTTTATGCCGGTGCGCTCGCGCTCCCTCGCCTCAAGCTCCGAGAGCCAGCGCTTGCCGTCAATGTTCGCCTCGCGGTAACGGTCAATCTGCTCGTCGAACCCCTTCTTGATAATGTCGCCGTCCGTTATGGTCACAGGCGGGTCGTCCGCAATCGCCCTTTCAAGCAAATCGGCAAGGTTCTCAAGCGGGTCAATCCTGTCATAAAGTTTCTTCAGCAGGCCGCTCTCCGCGCCTTTCAGCAGGTTTCTAAGTGCCGGGAGCTTCATGAGCGACTGTTTCAGCGAAAGCATCTCCCTCGCGTTACCGCTTCCCATCGTGACCCTGCCGGCAAGCCTCTCGATATCGTAAACACCCTTAAGGTGCTCGATCATCTCGCTTCTCAGCATGAACTTGTCAAAAAGCTCCGC
>DBWH01000056.1 GCA_002308595.1 Mageeibacillus sp. UBA1243 | reverse complement strand
ACGGACCTGCTTCACAGCAGAACCCGGTAACGGCTGACGCTTCAATCGTAGTATTCGTTATCGCTGCTGCAGCTGTCGCGCTCGTAGTTCTTAAGAAAAAAGCTTTCTGATAAATAATTCCGAAAGCTTATAAGCTAAGTTAAAGACAAGCACCCGGGGCCTCTTCAGGGCCGCGGGTGCTTGTCTTTAATGCCTGTTAAGCAGCGCAGGGCAGTGCAGGGCAGTTCGGCACAGTTCGAAATGAGTCTTATCTAAAGAAAGCCTTTGACGCCTGCGCTGAGGTTTTAAACAGCCCGGCGCCGCATGCTCCGTAAAGCGCGGCGCCGACGGCCGCCTCCTCCTCAATCGGCGGCACGGTGACCTTGGCGTCAAAATCCCTTGCAATGAAACCGCCAAGGGCAGGATTATTCCTTATGGCGCCGCCTGAGCCGACGATGACAGGCCTTTTGCCGGCGAAGGCGGCTATCTCTTTGTAGAGGCTTGAAAGCTCGCGCGAGATGCCTTCGCAGAAGCCTAAGGCGAGGCTTTCAAGGGTCAGGTTGCCGCCCGTTATGTTTGTTATTGAACCGCGTTTCATTGGNNGGGAGCCGTAGAACCTCGTATCAACCTTAAGAGGGCGTCCGCCGGAAGAAACAGAAGCAGCAGCGGAACCCGCCGCCTTGGTTATAAGCTCGTACGCGTCAACGCCTTCGCAGCCCGCTTTTGAAGCTATATCGTTAATTAGGCCCGCGAGCACGTCAAGCGACTTGCCGCCGCAGAGCGCAGACCCCACGGCAAGGTACTTCCCGTCCGTAAAAGGCCTTGTTTCAAAGTCTGACGAGCCAAAGATTTTGTCCGTCATGACCGAAACCTGGCTCCCGGTGCCGGCGTTTACGAGTGCCGAGCGCTCAAAGTCCCTGACGGCCCCGATGAAGCCTGCCTGGTTGTCGCCAATCCCTACAGTCACGGGTATATTGCCGGCCGCCTCGCCGATAACCGCGTATTCTTCCGCAATTTCAGGGAAAAACGCAGGGTCAAGGCCAAGCGCGTTTATCGCCTCGCGGTCAAAACGGTTTGCCCGCAGGTCAAAAAGCCCTATGCTTGCGGCGCTCGAAGCGTGCGCCACGTTTCTCGCGCCTCCGGCGCCTCCCGCGACAACCCCCGCCACATAGTCATAAACCGTCGCAATCGCAGCCGTCCCGTCAGGAACCAACCCGTTTTCGTTGTCGTAAAAGTACGTCACAGCGCCGTAGCCCGTCGAAAGCCTCTGCCCGGCGGCCTCCGTCGCGTATTCCGCATAAGTTTTGCGCCCCTTGTACCTGAGGTTCCCGCGCCGGTCCTGCCACGTCACAAGAGGGGAGAGCGGCTTCCGGTCACCGCCAAGGTAAACCACGCCGTGCATCTGCCCCGTAAACCCGATCGAAGCGATCTTGGCGGTTTCAATGCCTTTGGTCAGCCTCCATAAAAGCGCAAGAGTCCTTTCCGTGATGACGCCAAGGTCCTGCTCAAAAAAGACCCGCTCCCCGAAAGTTTGCCCGCTTCGCAAAACCTCCGAATCATTCCTGACCGTCAAGGTCCTTAAAGCAGAGCCGCCGCCAAGGTCCAGCAGCACGCCCGCAATATTCGTTGTCCCAATGTCAATTCCTACAGCGTACATAGTCTTCTCCAACCCGCGAATATCCTTAAGAGGTCTAACCCGATTATATTAAGTCGCCGCCGACAAGTCAACGCGATGAAGCGCAGCGGCAAACAACAATAAAACTGAGCGATATATGAAGCCCCGCAAGCCCCTTGGCGTGTGATTCCTTTATTTTTCTATAAAAATGTTGCGTGACCATTTTTGATGTGGTATCATAAACACGATATTATCCTTATAAGGAGATTTCATTCTATGAAAAAAACTATATCTTCTGTAATGAGAGTGGCACTTGTTGTCCTTGCAACATTGCTTCTTTTTGCTTTTACAGGCTGTAAGAGCGCGGAAAAGCAATTGGGCGAACTGCCGAAAGACTACAAGCCCGAGGTTACCGGAAAGCTGAAGGTTGCTGCCCGCTCGGACGTCTATCCGAACGCTGCGACACAGAAGAGCTTGAACAACTGGATCAACTACTTCAGGTCACAGAACCCCAACGTCAGCATTGAGGTTAACTACGTTCCCACGGACTACTCGGCGCTTATCTCGTCGAAGTCCATTGGCGATGTTTTCTGGCTGAGCGACGCGGACGTTTACAAGTATGCGGTCACTTCGCAGGCGCTGATGCAGCTTGACTACTACATCGAGACCTACCAGATCGACACATCGGAGCTCTACGGCGGTATCCTTTCCCTCTGCCAGGCAGAAGGTAAGTACTACTTCGCAGGCGCAACCTGCGGAAACGTTGTCTTCACGTATAACGTTGACGCTATGGTCAATGCAGGTATCCTTGAACCCGGCGAGAGAGTTCGGGACGACTGGACATGGGACGATTTCGAAAGCTATGCAGAGAGACTTAAGATATACGACGAGGACGGAATCACGCTGACCCAGGTCGGCATGGGCCTCGCTCTCAACTGGCCAAACGGCTTCTCGCCTTTCATCTACGCTTACGGCGGCAACTGGGCTGACAAGGAAAACAAGAAGGTTACCCTTTCCAGCGACGAGGTCAAGCAGGGCATTGCAGAAGTCATCCAGGCTATCGACAACAGATGGATCTTCCCCGAAGGCATCAACATGGGCAAGGAAATGCTCCAGTCCTACGGACAGGTCTCAACGAGAAACGGCTGCGTATTTGCCTATAACCAAGCATATACAGTCCTCACCCAGAACGCCGATAACTACAACACCCGCGGCATCACCTGGGACGTTGCTCCTTTCCCGCTCTTCCCCGAGAAGGCTTCCCCCTGCGGAACGCTCGGCTTTGGCGTGTTCAGCTACACCAAGAACCCTGACGCAGCTGCGGCACTCGTTCTCTCGCTCTGGTCCGAAGGCGGCCAGGTAGCTCTCCACGGTCAGGAAGGCGGCGACGTTCCGGTTCTCAAGAAACTCGGCGATCAGGACTTCTGGCACCTCACAAGAGAAGGCTACGAGGACATCAACTTCGGCGCATTCACAGCTAACTACGAGAAATACGTTCCCGGCCAGGTCAACGCAAGCGTTCCTCCGGAGATCGCAGAAATCATCGAGAAGGGCGTCACATCGATGTTCAACGCTTACTGCACGAACGGCGCATCCTGGACCGACAAGCTCACCGAGATGGAAACACAGTGCAACGAGCTCTGGGAAACCCTTTACGACGACTGATCTACCGCTTAAATAATAAGTAGCATTCCCGCCACGCCCCCTAAATGGCCTGTGGCGGGTCTTTTTTTACCCCCGTCAATGCCCCCGAACACGCCAATGCTTTCAAGCTTTCTTTAAACAAAACCCCTCAACAAGTCCTGCTTTCAGACCCGATACGCCAAGGAAATCCTGCTCTCTAACGCCTCCGGCAATCAAAATATAACAAATGTTATTTAATCCGTTAATTTAGAACAAAAAACTTGCGTTTTTCTGTAAAAAACATCCAAAAATCCAAAAAGGTGTTGACAGAACACATGTCATTTAATAAAATAAAATCGTATTGAGACAGTGGAGAGCATTGTCTCTGTTTGACATCAATACGAAAGGAGTATCGGTATGGCGGAAAAGAAGGAAAATAAAGACAGCAAAGCTAAGAAGGAAAAAAAGACGAAGTATGTCAACGGCGTACTCGCTTGGGGTCTTCTCGGCGCCGAGGTACTGGTGATTTGCATCATCTGCCTGATCGTATTTATGTAAATACAAGTTTAAAAGTGTCATTTGCATAGATGACATGAATATAATGTCATTCGACAAATTTTAAAATCTTAAGGAAAGGGAAAATTATGAAAAACAATTTTCAAAAGAAGGACCGCAAGGCCTTCACGATAGTTGAGCTCGTTATCGTAATAGCTGTTATCGCAATTTTGGCAGCTGTTTTGATCCCAACGTTCTCCAACATCATTAAA
>DBWH01000067.1:16688-38098 GCA_002308595.1 Mageeibacillus sp. UBA1243 | reverse complement strand
CTTCGCACGTTCCGCTGCGGCTCCTTCCCCCACAAAGTCTTGCGACTTTGCGGGGCCCCTGGGTTCGAGTCATGGCTATATGCCATCAGGGACTCGCCGCTCGCGGCGTGTAATAGCCATCTGCCGCGCGCTAGCCCCTCGAGCATAGCTCTGCGGGTTTTTTCCTGGAAATGATTCACCGAATCATTTCCGACGGAAAATCCCTCTCGGGTTCGAGTCCCTTCCGGCGCTTAGCTAAACGACAAAAGGGATGACCGTGTGGTCATCCCTTTTGTCGTTGGTGGGCCATCAGGGACTCGAACCNNGGTTATGAGCCGGTTGCTCTAACCAACTGAGCTAGTGGCCCTTGTTAATTTGCCGTAGTATTCTACATCTGCATTGGCGGGTTGTCAAGAATTTTTTTTGGGGGAGAGGGGCATTGGCGGTGCAAAGCTCTTGCGAAGGCGGCTCTGTAAATGGTAAAATACGGGCAGCAAACATTTTAAAACATCCGTTTCAGGAGGAGGGAGTTATTGTGAAAAAGTTTTTGGCTGTTTTGATCAGTTTGACCTTATTGGCGGGTCTTCTCGTTTCGGGAATGACTTTTGCGTATGCCGAGGAGGACGAGGCTGATTACGTCAGATTTACGGCAACGGGAAACGACCCTTATGCCACGTTTAAGTTCAGTTCCGAAGGAAAGCACGCGAACATCGATCCCGACACCGTGAAGTGGGCGGCTATCAGATACAGAACGATCAGCGAAGTTGACAATACGGGCGTTCCTTTTAAGGGACAGCTTTACGTCAGCCCGGCTGCTGAGCCGTTTGTGCCGGTCACTTACAACTTCAGCAAGAACTGGGAGACCGCTATCATAGACTGCTCGGCTGTTGCCCAGAGCACGACGCTTGATTCCATCTGGGATTCCGAAAGCTACAAAAACACGTCAACGATAAGGTTTGACCCGCTTGAGTCCGACCGCGATGCAGAAGCTGAGCTTCTTGAAGATGAGGCGGTTGTTTCGGACGGAGACCAGATCGATGTTGCATGGATTGCTTTCTTCGAAAAAGAAGAAGACGCCAAGGCATACACCGGCGCGCAGGACACTCCTTACTGCATTCTCGATGCTGCGTCCCTTGCAAAGTTTACGGGCGGCTACCACATTTCCGCTGAGAGAATCACAAACGGTGTGGCTGCTGCGACGCCTGAACCTGCGGTTATTCATTCGGGAACGTATCCGCTGTTTGACACCAAACAGGCCACCGATACGGGCTACTGGATGCATCCCTACAATATCGACGATGCGCTTGAGGTTTATTTCGAACTCCCCGAGGGCTGGATGGTAGGATTCTCTTTCTTCGCTTACTGCTCTGAAAACGAGGTTTATCTTGATATAGAGGTCGTTGACAACGACGACAACGTTGTCTGGACGGGCCGTCAGATCTGTTTCAGCAACGCGCTCCAGGAGGTTTCTTTTGGCGGCAAGTCGTTCCCTGCGGGATACTATACGATCAGATTTATCTGTGCGGAGAACCCGGCTTACCCTGACGGCGAAGGCCAGCATTTTGTTCTCGGCTCCGGCATGGTGAGAGAAGACCTTGAACCTGAGGACATCGAGGTTTACGGATTCATCGGAAGCAGCTCGAAAGGCGCTCCGAACATAACGATTTACCTTGGTGATGAGGACCCGAATTACGCAACACCCGAGCCCGCGGCAACACCTGAGCCCACGGATCCTCCGGCAACGCAGAATCCGACCGATACGCCCGACGCGGCTCCGACCGAGACTCCCGGCGAGAGTACCGCCAAGCCTATAACCGAAGAAACAACCGTGAAGCCGAAGGAAGAAAGCGGCAAGAAGGGATGCGGCGGTGTCATTGGCGGCGGCTTTGCACTCATTGCACTTGCGGCAGTTGCGGTTATTAAAAGAAAACACTGAGGGAAACCGTGACCGATAAGACCGGTCCTTAGAAAAAGGCGGAGAATGTCTTTTGATGTTCTCCGTTTTTGTTTTCGGCGCGCCCTCCGTTTTAGCTGAGAGGGCGCAAAGAAGCGGGAAAATGAGGGCGGAAAGGGACGCATTGGCGTGTTAAAAATCTTGATTAAGGGGCGGCTTCGTGATATAATAAAGTGTTAATTTTGGCCTGTTCAAAATTGCGAGTTAAATCATGAAAAAAGGACGGTATGAACTATGTCGAGCGGAATGAGAGGCGGCTTTGGAAGATCGAGAGGCGGCCAGCAGGGCGGCGGCTTTAATATGGGCGGCGGCAACATGCAGCAGATGCTCAAGCAGGCTCAGCGTATGCAGAGCGAGATGCAGAAAGAGCAGGAAGAGATAAACGAGACTGTTTTTGAGGGAACGTCCGGCGGCGGTGCCGTTGTTATTAAGATGAAGGGCGACAAGAGCGTCGAGTCGATCGAAATCAAGCCCGAGGTTGTTGACCCGGATGACGTTGAGATGCTCCAAGATATGATCGTTGCGGCTTTCAGCGATGCGGCGAACAAGATTGACGAGATCACACACGAGAAAATGGACAAGTACACGGCTGCTCTCGGCGGCTGAAGGCTTTAAACGGAGGCAAAAATGGCTCTTTATTCCGAGAGCGTCGCAGCGCTTATAGAGAAGTTTTCGGAGCTGCCGGGAGTCGGTAAAAAATCGGCTCAGAGGGTCGCGTTCCACCTGCTTTCACTCAGCGAAGAGGAAGTAAGGTCCTTTGCCGAGACCATGCTGCGCGCGAAACAGACGCTTTGCTTCTGCAAGATCTGCCAGAACATGTCCGACAAGGAAATTTGCGATATCTGCGCCAATCCGGGCAGGGACAAGTCGGTAATCTGCGTTGTCGAGGACCCGAGAGACGTTGTCAGCATCGAGCGCTCTATGGAGTTCCGCGGCAGGTACCACGTGCTCCACGGGGTCATCTCGCCTTCGAAGGGCATCAAACCCGACGATATCAAGCTGAGAGAGCTTGTCGCAAGGATTGACGGCAGCGTCAAAGAGGTCATTGTCGCGACAAACCTTACTGTTGAGGGCGAGACTACGGCAATGTATATCGCAAAGATACTGGCTCCCCTTGGCGTGGAGGTAACGCGTATCGCTCACGGACTTCCGGTCGGCGGCGACATCATCTATGCAGACGAGATCACACTCGCCAAGGCGCTTGCCGGAAGAACAAAAATCTCCTGAATATAGGCAAATTCCGGCTGCGTTACGGGGCATTTGATGCGTTTTGAGAAAGAAGTATGCTCGACAGGCTTTATGAGTGCGAAAACAAATATGAGGAACTTGAGCATCTTCTGACTGAGCCCGAGGTGCTTTCGGACAGCGAAAGATACAGAAAGACCGCGACCGAGCTTGCGTCGCTGAGAGAGACGGTTGAAACGTTCAGAGCCTACAAGGCCGCCGTTGCCGAGATGGAAGACGCCGAAACGGTGATGAACGACCCGGAGAGCGACAGGGACTTCAAGATGCTTGCCGAGGAACAGATGCTCAGCGCAAAACAGGAGTCGGAGAGGCTTAAGGCGGTTCTCACGGAGCTGCTTAAAGCCAATGACCCTTCCGCAAACCGCGACGTCGTCATGGAAATCAGAGCGGGAACGGGAGGAGAGGAGGCGGCCCTTTTCGCGGCAGTCCTCTTCAGAATGTACACAAAGTACGCCGAAGGGCGCGGCTGGCAGGTGTCCGTCGCGGATTCGAACGAAACTGAGATTGGCGGTTTCAAGGAAATCGTGTTCACGGTTGAGGGCAAGGGCGTTTACGGACGCATGAAGTACGAGAGCGGCGTGCACAGGGTGCAGAGAGTCCCGCAGACAGAGGCGGGCGGCAGGATTCATACGAGCGCGGCTACGGTTGCCGTGTTCCCGGAGTCCGATGATGACGAATTTGAGCTTGACCCGAACGAGGTCGACGTTGACACGTACAGATCGGGCGGCGCGGGCGGACAGCACATTAACAAGACCGAATCCGCGATAAGACTTACACACAGACCGACGGGCATAGTTGTAACGTGCCAGGACCAGCGGTCGCAGATTAAAAACAAGGAGCGCGCCTTCAAGGTTCTCAGGGCGAGGCTAAAGGACCTCTACGAGAGCGAGAAAAAATCGAGCGAATCGCAGGATCGCAAAAACCAGGTGGGCAGCGGTGACAGAAGCCAGCGTATCAGAACCTACAACTACACGCAGAACCGCATTACAGACCACAGAATAGGATATACGGCATATTACCTGACCGAGTTTGTGGACGGGAAGCTTGACGATATGATCGACCGCCTGAGCGCCGCTGACGGAGCTGACAGACTTGCGGGAGGGAATGCCGGAGATGACGCCAATGACCAGGACTGACGAAAAAACCGGCGGAGCAGCTGACGGATTTGCCGAAAACAAGGCAAAAAACACGGTTGTGATTAAGCTCTCGAGGGACGATCCCGACCCGGAAAAGCTTAAGTACTGCGCCGAAGTTATAAAGAAGGGCGGCCTTGTGTGCTTCCCGACCGAGACGGTTTACGGGCTCGGAGCAAACGCCTTCGACAGCGAGGCGGTGAAAAACATATTTATCGCCAAGGGCAGACCTGCCGACAACCCTCTCATAGTTCACATTGCCGGTTACGACATGCTGAACATCATCTGCAGGGGCGGCGAGGAGCAGAGAAAACGCATTGCTCTTCTCGGAAACGCTTACTGGCCAGGACCGCTCACAATGATAGCGGACAGGGATCCGGCGGTTCCCGACGAGGTCTCCTGCGGGCTCCCGACGGTGGGCATCAGAATGCCCGACAATAAGATAGCGCTTGAGCTTATAAGGCTCTCGGGTGTCCCGATAGCGGCTCCCTCCGCAAATCTTTCCGGCAAGCCCAGCCCCTCAAAAGCTGAGCACGTCATCAAGGACCTTTTCGGAAGGGTCGACGTGATCATCGACGGCGGCGACTGCAGGGTAGGCGTCGAATCGACGGTGCTTGACATAACGGGCGACGTTCCCGCAATATTAAGACCCGGCGCCGTGACGCTTGAGGACGTTATAAAGGTGCTCGGAAAGGGCGAACTTCCCGACTGGAAGAAAGCGCCGAAAAAGGGCGAGACGCCAAGGTCTCCCGGAATGAAATACACCCACTACTCGCCTGACGCTGAGGTAAGGATATATGACGGGAGCGACATTGGCGGCATAAGAGCCTTCATCGAAAAAGAGGCCGAAAAAGAGGCCGGAAACGGTAAGAAAGTAGGCATTTTTACGACAAAAGAGGGCGCCGGAGCGTACGACGAAAAACGCTTTACCGTGGTTTACGCGGGAACGAGAGACGACCTGCTGACGGTGACGCACCTGCTCTACGGGGCGCTGAGGGATTTTGACAAAAAAGGTGTTGACGTGGTCCTTGCGGAGGCTTTTCCGCAGACGGGCGTGGGCAACGCGCTGATGAACAGGCTTTACAGGGCCGCGGGCGGATGCGTGATTGACATTGGCGGCAACTGACAACGCATTTTGAGGGGCAACGGGCCCTATAACATAAACCGGGACGGGCGGAACGTTACCGCAGGTCCTGACGAAAGGTAAAAGATGTACTTCAAACGAATTGAAATGCAAGGATTCAAGTCCTTCGCCGAAAAGACCGTGATTGAGTTCGGAGGCGGTATCACAGCCGTTGTCGGACCGAACGGAAGCGGTAAGAGCAACATTTCGGATGCCGTGAGATGGGTTCTCGGTGAGCAGAGTTCGAAGGACCTCCGCGGCGGCAAGATGGAGGACATGATCTTCTCCGGAACCGACAGAAGGAAACCTGTCAGCTTTGCGGAAGTATCCATAACAATCGACAACACCGACGGCACCCTGAACGCTCCCTACGATGAGGTCAAGGTTACAAGGCGTCTCTTCCGCTCCGGCGAGAGCGACTATATCGTAAACGGCAAACGTTCGCGTCTTAAGGATATTTTCCTCCTTTTCGCGGACTCCGGTATAGGCAGAGAGAGTTATTCAATCATCGGACAGGGCAAGGTCGACGCTATCCTCAGCAGCAAGTCCGAGGACCGCAGAAAGATATTTGAAGAGGCGTCCGGCATCGCGACGTACCGCATCAGAAAGCACGAGTGCGAGCTCAACCTCAACAAGGCCGAGCAGAACTTCGTCGTCATCAACGCGATGATCTCGGAGCTCGAAAAGCAGATTGTGATCCTCAAAAAGCAGGCAGAGGGCGCCGAGCAGTTCCTGAAGCTCAAGAACGAACTTCGCGACATAGAGGTCGGGTTCCTGGTTCACGCAATTGCCGAGGCGGATGCGAAACTTACCGAAATAAAGGGAAAAGTCGACGTTGTCAACAACGAAATTCTGGACGGCGAACGCGAGGCTGAACTTGCAAGAGCCGCCAATGAGAGACTCAACAGACTCTACGAGAACCTCGAAGAGGACTACAAGGAGTCACGCGAGGGCGCATACGAGCAGGCGCGCTCCATAACCGAAAATGAGGCTGCCATCAAGGTCAATCTCCAGCACATCGAATCGCTTAAGAATGAAATCGCGAGGATGAAGGCCGAGAACGTCGAAAAGGGCAGGCTCACCGAAACCAACACAAAGAGAATCTCCGAACTCGAGGAAGAGAGAAAAGAGATTGAGAAGGACTTAAGGACTCTTGCCGCAGACATCGACAGAGCTCAGAGAAGACTGGACATCGTTATACGCGCCATCAGCGGCGACTCCGCAACCGCATCCGAACTCAACAAGAAAATCGTTGACGAGAGGCTCGCAGTCGAAAGGCTGAAATCCGGCAACGCCATGCTGGCCCGTCAGAATGAAATCTATGAGGCCCGCATAAAAGAAATTAACGACGAAATCGAGGCAAGACGGCTTGAACTTAAAGACGCCAAGGAAAATCTTGACGAGCTCCTGGCCCGCTTCGATGCGGAGAGTGAGACCCTGAAAAAGCTTGGCGAGAGCCTCACCGCCGCCAATGACGCAAAGAACGCAGCTGAGACCGAGATTGCCGAGAAGAACGGGCTCATTAAAGAGCTCAAGACGGACATCGACTCCTGCGGCGCCCAGCTGAAACTCCTGCGGGAGATGGAGGAGAACTTTGAAGGCTACGCAAGGAGCGTCAAAGAGATACTGACCCTGTGCAGAAACAACGAAAAATTCGGCAAGGGAATCTACGGAGCTGTTGCCCAGGTCATCACGGTCGACAAGCGCGACGAGGCGGCCATCAGCGTCGCACTCGGCAACAACTTCCAGGACATCATCACCGAGGACGAGAACTCCGCCAAGCTCGCAATCGAGTACCTGAGGGCGAACAACTTAGGACGCGCCACGTTCCAGCCCCTCTCTGCCGTCAACGCGAGATACATTGACGGTGACACGAACGCAAAACTCAAGAAGCAGAGAGGTTTTGTGGGCATCGCTTCAAACATCGTAAGCTACGAGCCGATGTACGAGAGCGTTGTCGGAAGCCTTCTCGGCAGGGTTGCGGTATTTGAGGATATCGACACGGCAATTGCGGCTGCAAGAGCTTTCCGCTACGCCTTTATATGCGTGAGCCGCGACGGAGACATCCTGAGACCTTCGGGATCCATCACGGGCGGTTCTCCCGAGAAGAACAGAAGAGGCAGCGCTCTTTCGCGTACGAGAGAGATTCCGGAGTACGAGAAGAGGCTTGCCGACGGCGAAAAGAAGCACGACGCGCTTGTAAAGAGCGTTGAGACGCTCGAAGCTGTTGTGAGAGAAGAAAACGGGAACATTTCGGACCTTTCGCAGAAGATGAGAAAGAGCGAAGTCCTGGTCGCGGGCCTCACGGCAGACCTTGCCGCAAGAAAGCGCGTGTTTGACGAGAACGCCGAGCGCGAGAAGAAGCTCACGGAAGAGATTGACGGCAAGAAACTCCTCATCTCAGAGGGCAAAGAAAAGATTGCCGTGCAGGACGCCGAAATTGAGAAACTCTCCAAGGACATCTCCGGCATCGCCGCGGAACTTGAAAAGCTCGAAGAGAGCGCAAGAGAGCTCAACGGCGAAAAAGAGCGCAGGCAGGACGAAATCACGGCCCTCAGAATCAAGCAGGCCGACGCAGGAAACGGCAAGACCCGCACGGACGACGAGATAAGAAGGCTCAAGGAAGAGATTGAACTCGGCGCCGAGTACGCAGAGACGGTGAAAATCCGCTCCGAGGAGGCCGAACAGACACAGAAGGAGATTCTTGCCGAGAACGAGAGGCTCGAAAAAGAGCTCGAAAAGAGCAGAGTCCTTAAAGAGAGCCTTGAAAAAGAGTGCGCAGAAAACGAGGCGAAGCGCAAGCAGAACTCCGAGCGCATCAGGGAAGGCATAAATAAGATCAACGAGATTTCCGCCAAGATGAGCGTCCTCCGCGACGAATCGGGAAGACTCGAGTCGCAGAAGATGCGCCACGAGCACGACGTCGACTACAACAAGGCAAGGCTCTTTGACGAGTACGAGCTCACGTTTACCGACGCATACAAGCTCACGGGCGGCGCGGCCCCCGAAAATCCGCAGTGGGCCAAGGGCAGAATCCTTGAACTCAGGAACGGTATCAAACGCCTTGGCAATGTCAACGTTGCCAGTATCGAAGACCTCAGAGAGTCGAGCGAGCGCTTCAAGTTCCTCTCCGAACAGAAGAAGGACTGCGAGGACGCTATCGCCAAGCTCAACAAGATGAGAGACGGTCTGAACTCCGTCATGGAGAAGCAGTTCCGCGACCAGTTCAAGCTCATCAGGGACAACTTCAAATACGTTTTCTCGGAGCTCTTTGGCGGCGGTACGGCTGACGTGGTGCTTGAGGATGAGAGCAGGTGCCTTGACTGCGGCATCGACATTATCGCCAAGCCCCCCGGAAAGAAACTCAGCAACATCCTGCTCCTGTCGGGCGGTGAGAGAGCCTTCACGGCAATCGCGCTTCTCTTTGCAATCCTGCGCATGAAGCCTACGCCGTTCTGCATCCTTGATGAGGTCGAATCGGCTCTTGACGACTCTAACGTCTACCGCTTCGCATCCTACACAAGAGGCCTCTCGGACGAGACTCAGTTCATCCTGATCACGCACCGCAAAGGAACGATGGAAGCTGCCGACTCGCTCTACGGCGTCACCATGGAGGAGAAGGGCGTTTCGAAGGTCATCAGCGTTAAAATGACCGACAAAGAAGCCAGAAAAAAGAACTGACGCAGCAGCGGCTGCCGGAAAGCATTCAGAAGCCCGGAGGATATAATGGGATTTTTCGAAAAACTTAAAAACGGACTCAAAAAGACAAAAGAGCATTTTGTGGAAGGCGTCAATAAACTCCTTGCAGGTTTCGGCAAGGTGGACGACGACCTCATGGACGAGCTCGAGGACATAATGATCATGTCGGATTTCGGCGTCGAGACGACGCAGTATATCATTGGCGAGCTCAAAAAGATCATCAAGGAAAAGAAAATCACAAACCCCGACGACGTGAAGGTTGAACTGAAGACCATCATCGGAAACATTCTGACCGAGGGCAGCGAGAGCGGAATTGACGTGAACGACGTGCCTGTTGTGATCACCATCATCGGCGTCAACGGTGTCGGCAAGACGACTTCCATCGGAAAGCTCGCAAACCTCTACAAGCAGAGCGGCAAAAAGGTGCTTCTTGCGGCGGGCGACACGTTCAGAGCGGCGGCGATTGAGCAGCTCGAGGTCTGGGCGGGCAGAGCCGGTGTCGATGTTATTAAGCAGAAAGAGGGCTCGGACCCTGCGGCGGTACTTTTTGACGCATGCAATGCCGCCAAGGCAAGACACGCTGACGTCCTCATCTGCGACACAGCCGGAAGACTCCACAACAAGAAAAACCTCATGGCCGAGCTTGCCAAAATGGCCAAGGTCGCAGGCCGCGAAATGCCCGAAGTCAGGCGCGAGACGTTCCTCGTGCTCGACGCGACGACCGGTCAGAACGCGGTCAACCAGGCAAGGGCATTCATGGAGGTTGCCGATATCACAGGCATCATCCTGACAAAGCTCGACGGCTCCTCAAAGGGCGGCATTATCGTCTCCATCTGCAGAGAGCTTAAGATTCCCGTAAGGCTTGTCGGCGTCGGCGAAAAGATCGACGACCTCGAGCCCTTCATCGCGGAGGACTTTGTCGGAGCTCTCTTTGACGACTGAATTAACCTAAGTTTAGGTAAATTTTGAATTATAACGCAAAACTTGAATTATAACGCGAAACCATGACCGAGGGATTTCTGCAATGAAAACGCTTCTCAATTTTATCAAGACGAATATTGTAGGCGTGCTTGCCGGGATTGCCCTTGCGGTCGTGGTTTGGCTTTTTACGGGCTACAACGTGTGGCTCCTGATGCTCGGATTTGTGGCCGGCTATTTCATTGTCGGCATCATAGTTGAATATATCATCCTATTTTTCTCGGACGGCATGGTCAGAAAGCCTGCGAAAAAAGTCAAGATTAAACCCGACAGAATGACGGCCCTCAAGATGGCTTCGGCGGGCGAGATTGACTTTGTGACGGACGGTGACCTGTATGCGGCTCTCAGCGCGGAAAGCGACGGGGGCGGCGAAAAAGAGTCCGGCGGCTGACTGCGGTTTTACAAATGATGAGGTGTCGATATGGCTGAAGACAGGAAAAAAACGGATATGCTCGAGAAGCTGGCCGAAGGCTGGAACTTTGACGACGAAAACGCCAATGAAACTGACTCCCTCAAAGAGAGAATCAGACAGCGCGTCATTGCCGAGAGGCAGCGCGAGATCGGCGTCAAAGCCATGCGCAGGAGGCTTCTTTTTGAATCGGGCGAGGGCGAGATTCCGCCCGAGCCGCAGGACGACACCCCGAAAGACAATTTTACTGCTATAAGAGACGACCGCGAGGTTTTAGAGGACAGCGAGCCTGAGACTGAAGACATTGGCGATACTCAGAAACCGCGCGACGTTAAATCGGTTTATTCATCCCAGAACAGAATTTTCAAGATATATGCGGCAAAGGATCCGTCGGCGGCCTTTTTTGAGACAGACAGGGGCGACGCTTTTGACGGATGCTTCAGGGACCCTTCGGAAGAACCCGCGGGCGCCTATTCAGTCACGCAGGAAGACACCCTGAACGAGCTGCTTTCGGGCATCGGCGACAGGAGTTTTGCGGTCTACGACGACGGTGAGGATGACTACGTCGGAGGGTCATTGGCGATGTCTTCGGACGAGGCTGACGAGCCTGCTGCTTTGGAGGAAACCGAGGCTTCTGAGGAGCCTGCGGAGGATGAACCGTTGCCGGACGAGCCTCAGGTGATCGCATTCCCGGGTGCCGAAGAGGAGCACGAGGAATTTGAGAAGATTTCGTTTTTTGACTTTGAGGAGGCTGAGAAGAAGGATGACGCCAAGGACTTTGACGAGACTTCAAAGCGCATAAGGGCCGCGATCAACGGGATTGAGGCGGAGCCCGAAGAGCCTGAAGACGAACTGTCCGCAGAGGATGAAAAACCTGCTCCCGATGAGTTTGAATTTGAAATTGAAGAGCTCGAAGACGTGAGCGGTTCGGATGAAACCGAAACCGCCGAAGAGCCTGAAGAAGAGTTTGAAGCAGAGCCTGAAGAGCCTGTAGAAGAATCTGCAGAAGAACCTATTGAGGAGGAACTGCCTGCGGAAGAGGAGGCTTCGGAGAAAGAGCAGGAAGAGACCGAAGAACCCGAAGAAGAGACCGAGGCCGAAGATGCTGAGAACGAAGGACCGGAGCCTGAGTTTGAGGCTCAGGAACAAAGCGCGCCCGCCGGTATTTCCGAACAGAAAACAGGCAACGCCGCAAGGCGGGCGCTGTTTGACCTTGACATCGGAAGCATCTACATGAACGAAATAGCGGCAGGCTCCGGCGACGAGAAGAAAATGAGCTCGCGCGACATGCACGCGCTGACGGAGCTTGTGAGGCACGACGAGGACGAAGACCGATTCACCGCAACGGAAAACACGAAGGAGTGCAACGAGGCTGCGAGAAAGCTCAAGCAGGCGCTTGATGAGCTTGGCGTGGAGGCGGCCGTGCAGAAGGTTTGTGCGGGGCCTTCGGTTATAACAGTGACGGTCAGGGCGGAGAACGCGCCGGCCATTATACGGGACAGCGAATTTGCTGCAAATATAGGGTCAAAGATCGGTGCTGAGGTCAGGGTGAACATCGTGGCGCTCAGCGGGTCGATGTCGTTTGAGATAAGCCGTGAGAAGCCGCAGAAGCTTTACGTGTATGACGTGCTGAAGTCGCAGGAGTTCATTGGCGGTAAGGCAGCGATACCGGTGCCGCTCGGGCTTGACACTGCCGGCAACGCAATTGTTACGGACATTAAAGCCGTCTCGCATCTGCTTGCGGCAGGCGAGCAGAACACGGGGAAGAGCACGGTGCTGAAGGCGATTGTCATTGGCGTCATGTGCGGTACGCTGCCGCGCGACGTCAAGCTGATGCTCCTTGACCCGAAGGACGGTTTTCCCGATGTTTTCGGAAAAATTCCGCATCTTATAATGCCTGTCTTGCGCGACCCGCAGAAGTGTGTGGAGGCTCTCAAGTGGGCTGTGAGCGAGATGTCCGGGAGGCTCGACGTTCTGAGAAAAGAGGGCTTTGATGATATTGACGAGTTCAACGCTTCAAAGAGGGGCAGGGGCTCGGTGAAGAAGATGCCGCGAATTGTGATCGTGGTTGACGAGTTTGCGGAGCTCATGGCGCTTCCTAAAGCCAACGTGGAGAGGCTCATTCTTCCGCTCGTTCAGATGGGCGGCGCGGCCGGCATTCACGTCGTGCTCTTTACCGGGAAGCTGTCGGTCGAGGCGATTACGGGTCTCATCAAGGCAAACGTGGGCACGAGGATTGCGTTTAAGGTTGCAACGCGCGTTCAGTCGAGAATCATTATTGACGCGGCGGGCGCGGAAAAGCTGCTCGGAAACGGTGACATGCTTCTTTGCGCAAACATCATGCCGGGCGCAATCAGAGTCCAGGGCGCCTTTGTGACCGACGGGGACGTTGAAGCTGTCGCCAATGAGTCCAAGGCGATGTTCGGACCGGCCGAATTTGACAGCGAACTTATGGAAGTTCTTGAAGACAAGGAGGAAAACATGGGAGAAAGCAATACGTTTTCGGAGACGGATTTCCGTAGAAAAATGATTATTGAGGCATCAAAGCTTGCGTTCAGCAAAAACGGTCTTCGTGTTTCGGACCTTCAGAGGAGCCTTAGCCTTGGCTATAACAGGGCCGTCGAGATTATCGAAGAACTCGAAAAAATGGGCCTTCTGTCGGAGTTTGACAGGGAGGTTCAGAACAGAAGGGTAATCATGACCGAAGAAGAGTGGCAGGAGAAGCTGTCATCGGAGGATATGGGCAATGATTGAGATTGCGGTCGGACAGAAGGTCATCTCAAAAAAGACGCACCCGTGCGGCGGAAACGTCTGGACCGTCGAACGCATCGGAACGGACTTTAAGTTTTCGTGCGACACGTGCGGCAGGGTTGTCATGCTCCCGCGATCCAAGGCCGAAAAGTTCGTAAAGAAGGTCGCTGAAAACGAGTAAGTTAACGGTTAAACAGCCATAGAAAAAGCGGGCGCCTCGCGGCCGGCATGACTTTATGCCGGAACAGGGCGCCCGCAGCTTTTTTTTAGATTAAACGACAACGCTCTTGGCGGTAAGCGTGAGCTTTCTCACGTTCAGCGACGTGATCGACTCGATTTCCTTGATGACGCCTTTGTGGAGCTTTGTCATGAGGTCGGGAATCTTGTAGCCGTACTTGATTACGAGGTCCACCTCCATCGTTATGCCGCCGGGTGCATTGGCGACACGGAAGCGGTTGATCTTGGCGACAGCGGCGGACTCCATTATCGAGTGCTCCATGAGCTGGTAGATTGCGTGCTCCGAAATCGTGAAATGGCCAAGGTAACTGAACGTGGGCCTTACGACCGACTTTTCGCCGGGGGACTCGATGTAGCCGCTCTTGGTCTTTTTCAGTATGTTCAGAGGGTCGAGGTAAATGCCGGAGAAGTCCTTTTTGAGCTCCATTGTCGGAACGGGGATGACGTGCTTGCCCTGGCTGCGGCGTGTCATGAGCGCCTGCTGAATTTCCTCGGGCGTCGCGATGTCCGTGATGTGGATTATCTCGTCAATGCCGTCAAAACCGAGCCTCTCGGCGATCCTTTTCACCATGCCGTCAGACGTTCCGAGTATGAGAACGCTCTGCGCTCCGCAGCTCTTGAGAGCGTGCGAAACCTCAAAAGCCCTGTCATCGTCAACGAAAACAGCGGTCTTGACGGATGCGATCCTGGTCTTTTCCTTCTTCGCGGAGTGCCCGCAAAGAACGGTACTTCCCTTGATGAGCAGGCCGTCGTCAATGATATATTCGATGTTTCGCTGCTTGGCGATCCAGGGGGCGCGGTGGCTTTTACCGGACCCGGATTCACCCACAAGGGCATAAACCTTCACTTTTTAAGACCTCACTTTGTAACGTCAATGTTCCCGGTCATCTTCTGAATGCCGCGCGGAAGGGCGTCGCGTGAATTGCCCCAGTCCTTGTCGACGTTTCTGTAGTCAAATTTCTTTGTAAACCAGTCAACCTCACCCTCGATGCGCTCAAGGTTTTTGATGAGGAGGGCCGAAACCGTGTCGCAGAACTCCTCCGCGGCGCGCCCCGAAAGCTTCTTCTCGGCTGTCTCTATGAGCAGGGCGGTGTGCGGCAGGCAGAACCCCTTGGTGTTTCTCAGCTTTTCGCGGAAATCCGCGTCGCTCTTATACATGTGGAAAATGATGTCGATGTACCTCTCCATCGTGTAGTCAAGCTTCTTGCAGACGGCGCACTCAAGCTCGTGTTTTCTCAGGTATTTTGCGAGATTTCTGCTCCCCGACGGTGCCGCCGCTTTCTTCCTGAAAAGCCCTTTCTTTACGGGCTCCTTATCATCGCTGCCGCCAATGTCATCCGAAAGATCAACCTTAACTCCGCCCGCATACTTTTTGATGCGCGAGATCTGCTCCTGCATGTACGTGTCAAGCATCAGCCCGAGCCCGAGCTTCTTTGCCTGCGACGCGTAGAGCTGTCCGAAATGCCTTGAGCAGAAGCCCGTATCGTTTGTCACAATCCTTGTGTCAGGTTCCATTAGCGACGGCCCTGCGAAATAGTCAACCGTCTCGTTTTCAAACCTGCGCCTCAGTTCGCACACCGGGCACTCGCAGTCCGCTTCAAACGCCTCGCTGACGGGAATTGTGTAGATTGTATCAGCCATAAAAACCTCTTTCGGAAGGAATCCAAAAGCAGGCCGGAAACACCGCCAATGTGATCCCTCAACTGTCTTTAACTTCACCCCGATTGTAGCACACTTTTGTTGAAAAAGAAATAAAATTGAGCCGGGGCCGCGCCGCCGGTTCGGGGAGGTTCGGCGGCGGCGCGCATTGGCGGCAGGCGGGCCCGAAGTTTTAGAAAACATTTAAATTTCCGGCGCTCTTCACTTTTAAATCTTTAACTGTTATAATAGACGTGCCGAAAACATGGCAAAGGTTTATCGCAAAAGTCGCGATTCTTATTTTTTAACCGGGAAAAAGCTCGCATGGGTTTTGAAATTCCGGCCGGGAGGATTTTTCATGATACCTGAGAAAATCGAAAATTTGCTCAAAAAATACGGTCAGGAGCACCTGCTCAGGTACTTCGGCGAGATTGACGAAGAGGGGCGTGCCGGTTTGCTTTCACAGATCGCGGGTATCGATTTTGAAAGAGTGTCCGGCCTTTTTTTGACCGCTTCGGGCGCCGTTCAGCAGGAGTCGAAGGAGCATAAATACGAGCCCGTTCCTTTCACGGACAAGAAGAACCTTTCAAAAGAAGCTATAGAGGCTTATGAGAAGACCGGCGGCGAGATTATTTCGCGCGGCGGTTTTGCGGCACTTACGATGGCGGGCGGCCAGGGTACGAGACTCGGTCACAACGGGCCCAAGGGAACGTACGACATTGGCCTTCCGGGACATCCTTCGCTTTTTGAAATCCAGTGCGGAAGGCTTCTTGAAGCCTCGAAAAAATACGGTAAAACCATTCCCTGGTACATCATGACGAGCAGGGAGAACGACGCTGACACGAAGGCTTTCTTCAAAGCTCACGGCTTTTTCGGATACCCTGAGGAGGATATAAAGTTCTTCGTTCAGAACATGCTTCCGATGGTCGCGTTTGACGGAAAGATCGTGCTTGACAGGAAAGACCACATAAAAGAGGGCGCAGACGGCCACGGCGGTGTTTTTGCGGCTCTCAAATCATCCGGCTGCTACGACGACATGCTGAAGCGCGGCGTGAAGTGGGTCTTCATCGGCGGTATCGACAACGTCCTCTTAAAGCTCTGCGATCCGCTTCTCATAGGCTTTGCCGAAAAGTCGGGCGCAAAGATTGCCGCCAAGTCCCTTGTGAAAAGGGACGCGCACGAGGGTGTCGGCGTGTTCTGCAAACGCGACGGAAAGCCCTACGTTATCGAGTATACGGAGATTTCGGACGAGATGGCTGACGCGAGGCGCGGCGACGGGTCGTTCCTTTACGGAGACGCGCACGTACTGTGCAACCTTTTCAGCATTGAGTCCATTGGCGGTGTCGTCGAGTCGGGCGGCGGACTTCCCTACCACGTCGCGAGGAAAAAGACTCAGTACATTGACGCCAACGGGAACATCGCAACCCCCGAAAAACCCAACGCATACAAGTTCGAGGCGTTCATTTTCGACGCTTTCGAGTATTTCAGCGACATAGCCATTCTGCGCGTGGACCGCGAGAGCGAGTTTGCGCCGGTCAAGAACAAAGAGGGCGAGGACAGCCCCGAATCCGCAAGACGCATGTACGAGGAGAACCTCAGGAGGGAAAATGAACAAAGGTAGAAACATACTGCTCCTGATGATCGTTCTGCTTGGCGTCAGTATTCTGACCTTCTTCACGATTTTCGAGAGAGACAATAAAAACGGCGTGGTGGACGGTGTGAGGTACATTGTCGAGTCCGAACAGGACGGAATCAAGACCATCAAGTTCTACTTCCACGAGAAGGACCGCGTCGAGGAGGCGGAGGCAGTCGACAACGGCGACAGGATCACCTTCACTATAAAAGGTTACGGCTACAGGTACGAAGTTGACAAAGAGACTTACGCGGTCACCGAGACGGAGACAGGCGGGGAGATAACGGAGAGCCCGTACAAGACGTACACCAAGGCGCTCTTTAAGCAGATTGTCAGGGGCAAGGGCAAATTCGTCCAGATCTGGCAGTCGATCGTTGTCGGAGTCATACTCATCGCGGGCGGACTTATCATCCTGTTCGCAGAGGAAATCTGGCACATCATTAAGAAGAAAGGTCCCGACGAGATTCCGAAGTGGAAAGACATGAGCGGAATCAAGTGGGCAGGCGGGGGCGTGATCGCCCTCGGCGCAGGCCTGTTCCTGCTGTTCATCCTGATCTGACAGGACCCGGAAGAAGGCGGGAAGGTTACAATTACGAGGAATGAAAAACCGCGAGGCTCTTTTGAATGAAATAGCGGCGGTCTGCAGCGCAAGAGCAGACGAACCTATGGCCCCCCACACGTCTTTTCGTGTAGGCGGGCCTGCCGACATTTTCGCGGAACCTGAGAACGCGGCCCAGCTCGCCAAGGTCATTGAGATTCTCAAAGCCGCCGGCGTGCCTTATTTCACTCTCGGCAACGGCACCAACGTGCTCGTCAGGGACGCCGGCGTGAGGGGAGCCGTAATCAAAATCGGCAAGGGCTTTTCATACTCGTCCGTTGACGGTCTGGTTATAAAAGCGGGCGCGGGACTGACGCTTGCGGCGCTTGCGAGGCGCGCGGCCGAGGAGTGCATTGGCGGTTTCGAGGAGCTCTCGGGAATCCCGGGCACCGTCGGCGGCGCTGTGAGAATGAACGCGGGGGCCTACGGAGTGTCTGTTTCGGACGTCCTGAAGTCGGTGACGTACGTTGAAAACGGGTCGCTTAAGACGGTTGACGCGGAGGCTGCGAAGCTTTCGTACAGAAGCAGTATTTTCTGCGGAATGAAGGACGCGGTCATCGTCGAGGCGGTTTTTGAGGGAAAAGAGTTCCGGAAGAAAGAGGATATCATTGCCGCGTGCGAAGGCTACAACGAGAGGCGCAGAAACAGCCAGCCGCTTGAGTTTTTCAGCGCGGGGAGCACTTTCAAGAGGCCGAAGGACGGATACGCGTCGAGGCTCATTGACGAGTGCGGACTGAAAGGAACGAAAGTCGGAGGCGCCGAGGTGTCCGAAAAGCACGCGGGCTTCGTCATTAACAGAGGCGGGGCGACGGCGGCGGATATACTGGCGCTTATGAAGATAATTCAGGAGACGGTTCTTGAAAAGAAGGGCGTGCTCCTTGAACCGGAGGTCGTGATTCTCTGAAGTTTAAGGCTTTTGAGAATGAGGGGACCTTTTGGAGGAGGCGGGGTGCCTCCTGATTGCATTGGCGGCCGGATGCTTTAAGGCTGAAGGCGGACTACACTACCGGATATTGTCCGGCACGGAGGATTTATGGAGAATGATTTGATTTATGTTTTCGGGCACAGACATCCTGACACGGACTCGATATGCTCGAGCATAGCTTACGCCGACCTTCAGACTAAGCTCGGAAAACCCGCGGTTGCGCGCAGACTCGGTGAAATCAACAAGGAGACGGCTTTTATACTTGACTATTTCGGTGTTCAGGTGCCGCCGCTTCTTGACACTGTTAAGACGCAGGTCGGGGATCTCAAAATCGACCTTCAGGAGAAGGTTTCGCCAGACACGACCATCCAGAAGGTTTGGAGCATAATGGACAGGTCGGAAATGAAGACGCTTCCGGTCGTTGACGACAACGAAAAGCTCATCGGAATCATTTCCCTCTCCGACATAACCAAGAAGTTCATGGACGCTTTCAACTACAACGTCATTTCGGCGTACGGGACGAGCGTCGACAATATAACGGAGACCATCAACGGAACGGTCATCACAAACTTCAGAGAGTGGAAAGGCAAGGGCAAAATCCTCGTCGCGGCGGGACAGCCCGAAACGCTTAAGGAGCTCCTTGAGCCCGGCGACATAGTCATCTGCGGCGACAGGGAGAAGAACCAGATGGCCGCGATCGAGGGCGGCGCCGGCTGCATCGTAATCACCTGCGGACACAACCCTTCAAAGGAAGTTATAGCGGCCGCCGAAAAGAGCTGCGTGATGATCATCCTCACGGCTCTTGACACATACACGACAGTAAGGCTCATAAACCAGAGCATCCCGGTCGGCTCGATAATGAACCGCAACACGCCACAGAAGCCCATTGTCAGCTTCAGAATCGACGATTTCGTCGAAAATATAAAGGATCAGATGGGCAAGAACCGCTACAGAAGCTACCCGGTGCTCGATTCTGACGGCAAGGTGTGCGGCTTCATCTCAAGGTTCCACCTCATCTCGCAGCGCAAAAAGAGGGTCATCCTCGTCGACCACAACGAAAAGGCCCAGACGTGCGGCGGCATCGAGGAAGCCGAGATACTTGAAATCATCGACCACCATAAGATCGGCGATCTCACGACAACGGCTCCGATACTCTTCAAAAACGAACCGCTCGGAAGCACCGCGACCATTATCGCGAACATGTACACGGACCTCGGAAGAAGACCTTCGCCCCAGATGGCGGGAATCCTTTGCGCGGCGATCATTTCGGACACTCTCCAGTTCCAGTCCCCGACGTGCACGGACACCGACAGAAGGGCCGCAGAGAGGCTCGCGCAGATCAGCGGGATTGACATTGCCGAGTTTGCCGCCAAGATGTTCACCGCAGGCTCCGAATTCAAGGGCAAGACGCCAAGGGAAATCTACGCGCAGGACTTCAAACGCGTATCCTTCAACGACTACCACTGCGGAATCAGCCAGATTACAATCCTCAACATGGATTATATCAAGGACGAGAAGCCCGAGATCATCAAGTACATGAACGAGGCAGCCGAAAACGACCACTTCGATCTGCTCGCACTCATGATAACGGAGCTCTCAAGCCGCAGAACTGAGATGTGGATCACCGGAAAGCTTTCGGACGACGTCAGAAGAGAACTGCTCATGAAACCGGACGAGACGTGCGTGCGCTTTGACAGGCTCATGTCGCGCAAAAAAGACGTTATTCCGCTCATCGACTCGGCAATAGAAAAACTGAGTCTGAGGGGCTGAAAACAGACTGTAAAAAACGCTTGAAATGGGTGCCGCGGTCTTGACTAAAGACGGCACACATTGTAAAATGGCTTGTATTTTAAGAGAACAACCTCTATTCGAGGCTCTTTGCGGAGGAATTGTCTTATGAAGAGACTGGCTTTGATATTGGCGATCGTGATGACTTTGGGATTCTGCTTTACCGCCTGCACTAAGTCTGAACCGGAAGAAACACCCGGCTCGGAAGTTGTTGTTGACCCTGTCGAAACAGTACAGCCCAAAATCGTTCTTGATTACGATACCGAAAAGTTTGTGATCGACGGCGTCACGCTTGTCAAATATATCGGCGATGAAGAAGCGGTTGAGATTCCTGACGGAACCGTGACAATCGGCGCAAGTGCTTTCCGCGGAAACGGAACCGTTAAGACCGTGAACATTCCGGACACTGTCACTGCGATCAAAGGACTTGCTTTTGAGGGCTGCACCTCGCTCGAAACCGTCAACGTTCCTAAACTCGTTAAAGAGGTCGGAGACGGCGCTTTCAAGAACTGCACGGCTCTCACAAAAGTTGAGATGAAGACTTCAACCACAAACGTCGGCGCTGCCTGCTTTGAAGGCTGCACCTCACTGCAAGAAGTCAAGCTGTCCACGTCCTTGACTGTTGTCAATGACAGACTCTGCTACGGCTGCAAGTCTCTCAAAGAAATCAATCTTGTTGCCGCAACAACGATCGGTAACGAAGCTTTCTACGGCTGCGAGTCCCTGACTCACGTCAACGCTCCCGCCTGCACGTCCGTCGGCGATTACTGCTTCTACGGATGCAAAGCTTACGGAACAGACGAGAAAAACAAAGAGGGCGGAAAGTTCTCCACCACATTCTTAAGAGCGGGCGTCGAGGCTTTCGAAGGCACTGCATGGCTTGAAAACAAGAAGGAAGCCACAAAGAACCCGACCAAAGAGAGCGAATCCTACGTTATCCTCGGAAACGTTCTTCTTTACTACTCCGGAAATTTCCCGGCCACTTCAAAAGTGGACCCAGAAAAGATAAAACTCACAGGTTCGATCTACACGATCGGCTCCGAGGCGTTCAAAGACGTCAAGGATCAGCTTGTCCACCTTGAGATTCCCTCCACAGTTAAATTCATCGAAAAAGGCGCTTTCAAAGATTTTGACGCTTTGAAAGATGTCAAGATCGCAAGGAGCGTTTCCGTAATTCCCGAGGAAGCTTTCGCAGACTGCGACGCGCTTGAGACCGTAAGCCTCGCATCGGGCATGACCGAAATCGGCGCATCCGCGTTCAGAAACTGCCCGGCGCTGACACTTGTCACTGCCGCCAAGGCTTCATCCTCAACGGCTGCT
>DBWH01000067.1:7791-16674 GCA_002308595.1 Mageeibacillus sp. UBA1243 | reverse complement strand
ACTCCCGACCCTGCCGACGCAACTCCGGGAGCCGAAGGTGAGGAGACAGAAGAGGGCGGGACATCCGAAACAGAGGAGCCCGCTGAGGCTACAGAGATCCCCACAGAGGTCCCCACAGAGGAACCCTCCCAGCCGGATCCCGGAAAAGACGTCGAAAACAAGGTGTCGATTCCCGACTCGGTTCTCAGCATTGGCGATTTCGCTTTTGCAGGATGCTCCGCAATTGAGAACATTTTCATCGGCGACAAGCTCACATTCATCGGAAAAGGCGCTTTCTCAGGCTGCACAGCCGCAGAGAACGTTATAATCGGCAAGAAAGTCGAAAAGATTGGCGTTGACGCTTTCGCAGGCACACCCTGGTTTGAGAACTGGGAAGCTGACGAAGAGACGAATCTGCTCGTTGTAGGCGACGGCGTTCTGATAAAAGTTTCCGCAGGCGCTGAGATCAACGATTCTGACGCCAAGGTCATCTCCGCGAAAATCGTCGGCGACGAGATTCCGGAAGGCAAGTTCTACGACAAAGACAACTGGTACACCGTGGTCATTCCCGGAACAGTTAAATCCATTGGCGATAACGCTTTCTATTACTCCGACAACCTGTTCGAAGTGATTGTTGAAGAGGGCGTTGAGAGCATCGGCTCAGCCGCTTTCTACAGCTGCAAGAATCTTACACGCGTCACTCTCCCGAGCACGCTCAAGACAATCGGCGACTACGCATTCTACGGCTGCGCAGACCTCACGGAGATTGTGATTCCGGAGAACGTTACCGAAATCGGCAAGATGGCTTTCTACAACTGCCTGAGCCTCAAGGACGTCACGGTTCCCGCATCGGTCAGCGAAATCGGCGCATACGCTTTCACAAACACTTTCTGGCGTGAGAATGACGGCAGCGACTATATGATCGCAGGCGACGGAATCCTCATCAGGTACAACCTCTTTGAGAACGCTACGGTCATCACCGACACAATCGGCATCAAGAAGATTGCCGGCGGCGCGTTCGCGGAGACCTACAGACTTGCAGAGATCACTCTCCCCGAGTCGATCACAGAGCTTCCCGAGTTTGCTTTCTCAAGCTGCAATACGCTCGTAAAGATTACCGCCAAGGGCGTTGCCGCTGTCGGACCGAGAGCCTTCAACAACTGCACGAAGCTCACAACGGTTGACTTTGCAGACGGTTACACGGCAGACGCCGACGCATTCAACGGCTGCACGATGATGAACGGCGCGTCGGAAGAGCCCACCGAAATAACGGAATAATGAAACAGCCCGGGGCCTGAGGGTTCAGGGCAATGACATAAAAAATGCTACGCGGATTTATTCAGTTTTTCCGCGTAGCATTTTTTTTATTCATTCATAAAGATAAAAATTAATTCATATCTTTAATCTTCTTTTTAATGGCTTCAAACGTTTTGTCGCTTATGACGTGCTCGATCTTGCAGGCGTCGTCCGTTGCCGTCTTCTCGTCAACGCCGAGGTTTGTGAGAAGGGCGGAGAGCACGCGGTGCCTCTCGTAAATCTTTTCGGCAATGGCTCTGCCGCTGTCGGTCAGGGTGATATAGCCGCTGTCGTCAATAGCTATATATTTCCCGTCTTTAAGGTGAGAAATGGCGCGGCTGACGGACGGCCTCGTGACGCCGAGCCCTGCGGCAACGTCAACGGACCTCACGTGGTCACGTTTCCTTGATTCTACAAGTATAGTCTCGAGATACATCTCGCCCGATTCTTTCATGGTAAAAGCCTCCGATTAACTGTCGAAAATCATTTCTTCAGGCAAATAATACCCCATTTTAACCGAAAAATCAAGGCTGATGAAGCGCATTGGCGATGTCGGAAAGATTCCCGAAACCGCCAATGAAATTCTTTAAGAAAGTCTTTAAAAAACTTCAAAAAAGGTGTTGACATCGAAATTTTTTGTAGTATAATGCCCGTGTTAGCTTTGGCTAACATATGAAAGCTCCGGGCTTCGGACAGCGAAAGAAGGAATGTTTATGATACCTCTCAGTATTGCATCGGCAGACGAAGAAGTGATCATCAAAAAGATCGGCGGCAGCGGCGAAACCAAAAGACACCTTGAAGATTTAGGGTTTGTCGTGGGTTCCTCGGTCACACCGGTCGCGGTCAGGGACGGCAACGTGATCGTCAAGGTTAAAGAATCCAGAATCGCCATAAGCCGGGAACTGGCAACGAAAATAATGGTGTAATCTTGCTAAAGTCAAGGTTAAACGGTTTTATCTTAAGGAGGACAAAATGGAAAACGATATGTTTACATTGAAAGATGTAAAAGTCGGGCAGACCGTAAAGGTTGTCAAGGTCCACGGAGAGGGCGCGGTAAGGCGCAGAATCATGGACATGGGCATCACAAAAGGAACGGTCGTATATGTCCGCAAGGTTGCGCCGCTTGGCGATCCGGTCGAACTGAACCTGAGAGGTTACGAGCTCAGCCTGAGAAAAGCGGACGCCGCCATGGTAGAGGTTTCCGGGTGCTCAGACGAAGAGGCTTGAAACCGATTTTTTTTGAAACACGCGTTAGCTATAACTAACAACAGGGGCAGGCTCGAAATATGAGCGGAAACCCCGGTTGAATTTCTATGAAAGGACTTTCTGAAATGAGTATTCGTATAGCCCTTGCGGGCAACCCGAACAGCGGTAAGACAACGCTTTTCAACGCGCTCACAGGTTCGAACCAGTTTGTGGGAAACTGGCCGGGCGTTACCGTGGAAAAAAAGGAAGGCAAGTTAAAAAAGCACGCCGACGTAACGGTGACTGACCTCCCGGGCATCTATTCGCTCTCTCCTTACACACTTGAGGAGGTTGTTGCGAGAAATTATCTCATTGGCGAGAGGCCGGATGCAATCTTAAACATCATCGACGGTACAAACCTTGAGAGAAACCTTTACCTGACAACGCAGCTCACCGAGCTCGGAATACCGGTTGTCGTTGCCGTCAACATGATGGACATCGTGAGAAAGAACGGCGACAGGATCAACATTGAGGAACTCGCAAGACAGCTCGGATGCAAGGTTGTAGAGATTTCGGCTTTGAAAGGTACGGGAATTTTTGAGGCGGCTGAGGCTGCAATCGCGGCGGCGGAAAACACCAAGACCGTTCCGAAGCACTCGTTCTCGGGACCTGTAGAGCATGCCATTGCCCATATCGAGGAGGCGATTGTTCATGACCTTCCTGAGGAGCAGCAGCGCTGGTACGCGATTAAGATTTTTGAGCGCGACGACAAAGTCCTCGAACAGCTCGGAATCAGCGGCGAGCAGCTTGACCACGTTGAGAACGACATCAGACGCGCGGAGAGCGAACTTGACGATGACGCGGAGAGCATTATCACGGGCGAAAGGTACGTTTACATCGCAGAGGTCATCAAGGCCTGCTACAAGAAAAAGAAAAAAGGCAAGCTTTCGGCCTCCGACAAAATCGACAAGGTCGTCACCAACCGCTGGCTCGGTTTGCCTATTTTTGCGGTAATTATGTTCCTCGTCTACTTTATTTCGATGGTGGGCGTCGGCAAGGCATCGACCGATTTTACAAACGACGGACTCTTCGGCGACGGCTGGTATCTGCTCGGAATAGGGCGCGGAGCTTACGATGAAGCCGCCGGCGAATATGACGATGCTCTCAATGCAATCAAGGCGTTTAACGAAGAATTCGATCCCGAGGCGGAAGATTTTGACGCAGACGCAGCGCTTGAGACGATTAAGAATTTCAAACCGGCTGACGGTGACAGCGCCGTTATCACGGTTCAGGACGATGAGACACTCGAAGAGACCGACCTCACCGTCTACTTCAACAAAATACCCGAAGACGCCAATGAAGATGAAGTCCTCGGCATCACCTATGCGGATGCGGTGAAGTACTTCGAAGACCGCTTTGAGAAAAACGGTTTCGACGCCCCCGCAAACTCCGACTTCGGTCCGTGGGTACCCGGCATACCGGTACTCATTGAAAACGGACTCGACAGTATAAACTGCACAGACTGGCTCAAAGGACTTATACTTGACGGTATCGTTGCCGGCCTTGGCGCTGTCCTCGGATTTGTTCCGCAGATGCTTGTTCTTTTCCTCCTCCTTGCCATACTTGAGTCCTGCGGATACATGGCGCGTATCGCATTCGTGCTCGACAGGATATTCAGAAGATTTGGCCTCTCGGGTAAATCATTCATCCCGATGCTCATCGGCACAGGCTGCGGCATCCCCGGCATCATGGCTTCGCGAACGATTGAAAACGAGCGCGACCGCAGGATGACTATCATGACGACAACGTTCATACCGTGCAGCGCAAAACTTCCCTTCATCGCAATGGTTGCGGGAGCGCTCTTTGCGGGAAGCGCCTGGGTGGCCACGTCGGCTTACTTCATAGGTATGGCTGCAATCATAATCTCCGGCATCATGCTCAAAAAAACCAAGATGTTTGCCGGCGAGCCCGCACCTTTCGTAATGGAACTCCCCGCATACCATCTCCCCACAGTCGGCAACGTCCTCCGCTCAACATGGGAGCGCGGCTGGTCCTTCATCAAAAAGGCAGGCACGGTCATCCTCCTCTCGACAATCCTCGTCTGGTTCACAAGCTTCTTCGGCTTTGTTGACGGCGGTTTCAGAATGCTCGCAGAGGACGAACTTCAGTATTCGCTCCTCGCATACGGCGGAAGGGCAATCGCATGGATCTTCGCGCCTCTCGGCTTCGGCTCATGGCAGCCTGCAGTCGCATCGATCACCGGTCTTGTAGCCAAGGAAAACATTGTCGGTACGATGGGCATCCTCTACGGCAACTACACGGGAATACGCGCTGCCTTCACCGGCATCTCAGGCTTCTCGTTCCTCACCTTCAACCTGCTCTGCGCTCCCTGCTTTGCGGCAATCGGCGCTATCAAACGTGAGATGAACAGCGCCAAGTGGACCTGGTTCGCAATCCTTTACCAGACGCTCTTTGCTTACGGCATCTCGCTCATGATCTACGGATTCGGCAGCGTCATCGCATACGGCTTCACGGGCGCCGGCAGCATCATCTGCTTCATCGCTTCGCTCTTAGTCCTTGGCGGACTCATCTACATGCTCTTCATCAAGAAGTACAAAGAAGCGTCGAAGCTCACAACAAAAGTCAAAATCAGCAAATAAGCGGCACCTTATCGCCAATGCGCTTCGGAGCCCAAACAAAAGACTCAGACTGAAAGATTTAAACTTAAAGACTCAAAGAAAGGCGGTTGATCAAAATGGGAGAATGGCTGTTAAACAATTTAGGGACAATAGCGGTTCTTGCAGTGCTTGCAGGTATAGTTGCGGCGGTCGTGGTATTCATGGTGCGCAGCAAAAAACAGGGCAAGTCAACCTGCTCGTGCGGCGGTTCCTGCGGCTGCTGCCCCATGGCCGGAAAATGCGGCGGAGGTTCAAAGAAACCGGCCGCATCCGGCAAACAAAGCTAATCAACACTAAAAAAGAGTACAAGCTAACCTATCCATATAACTATTCCCTTTTCCGCCGCGGAACTAATGGCCCGCGGCGGGTTTTTTCATTTACACAAACAATAAAAATGGGCGGGAAAAAAGTATCAATAAAAAACGTTGATTTTTGGTGGTAAGGTTGTGCGATGGCAAAAAGCTGTCAATAGAATCTGTCTTTTACGCTATGGAAAAGAATGGTATAATAAGCTCGAAAACATTGAAACAGATAAAAAAGGCATTTGAAGGTCGCAATTTATGTTCTAAGGGAAGGGGGTGCTGAAATGGATAGTATTTCTGTAGTGATACGTTTCTTTAGGAATGACTCGAATGAGGAAGAAATTATGACTTTAGATGCTCATGACTATTTTGACGATGACGAGTGTGAGTTTGAAATTGACAGTATTCCGAAGTATAATCACGCAATTGAATACATACCGGATAATAAGAATGTAAAAAAAGTGACGCTTGAGCTTTGCGACACTTGTAACCGAAGAAAGAAAAAAGTTGAGACTTATTATTGGGCCAATCGAGACATAGAACTGATTATTTTGTCTGAGTATAAAGATAATTCCTTGACATATAGTGAGGCAATTCACCAGGTTCGTCTTCCTAAAATAACTAGGCAAGAAAATGATTTGTATAGCATAGGAAGGTTTTCGATTGATAATAACGAGTTGATATGTACTTATTATGCATTAATCGAGGAAAGTGGGCCATCAGAAGAAGAATACAGATTGGTTTAATGAGAAAGACTGGACTACATTAAGCGAGTCCATCAGGTGTCTGAAGGCAAACACCGTATACTCAGAGCCTTGATCTGAGTGGAATATTAAGCCGTTGGGGGCTTTTCTTTGGGCATAAGCTTTACGGAATGCAGTTAGCGTAAGGTCGACATTATGCTGGTTCGCAAGATGCCATACGACAATCTTACTTGAGAAAAGATTCATAACAATGCAAATTAGAAAGCGGAAGGATTAGTACTGAGATAGTGTCCATAACAACGATTCGTTCCTATTATTACTATGGTATTTGCCTGCATTATTGGGAAAAAATTTCACAGAGACAAAAAACGCCAATCTAGCATCAAAGCAGATATTAGCGGGCGGGGAAAACCTTATTGACAAAAAGCGGTTTCGGCGCTATTATACGACAGTACTCTTTTTAAGATTCAAAAGTGGAGGTGTTGATTATGGCATATAAGATTTCTGACGATTGCATCGCTTGCGGCGCATGTGCAGCAGGTTGCCCCGTAGAAGCTATCAGCGAGGGTGACGGTAAATACGAGATCGATCCCGAGAAGTGCATCGACTGCGGNNNNGCCCCGTTGGAGCTCCTGCACAGGAAGACTGACAAGGCGCAATCCGGGCAGCAGATTCCCCGCGGGATACTGCTGCCTGTTTTTGTCTTACGTGACGTTTGAATGTTTGCCGCGGACATATGCCGCGGTTTTTTGTTTTGTATGCAGCCGGAGGGGCTTGTGGAAGCTGATATCAGGGACAACGAACAGCTTGACGATCTGCTTGTCGGCGGGCGCGTAATACTGCAGAAGAAGGACGGCTTCAGGTACGGAACCGACGCCGTGGCGCTTGCGGAGTTCGCAAGGGTTCTTCCGGGTGAAAACGTGCTCGATCTCGGGACGGGCGGAGGCATATTGCCGGTACTCCTGTCGCTAAAAAGCGATGCGGAGTTCGTTGGCGTCGACATCGTTCCCGAGCTTGTCGAGATGGCTGAGCGGTCGGCGAAGCTAAACGGACTTTCCGAAAGGGTGAAGTTTTTATGCGCTGACATCAAAAACATCGCCAATGAGCTCGCCGGGAGGCGCTTTGACGTCGTTGTGACGAATCCGCCTTATAAAAGCGCGGGCAGCGGGATACCCTCCAAAAACTACAACGCCTACGTCGCAAGGCACGAGGCTTTGGTGACGCTTGAGGACGTGGTGAAAGGCGCCGCGGCTCTCTTAAGAGCGGGCGGCAGATTTTACATGATCAACAGGCCGGACAGGCTTTGCGATTCGATGGAACTAATGCGGAAGTACAAAATCGAGCCCAAGAGGCTGCGATTCGTGCACGCTGACATAGAGAAGGAACCGGTAATGTTCCTGGTCTGCGGCGTTAAGGGTGCCGGAAGGGAGCTCATTGTGGAGGCTCCGGAGGTGCTTGGCGGCAGCGGCGGAACGGTCGGGTTCCTTGAGAACAAAGGCAGAGAATGCCGGATTTAAAGGAAAAAAAGTATGCTCTATCTTGTCGGTACGCCAATAGGTAACCTTGGCGATATGACGCTCAGAGCGATTGAGACGCTAAAGAGCGTTGATTTCGTGTGCGCCGAGGACACCAGGGTCACTGCGGGACTTCTCTCGCATCTCGGCATAAAAAAGCCGCTCGTCAGCTACTACGAACACAACAAGCTTGAACGCGGGCCGCAGATTATCGAGAGACTCAAAAAGGGCGAAAACGCGGCCCTTGTGACCGACGCCGGCATGCCGGGTATTTCTGACCCGGGCGAACATATCGTCAAGCTTTGCATCGAAGAGGGCGTGCCTTACTGCGTTGTGCCGGGACCCTGCGCGTTTGTCGCGGGTGCGGTCATGTCGGGCATCTCAACGTCAAAGATCCTTTTCATGGGCTTCCTCCCCGAAAACAAAAAGCAGGCCGCGCCGATGCTCGAAACAATATCGAAAACCGTGGCGACAGTCTGCCTCTACGAGTCGCCGTATAATATTTTAAAGACATTGAAGGCGCTTGAAACGGCCGCGGCGGGGAGAACGATTGCGCTCTGCCGCGAAATAACCAAGATACACGAAGAGGTAAAGCGCGGAACCGCCGAAGAACTCTTAAAGATGCTCACGGATGAGCCTCCGAGGGGGGAGTACGTTGTCGTGATAGAGGGCGCAAAACCCGCCGGAGATGACCCCGAAACTGCCGAAAAAGCAGGCAAAATCAGGGAAGGGGACGAGAAGACCGTAGCGGAGTTCATTGCCGGTGTAAACGAGGCGATTGAGGGCGGAATGAAGAGAAATGAAGCCGTGAAAAACATTGGCGTCAGGTTCGGTCTCTCAAGAAGCGAGGCCTACGAAATCTACGGAAAAGGCGGCCGGGAAAATGGATAAAAAAGACGTTCTGCTTGTATGTCAGTTTTACAGTCCCGAATACGTCACCAGCGCGGAGCTTGCCGCGGACACCTGCAGGGCGCTTGCCGATGCGGGCCTTTCCGTTGACGTGCTTTGCGGCTACCCCGGCGAGTATTTCACTGGTGACACCGCCAATGTCCCGAAAACCGAAACAAAAGACGGCGTGGGAATCAGGCGGATCAAGTACCTGAGGCTTTCGAGGAAAAGCGTTGCCGGCAGGCTCATCAATTACTTTTCGTTTTACCTTGGCGTCAGAAAACAGCTGCGCACAATGAAAAACTACAGGGTAGTCGCGGCTTATTCGAACCCGCCG
>DBWH01000067.1:0-7752 GCA_002308595.1 Mageeibacillus sp. UBA1243 | reverse complement strand
GCCCACGACGTCTACCCCGAGATTGCGATCAAAACCGGCAAGACGTCCGAAAACGGCATAATGGCCCGAAAAATGCGAAAAATCAACCGCGGGCTCTCGGAGAGTCTTGACGGGGTCGTCTGCATCTCACGCGAAATGGCAGGCTTTTTCGAAAAAACGCGCGGCATACCGAAAGAAAAGATTGCGACCGTCCCGAACTGGCACAGGGACTTTTACAAGGAAAACCCCGAACCTGGCCCAAAGAGGCCTTTTAAGTGCGGCTATTTCGGCAACATGGGCATCTGCCAGGACATGGAGACGATAACGGCCTCGATCGAAAAGCACAGGGACGATCTTTCAGATGTCGAATTTGTGTTTGCGGGACACGGGAATAAGGCGGAGAGCATCGTAAAGAGACTTTCCGGATACGCCAATGTAAAAACCCCCGGATTCCTCAGGGGCGAAGAGTTTGAAAGCGAGCTTTCCTCGTGCGACGCCCTTGTGGTGAGCCTTGAGAAGGGCCTTGGCGGTCTCTGCGCGCCGAGCAAGGTTTACTCTTACTACATGACGGGAAAGCCTGTCATCGCGATACTTGACGAAGAGGACATTATAAGCGATATAGAGAAGTACGGCTGCGGTATTGTCGTTAGAAACGGAGACACGGAAGGCTTTGCGGCGGCTGTGAAAAAGCTTGCGGACGACAGGGCTCTTGCTGCAAAAATGGGTGAGAACGCGAGAAAGTGCTTCCTTGAAAACTACACTAAGGAAAAATGCTGCGGAGAACTCGCGGACTTCTTCGGAAAACTTGCGGGCAGGGCCGTAGATTGAAACTTGTTGAAAAATACGCTCTTTTTGGCGATTTTTGGAAAAAAACAAGTTGCAACGCCTTTTTAAAAGTGTTATAATCATCGTCGCCGCTGATTTTCGGCGGCCGAAAAATGCGAAAAAATCACCTATTTGGTGTCTTAAAGGAAGGTGACATACAATGAAACAGGGTATCCATCCTAATTTTACCGAGGTAACGGCGAAGTGTGCTTGCGGTGAGACTTTTACGACAATGTCCACTAAGGGTGCGGTGAACGTAGAAATTTGTTCAAAGTGCCATCCTTTTTATACAGGCAAGCAGAAACTGGTTGACACCGGCGGCCGTGTTGATAAATTCAAGAAGAAATACGGTCTTTGATTTGTCCTTTACCCGTAAGAGAAGAGGCCTGCCGTTACTGCAGGCTTTCTTTTTGTAAAACCTCAAGACCGGAAGGTGTTTTTAAAACAGGAGGAATTTACGCAAATGAGCGCAAAATATGAAGTTACTGAGAAGAATAAGGTCTTAATCACCGTCGACGTTGATCCGGCGAATTTCGAGGCCGCTCTTGAGAAGTCGTTCCAGAGGAACAAGAAGAAGTTTAAGATTAACGGTTACAGGGACGGCAAGGCGCCCAGAAAGCTCGTTGAGAGAATGTACGGCATCGGAGCACTCTATGATTCCGCTTTCAACATTCTCATTCCGAAGGAGTACGACGCAGCAGTAAAGGAACTCGGACTCAAGCCGGTCAGCGACCCTGAGTACGCGGTTACCGAAGTTGAAGAGAACACAAAGCTTGTTTTCACTGCCGCCGTTTTCGTTGAGCCTGAGGTTAAGCTTGGCGATTACAAGGGCATCGAGGTCAAGAAGATTTCCACGGAAGTTACCGACGAGGACGTTGACGCGGAGCTCAAGAGACTTGCCGAGGAAGATTACCGCATGGAGAGCGTTGAGGGCAGAGCCGCTCAGTCGGGCGACACAGTCATCATCGACTACAAGGGCACTGTTGACGGGGTTGCTTTCGAGGGCGGAAGCGCTGACAACCAGAACCTCGTTCTCGGCTCGGGCCAGTTCATCCCCGGATTTGAGGATCAGGTTATCGGCCATAACGTTGGCGATGAGTTCGTCGTTTCGGTAACGTTCCCCGAGGACTACCACGCAAAGGATCTTGCCGGAAAAGCAGCTGAATTCGCAGTAACGCTCCACGATATCAAAGTGAAAGTTATTCCCGAAATTGACGACAATTTCGCAGTTGAGAAGAGCGAGTTCGAGACCCTTGCCGAGTACAAGAAGGACCTCGCGGTTAAGCTTGGCAAGAAGAAAGAAAAAGACGCCAAGGTCTCCTACGAGAACCAGATCATCGAGAAGGCCTGCGAGAACGCAGAGGTTGACATCCCCTCAGTAATGGTTGACAACGCAGAGAGGAACATCATCGAGTCGTACCGCAGACAGCTTTCAAATTACGGAATCAAGCTTGAGGACTACCTCGCAATGAGCGGCCAGACGATGGAAGGCATGAAAGAGAGCATCCGTCCGAACGCCGAGAAGCAGGTTCGCGAAGAACTCATTCTCAACGCAATCGCAGCGGCTGAGGATCTGAAGCCCACCGAGGAGCAGACCGAAGCTCACCTCAAAGAGATGGCAGAAGCTTACAAGATGGATTTCGAGGAGCTCAAGTCACAGCTTTCCGACGAGCTCAAGTCATTCATCGAGAACGACATGAAGCCGAGGCTTGCAATCGATTTCATCGTCGCCAATGCGGTTTACACAGAATAATCGCGGCACGATCCCGTCTTACACTACGTAGTTTCAAAGCGGCAAAAAAGACAAAGCTGAAGATCACCTTTAAGCTGTTCTTTAATGCCGCTTTTACTTTCGGACACAGCAGGCGGACGGCATTGGCGGTTTCTTAACGATACCTTGATGATAATAAAAAGCTTTTTAAGGATTTTAAAATGTGCTAAAATTACAATTCAAGGTGAACGGGGCCAATCCTGACGGAGGAGGGGCCTTTAAAAGGAATTATCGGATTTAACACGGCCTCCGGACGAATGCCGGCCGGCCTTGAACTATAACTGGAGGAAAACAATGGCACTTGTACCGTATGTTGTTGAACAGACCGCGAACGGCGGAGAACGTTCCTACGATATTTTTTCGCGACTTCTCAATGAGAGAATCATAGTTTTAAGCGACGAGATTAACGACGCGACTGCAAGCCTTTGCGTTGCGCAGCTTCTTTACCTTGAGAGCGTCAACCCGGGAAAGGACATTTCGCTTTACATCAACAGTCCCGGCGGCAGCGTTTCGGCAGGTCTTGCCATCTACGACACAATGAACTTCATTAAGTGCGACGTTTCGACCATCTGCATTGGCAGGGCTGCGAGCATGGGAGCTTTCCTTCTTTCGTCAGGCGCCAAGGGCAAACGCTACGCTCTTCCGAACAGTGAGATAATGATCCACCAGCCGATGGGAGGCTCAAGAGGCCCCGCGAGCGACATTGTCATCGCAACGGAGCACATTAAAAACGTGAAAGCAAACATGAACCGCATTCTGAGCGAGAACACGGGCAAACCGATCGAGGTTATCGAGCGCGATACCGACAGGGATAATTTCATGACCGCAGAACAGGCGCTTGAGTACGGTATTATTGACAAGGTCTACAAAAACAGAGTTTGAGGAAGACCAGCTGAAAGCAGACTGATTGAGAATTGCTTCCCGGTATCTACAAAAGAATCTTGTAAGGACTTAGTTTATGAACGAAAAAGACAGAAAACCATATAAATGCTCATTCTGCGGCAGAGATCTCAACGGCGCCATTGCCGTCGTGCAGGGTCCGAACGTAAATATATGCGAGGACTGTGTGAGACTTTGTGTTGAGCTTATCGGGAAGGACGCTCCGGGAGCCGGAAAGAGCGAGCCGGATGAGGTCAATTCCGTCTTTCACGACGGGTTCAGGCTTCCGAAGCCTGAGGAGCTTAAGGCTAAACTTGACGAGTACGTTGTAGGGCAGGAGAACGCGAAGAAAGCGCTCTGCGTTGCCGTGTACAACCACTACAAGAGACTTCTCGACAATGAGAGAAGGGCTTCCGCAAGGAAACGCAAGTCAAAGATAAACGAAGAAAACCTGCCGGAGATTCCGAAAGAACTGAGAGACACAGAACTTACAAAGAGCAACGTGCTTTTCATAGGACCGACGGGCGTCGGAAAGACCTACCTTGCCCAGACGCTTGCAAAAATACTTGACGTTCCGTTCGCGATTGCAGACGCCACTGCCTTAACTGAGGCGGGATACGTCGGCGAGGACGTCGAGAACATTCTGCTCAGGCTCATACAGGCTGCCGACGGAAACGTTGAGAAAGCCGAGAAGGGTATCATTTTTGTCGATGAAATAGACAAAATCGCACGCAAGACCGAGAACGTTTCCATCACGAGAGACGTCAGCGGAGAGGGCGTGCAGCAGGCTCTTCTCAAGATACTTGAAGGAACCGTGGCGCAGGTGCCTCCGAACGGCGGAAGAAAACACCCGCAGTCCCAGTTCATTCAGATTGACACCACGAACATACTTTTCATATGCTCCGGCGCGTTTGACGGACTGCCGAAGATAATCGAAAACAGACTCGGAAAATCCACAATGGGCTTCTCCGGAAAGATCATCACCGAAGAGGACCTTGACACAAACAAGCTGCTTGCAAAAGTCGAGCCGCAGGACCTTCTCAGGTTCGGCCTCATCCCCGAGTTCATCGGAAGGGTGCCGACTGTAGTGACTCTCGAGGCGCTTGACGAGTCCGCGCTCATAAGGATTCTCACTGAGCCAAAGAACGCGCTCACGAAGCAGTACAGAAAGCTGCTTTCGCTTGACGGCGTCGACCTCGTCTTTGACAACGAAGCCCTGACAGCTATCGCCAAACTTGCGATGGAGCGCAAAACCGGCGCAAGAGGCCTCCGTGCCATTGTCGACAATGCGATGCGCGACGTGATGTTCTCCGTGCCTTCAAGGAAAAACGTGTCCTTATGCAGGGTAACGGAAGATACGATAGTAAAGGGCGACGAGCCGCTTCTTGAGTACAAACCCGAGGAGCCCGGAGAGACATTGGCGGATTCGGGCGAGGCATCTGCCTGAAACATAGTGCGGAAAAACCGCTGAATTTTAAGACAAACAAGGCTTTTTACAGCCAATATCATTTTACTTTGGAGAAACTGCAAATTATGAAGATTTTTACATCCGAATCGGTAACTGAGGGACATCCCGATAAGATCTGTGACCGGATAGCTGACAATATACTCGACGCCGTGCTCGCACAGGACCCTTCTTCAAGAGTAGCCTGCGAGGTTACGGCCTGCACGGGCCTCATCCAGATAATGGGCGAAATCACCACCGCCGCGAAAGTTGACTATGCACGCATCGCGCGCGACACCGTAATCGAAATCGGATACAACGATTCATCACTCGGCTTTGACGGAAACACATGTTGCGTCAACTGCTGCCTCAACACTCAGTCGCCCGACATCGCAATGGGTGTCGACAACGACGGAGCAGGCGACCAGGGCATGGTCTTCGGCTATGCTTCGAACGAGGTCTGCGGAAACGGCGAATACATGCCGGCTCCGATTGCCCTTGCCCATAAGCTCACAAGAAGGCTTACCGAAGTGAGAAAATCAGGGCTCCTTAAGTACCTCCGTCCCGACGGAAAGAGCCAGGTAAGCGTCGCGTACGACAAAAACGGCAAACCCTTTAAGATTACCGCCGTGGTGCTCTCGTCGCAGCATGACGAGACCGTTACGACGGAACAGCTCAGGGAAGACCTTGAAAAATACGTTATCAGGCACGTTCTGCCCAATGAACTCCTCGCGTCCGACACTGTTTTTTACATCAACCCGACGGGAAGATTTGTAATCGGCGGACCTTACGGAGACTCGGGACTTACGGGCCGCAAAATCATTGTCGATACCTACGGCGGAATGAGCCGTCACGGCGGCGGAGCTTTCTCCGGCAAGGATCCGACAAAAGTTGACCGCTCAGGCGCGTACATGGCAAGGTATATCGCGAAGAATATCGTTGCCGCAGGACTTGCCGACAGGTGCGAGATTCAGATCTCGTATGCCATTGGCGTCAGTCACCCCGTATCGGTTGCCGTCGAGACGTTCGGAACCGAGAAAATCCCCGTTCAGGAGATCGAGAGGGCGGTGTTTGAGAACTTCGACATGTCGCCAAAGGGAATCATCTCATATTTCGATCTGAGGAGACCGATTTACGGAAAAACCACCTGCTACGGCCATTTCGGCAAGACAGACTGCGATCTTCCGTGGGAGTACACCGACAAGGCCGAGGTCCTGAGCAGACTCATCTGACACTTCGTTCACTGCGGCTTTAAAACCGGCGGTGACACACGATAAAGAAAGGCTAAAAAGATGAAGACTACGAGATTTTTTGGGAAGCTTAAAGCTTTCGCAATCGTTCTTACGGCAATCGCCCTGATTTTTGCTGTCTGCGCATGCTCGTCGGACCCCGCCGGAGAGAAGCCGGCAGATCCTACGGCTGCACCGGTTGAAAATCCTACTGCCACACCGGGCGAAACCGCCAATGAGGATCCCTCAACAATCCCGCAGGTTGTTTCAACTTCGGATCAGTTCACAAAATTCGATACCACGATTGCATACGTCCCCGAGGAGTGCACGAAGATCGTCCTTAAGCAGGACGCATCCGAGGTCACAGGCCAGGGCGCAGTCGTTGAAGGCAACACCGTTACGATCAACACGGCAGGCTCATACATTCTGAGCGGCACGCTGACCGACGGACAGATTGTCGTAAACGTAGAGAAAACCGAAAAGGTTCGCCTCATTCTGAACGGCGTCAGTGTCACCAACACAAAGTCCGCATGCATCTACGTCATGTCTGCCGACAAGGTGGGCATCACGATGGCAACGGGCACCGAGAACACGTTCACGGACGCAAAGACATACACCGAACTTGACGCCAAGGGCAACCCCAACGCCTGCATATACAGCAAGGATGACCTTACAATCAACGGCTACGGCTCGCTTACCGTCAACGCAAACTACAACAACGGAATCGGCTGCAAAAACGACCTTTCCATCGTAACAGGCACCGTTACCGTTAAGGCTCCCAACAACGCTCTTAAAGCCAAGGAGAGCTTCAGAATGCATGACGGCATCGTGAACGTGACGTCTGAGGACGACGCGGTTAAGGTTGACGGCGACGACGATATCTCCAAGGGCTACATCTTCATAGAGGGCGGAACGCTGAACCTCACGGCAGCTGACGATGCTCTCACGGCGACATTCAAGATCACGATCACCGGCGGTGTAGTGACGACGAAAGTTGACGGAAAATCGCTGAACTGCCTTGGCGAGGTCTCAATTGCGAAGGGGTCGCTCGTTGAAAAATAAGGGGAGGAGAGGTCTTTTAGGGCCTGTTAATCCTGAAAAAGGTTTAAAAATATAAAAAAGACAGCGAAAAAACGCTTGCGCGCATTTTATAAAAAGAGTATAATGTACACCGCTGTTTGATAAATCCGAGAGGAGGTGCTTTAAATGGCAAAATGTGAGATTTGTGCAAAAGATATGATGTTTGGCCGTCATATCAGCATTACCCGTTCTCAGGTCAGCAGAAGAGCTAAGAGAGACTGGAAGGTTAATGTTCGCCGCGTCAAGATTATTGACGATAAGGGTGTTACGCGTTACGCGTATGTTTGCGCAGCCTGCCTTAAAGACAAGAGAGGTCTTGTTAAGAGAGCTCCCAAGCAGGTCACTGTCGAAGCTCAGGCTTGACAGAGAGCAAAAAGGCCGCGAGGTTTTTAAAGGCTTTGAGCAAATTCAGTTGTTCGCCCGATACCTCAAAAATCAAATTCTCCCGTGGTCCGACGGATAAAATTTCAGTGTCCGCAAGAGAACCACAAAAAAGAGCCACGGCGGTTGGCTCTTTTTTTGTGTACGACGGGCATGCCGTCGGT
>DBWH01000015.1 GCA_002308595.1 Mageeibacillus sp. UBA1243 | reverse complement strand
GAGCGAGTTTCGAGCGAAGCGACCCACGGAGGGACAGCCCCAAGCTTTCAAGCATTGTTCCGCCTGCGTGCCTCGCGGTTACCTGATCAATCGAACTTGCGCCAGCAAGTTCACCGAGGAGCGCAGCGAGTTTCGAGCGAAGCGACCCCCGGAGGGACAGCCCGCTGACACTAGGCATCTCACCGCACCTCGTTCACTTATTCCGCAAGTCGCACCCCGCAGGCTTGAAAACCGGCACCCTCCTTTTCCCATTGTTTTTATGATTGCAAAATATTTATATTTATTTTGCATGCAATATAGTAAACACCGACTTAACTTCTGCTTCTTGTTTCTCACTCTACAGAACTTTTCGCGAGGTGAAGAGACTGTATCTTGCTCAACACTTCAAAGAAGGACATCACTTCAAGATTGGCGACCATTTGGACTGACCGACCTTGCGTGTGCCGGAAACGAGCTTACGTTCCACCCCGAGCCGGGTGTCGATCACGTAGATGCCATCGCTTTTCGTGAGCGTGACGTGACGGTTGTCAGGAGCCCAGGACGGATCTTCGCCCTGGAATGTATCCTTGCCCGGAACTCCGTTTTCCTCCATGACCCCGGATTTGCAGTCGGAGCTGAGCTTCGCGATGCGGAGTTCATACTTGCCGCCAATCTTCGCGCTATACGCGAGCCGGTTGTCCGAGGCCCAGGACGGTGCCACGCGTTCGCTCCCGACGAGCCCGGAGATCACAACGGCTTCTCCCCCTGCGAAAGGATCGATCACGCAGAGGACCGGGCGGCCGTTTTTCGCGTCCGAGACGAAGCAAAGTTTCTCCCCATCCGGGCTCCAGCACGGGCTTGATTCGAGTGCTTTGCCGTTGGTGAGCTGCGTGAGCTTGTTGTTCCCGGCTTCGAGCGGGCGAAGGTAAAGGTCCACCTGATTCTTGCGTTTCAGGATCATCGCGAGCGTCTTGCCGTCGGGCGACAGCGACCCGATGCCATCGACACCGCCATCCTTGGTGAGTCGTCGGGAGCCGAGCTCAAAATTGTGCTGAACGAGGTTGACCGAATTGCCCTCGTAGAAGCTGTAGATGACGCTTTTGCCGTCGGGAGCCCACACCGGGTGGACGCTGAGCGTGTTGTGCTTCGTGAGCGGCTGGATATTCGAGCCGTCGAAATCGCAGACGTATATCTCGCGGTTCTTCGGGCTTGTTTGGGCGGAAAACACGATTTTCGAGCGGCAGATACCCTGGATGCCGAAGAGCTTGTTCAGGACCGCATCGACCGCAGTGTGAGCTGCGGTATCGACATCCTTGCTGCCCCTGACGGGGATCGAATGAATCGTCACGCCCGCGCTGTTCGAGACCGTGACCGTGAAATCCTGCAGGTTTCCCTTGGCCGAGACATGATAAGTCGCCGAGCCCGATTTGAGTACGGTGAACCATCCACAGTGCTGGAAATCGGACAGAATCTTCGCGGAAAGTGCCTGATCCGACAACCCGCCATTGAAAACGAGTGTCGGATTGGCATTCTTCGCGTCTGCCGTAACAACAATCCCGCCGGATGAGCCCTGAGCGAAAAGACTCTGGAACCCCTCCACAAACAACAGGATTATCAAAGGGAGCAGGATAATAGTCTCCTGCCCCATCGAATAAGCCTTTTTCGTCCCAATTCGTCCTTTTCTTTTGTGAATCACCATTTTATAACAAACAACACATTTGAACACATTATTGTTTAACAATGCGCTAGAACTTGTTAGTCTATTTTTGCATTATGTTTCATTGCAATTGCACGAACATCGTTCCATGTATCCCTTATTTGTCCTAACCAGTAGTTTTCAGCCGCGGCCATATCTGCCGTGCCACCAGTCAAGTCCCCTGCTAAACCATGTAAGAAACCCACAAAAAACGAATCCAAAAAACCTTCGGGTTCAGAGAGTATTTGATCACGCATTCCTTCCCAGGCATGAATATGTCGTTCATATGCTGCTCTGAAATCCCCGGGGCAATCCGATGTGTCAATTGCCCTCATTCGAGTTACAATGAGTCTGAGAGCTTGCCTGTTGTCTTGAGGAAGATCAAGTTGCGTCTTGGCATCTTCTTTTATCACATTTTCAATTGCTCGTGCATCAGAGGAAAAAGGCTCAAATTTGATGACCAAAAAACAAATAGCGATGACTATAATTGCAGACCAAATCCAAATCTTTCTTCTCTTGGTGGTCGTCAATGGTTGTGGATTTTTCTCCATGTACGGAGTGGAGGCGTTTTCGGCTCGTTCGTTCATGATTCATTCTCCTTGTTGGGGTGAGTGGTGATAAGCAATATGGTAATATGGGGACCATATTAAACCGTGTTCGAGGAGATATCCGGAAAATAAAAAAAAGCCGGACGCATCCCCATACGCGAAGATGTAGGTCCGACCAAGAACCCGCTCAAGAAACGACAGAGAAACGTCCAGCAAGACACGAAGATACAATCTTCCTGTGCTGGCATTTCATTCCTAGCAGCAAAAGTGCTTATTGTGAAACTTGGCGGATTCATGTTTTTCTTTTGCTGAAATAACCGATACAATGAGCTCGAAACAGAAATCCGTAGGTCCGGAAGTCCGTTCCATCGGGTGATATACCCCCTACTTCGTCAAAAATCAAGCGTTTTTCTTTTAAAGATATAAAAAAATATAAAGAATCGATGAAATATTAAAAAAATGAGTTCTTGATGCCTCCCTGCGACCTGTTGTCGGACCAACACTTGCGTTCAATAACGTTCTGTTCCTCGTACGCCCACCATTTTTGTATTATGTCAAGCCGCTGGAAACGAACAGGTTTCCGGCGGTTTTCTTTTCTCCGGCTTCCCCCCGGTCCCATCCCGCGCATACAAACCGTTTCCATAAGAAAAACGCGCGTATCCTGTCTGTTTTCCTTGCATTTTCCACGGGATTATGCTATATTATTTACTTTCT
>DBWH01000006.1:75768-75954 GCA_002308595.1 Mageeibacillus sp. UBA1243 | reverse complement strand
GGGGCGGGATGGCTCGTGAGCCTCATATGCGACGGCATCGTCTCGGGCGTCGGCGGCGTCCTGACCTTCCTTCCGCAGATCGCGCTCCTGTTCCTCTTCCTGTCGCTCCTTGAGGATTCCGGATACATGTCCAGGGCCGCCTTCATAATGGACCGGCTGATGCGCCGCTTCGGCCTCTCGGGCAAG
>DBWH01000006.1:46510-75689 GCA_002308595.1 Mageeibacillus sp. UBA1243 | reverse complement strand
TCATGAGCTGCACCGCAAAGCTGCCGGTCTACGGACTTATAACGTCGGCGTTCTTCGGAGCGTGGTCGGGGCTCGTCGTCTTCTGTCTGTACGTCCTCGGCCTTCTGATGGCGGTCGTATCCGGACTGATATTCAAGAAAACCCTGTTCAAGGGCGAAGACGCGGCTTTCGTTCTAGAGCTTCCGCCGTACAGGATGCCTTCGTTGCACAACACGATCCTCCACGTCTGGGAGAAAGTGAAGGGCTTCCTCGTGAAGGCCGGAACGGTCCTGCTTCTGATGAGCATCGTGCTGTGGTTCCTCCAGAGCTTCGATATACGCCTGCATATGACTGAGGATGCGTCGGAGAGCATACTAGCCGCCATAGGCAACTTTATCGCGCCCGTGTTCAAGCCGCAGGGCTTCCCGGTATGGCAGGCGGCGGTCGCGCTCCTGACAGGTTTCGTCGCGAAGGAGGCGGTTGTCTCCTCTCTCAGCATGTTCTACGGCTTTTCCATCACAGCCGCGGGCGCCGCGGTAGCTTCCGCGATGACGGGCTTTACCCCGCTGTCGGCCCTCTCGTTCCTCGTGTTCGTGCTTCTGTACGTCCCGTGCGTCGCCGCCGTAACGGCGATCCGCAAGGAGATGAACAGCCTCAAGTGGACCGGGATGTCCGTAGCATGGCAGATAATCGTCGCGTATATCGTGTCCGCTCTGGTGTATCAGGCGGGCAGGCTGCTGGGGTTCTGAGCACGCCGGTTTTATTGACAACATTGTCAATAAAATATATACTAATCTGCGGCCGGACGCCGGTAAAAAGGGTCCCCGCCGCCTATGCTTCATACGAAAGTGAGGCCTGAACGTGAAAAGAAACAAGCTGATAGGCATTGCCGCCGCAGTCGTTATCATAGCCGCGTCGTTCCTTATCCCCGCCGCGGAATCGGGAGCGAGGGCGGGCGTGACCGCGATCGCAATGGCAGTCGCCCTTCTGGTCATAATTCTCACCAAAGCGATACATCCCGTAACGGCGTGCGTACTGTGCATAGTCCTGATGCCGCTGCTCGGGATAACCAAAGGCTTTTCCGGGGCGCTCTCCGGCTTTGCCACGCGGGTGCCGCTGTTCGTCATAGCCTCCGCGGCCTTCGCGCAGGCTTATGCAAAGATACCGCTTTCGCGCCGCATACTCGTAATGCTGCTCAAGTCGTTCGGCAAGAGCATAAAGAGCATGCTCCTCACGATGATGCTCGGCGCCGCGATCCTCTCCTCGATAACTTCCAACATGGCCACCTGCGCCATCTTTATGGCCATAGCGCTCAGCTTCCTCGACCTCTATCACGAAGACGGCCAGCGCCAGCGCGCCGGACGCGCTTTCATGGTGGGCATCCCCGTAGCCACTATGATCGGCGGCATGATAACCCCGGTCGGGAGCTCTCTCAACGTATATGCCATTACGATGCTCGAAAAGCTGACCGGCAACAGCATATCTTTCGTACAGTGGCTGTGCGCCGGGATCCCGCTCGCGATATTCGCGCTGCCCGTGGCATGGATACTCATCCTCAAGATCTTCGCTCCGCGTGAGGTCGACGCGGGAACGATGCGTTCGTTCCTGAATTCCCTCGCCGTGCCGGACGAAGTCAGCGCGCAGGAAAAGAAGGTCCTCGTGATAACGGGAGCTATGGTGATCCTCTGGATCGCTTCCTCCTGGATCCCCGCTCTGGACATCGTGATGGTATCGCTGCTTGGAGCATGCGTGTTCTTCCTCCCCGGGATCCGCATCCTGGACATGAAGAGCTTCCTGCGGGATATGGACTGGAACCCCTTCTTCCTCGCGGGAACGCTCATGTCGCTCAGCGGAGCCATGGCTGACGCCGGGATAGTGAACGCCCTGGCCGGAACGCTCGGACATCCCCACTTCGCCGCAGTGCCGGCCGTCGCGGTATGCGCCCTTCTCACGTTCGTCCTGCTGGCTCTCCTGCCTTCGGCCCCGGTCATCATGGTGATCGCGGCGCCTCTGCTCTGCGCGTTCTCCGCCGCATGCGGGCTGTCGCCCGCTGTAGCGGTCATGACGCTGGGTCTCTGCGCATGCAACTGCTATCTCCTTCCGAAGGACGCGGTGACCCGTCTCACCTACGAGACCGAAAACTACACGCCCGCAGATATGATAAGGGTCACGCTCCCGCTCCAGATCTGGCTCGTGATAATCATCAGCCTCTGGGTGCCGGTGGTCGCGAAGATCTGCAGATTCATCTGATGTGATTTCCGCCCTGGCGGCGGTATTTCATAAATCTCTGACATTCCTGGAGGAGTCACAATGAGAACAGTAGGAACAGTATCCAGAGGTATCCGCGCCCCGATCATCAGGGAAGGCGACAATCTCGCCGCCATCGTGGCGGAAAGCGTCCTGAACGCTTCAAAGTGCGAGGGGTTCCCCCTGAACGACAGGGACGTCGTCGCGGTGACCGAATCCGTCGTCGCGCGCGCCGCGGGAAACTACGCCTCCATCGACGCGGTATCGAAAGACGTCGCCGCCAAGATCGGAAGCGACACGGTCGGCGTCATATTCCCGATCCTCTCGCGCAACCGCTTTGCCATTTGCCTGCGCGGCATCGCGAAGGGCATGAAAAAGATATACCTCATGCTCAGCTACCCCTCCGACGAGGTGGGCAACCATCTCTTCGACGAGGATCTGCTGGACGAGAAGGAGGTCAACCCCTGGAGCGACGTGCTCAGCGAGGAGCAGTACAGGGCCGCCTTCGGGTATCCGGTGCACCCGTTCACCGGCATCGATTACGTATCCTACTATCTCGAGCTCATCCGCGGATGCGGCTGCGAGGCCGAGGTCATATTCGCGAACCACGCGGAGGCGATACTCGACTATACGAAGAACGTCATCGCCTGCGACATCCACACCCGTGCCCGCACGAAGCGCAGGCTGCTCAAGGCAGGCGCCGAGAAGGTGCTGAGCATGGACGACATCCTCACGGAGCCTGTCGACGGCAGCGGATTCAACAGCAAGTACGGTCTGCTCGGCTCCAACAAAGCGACCGAAGAGACGATAAAGCTTTTCCCGAACGACAGCCAGTGGCTCGTTGAGGACATACAGAAAAAACTGTTCGAGGCGAGCGGTAAGACCATCGAAGTAATGGTCTACGGCGACGGCGCTTTCAAGGATCCTCAGGGCAAAATCTGGGAGCTTGCCGATCCGGTCGTTTCCCCCGCATTTACGGACGGCCTCATCGGAACACCCAACGAGCTCAAACTCAAATACCTTGCCGACAACGACTTCAAGGATCTTTCCGGCGAAGCTTTGAAGAAAGCTATTTCCGAAAAAATACGCCAAAAAGACGGCTCCAGCCTGGTGGGCCACATGGTCTCCGAGGGCACAACGCCAAGGCAGCTCACCGACCTCATCGGCTCCCTCTGCGACCTCACGTCGGGCTCCGGCGACAAGGGCACACCTGTTGTCCTGGTCCAGGGCTACTTCGACAACTACACAAGCTGAGATTTTTGGCTCTTTACGCAAGTCGCGGAAGAAAACTAACAAAACCGACTGTACTTCAAAAAGCACACAAGGTGTCTTACGACAATTACTCGCGACTTGCTTTGCGCGAGCCTCCCGCTCGCAGTACCTTCGTACAGCTCTTAAGCCGCGATTTCGGGCTCTTTGCGCAAGTCGCGGGGAAAGAAAACATGAGATAAGGTGTCTTACGACAATTACTCGCGACTTGCTTTCCGCGAACAAACCACTCGAAGTACCTTCGTACGTCATCGGGTTTGTTCACGAAAAAATAGCTCAAAAATCGAGATTTTTGGCTCTTTACGCAAGTCGCGGAAGAAAACAAAATAAGGCAGGATTTTAAAAGTTATCCTTTTCGTATTCATCACAGGAGGCAGTATATGGCACAGTACGTTTATGAAACACGTCCGGAATCGCTCCTTCGCATCACCAACGAAGAGCGCGCAAAAGCATTTATCGACGAGCAGGTCGAAGCCTTAAGGAAGCAGATTGGCGATAAGAAGGTTCTTCTCGCACTCTCCGGCGGCGTTGACAGTTCAGTTGTCGCAGCTCTTCTCATCAAGGCAATCGGCAAGCAGCTCACCTGCGTTCACGTAAACCACGGTCTGCTCAGAAAGGGCGAGCCCGAGCAGGTTATCAAGGTTTTCCGCGAGGAGCTTGGCGCCAATCTGGTCTACGTTGATGCTGTTGACCGTTTCCTCGACGCTCTCGCAGGCGTCTCCGACCCCGAAAAGAAGCGCAAGATCATCGGCAGCCTTTTCATTGACGTTTTCGCCGAAGAGGCCGCAAAGCTTGAGGACATCAGGTTCCTCGGCCAGGGCACAATCTACCCCGATATCCTGGAGAGCCAGGGCGTCAAGGCTCATCACAACGTTGGCGGTCTCCCGGAAAAGTTCGGCTTTGAACTGGTTGAGCCCGTAAAATTCCTTTACAAGGACGAGGTCAGAGTGGTCGGCAAGGCTCTCGGGCTCCCCGACAATATGGTTTACCGCCAACCCTTCCCGGGACCCGGACTTGGCGTCAGGTGCGTAGGTGCCATCACACGCGACAGGCTCGAGTCTCTCCGTGAGGCAGACGCAATCGTACGCGAAGAAATCGACAAGCTCACCTTCAAGCCTTGGCAGTACTTCTGCGTCATCCCCGACTTCCAGTCGACAGGCATCAAAGACGGCAAGCGCTACATGGGCTGGGCAGTTGTCATCCGCGCCATCAACACGACCGACGCAGTCACGGCAACGGTTCCCGCACTTTCATTCCAGACCCTCTGCACCATCCGCGACAGGATTATCAAGACCGTCCCGGGCGTCAACAGAGTCCTCTGGGACATTTCCGACAAGCCGCTGGCTACGATTGAGTGGGAATAACAAATCGCATGTGTAATCGCATCGATAGAGGAGAGAGACAGAAATGCTTCTCTCTTCTATTTTTAGGAAAAATCACCGTGCCTCAAAGCGATTTGAAATCGACGAATAGTGAAATAATAGTGAAAAATAGTGAAATAATAGTGTAATTTTTGTGGAAAAGTCTGCCCCGGCATGATATAATATAAGCGTGTAGAAAGGAGGCAGTTGCTGATGATTAAAGTCAGACTCACAAATGAAATCTTAAAATACATTTCTGATATCGATAAGAATAGGTATACTGTCTCTTCTGTTAAGCTTTCAAAAGCAGCCGCGAACAGACTTAGAAAGAACTCAAAGAAGAAAAGCTCTTTTGCATCTACCAAGATTGAAGGAAACCCTCTCACCGAAAAACAGGCTGATGAGGTTATTGACGGTGACGAAAGAAAGCACTATCTGAAACCGGAGCAGGAGGTACGGAATTACTTCCTTGCACTGAATTATCTTGAAGAAAAGGCGTTGACCTGTGAGAAGTTTTCGAAAGAGCTTATTCTTGCAGTTCAAAAATATGTTGTTAAAGGAGCTTCAAAAGAGAAGATAGGGCTGAGAGGTCCAATGCCTCCCGGTGTGCTTTTTGCGGTCTACGATTCGGTATCCGGCAAGGCTGAGTATATTCCGCCTGAGTATTCGGATGTTCCGGCGCTTCTGGATGAGCTTGTCGATTACGTCAATACGACTGACGACCATCCGCTTATCGTTGCCGCCGTTGTTCACTACCAGCTGGTTACGATCCATCCGTTCGAAGACGGCAACGGAAGAACTGCGCGCCTCCTGTCAGGCTACATTATGGATATCAACGGGTATGCTTTCAATGGTATTGGCTCGTTGGAGGAGTATTTCGCCTATGACATTGACGAGTACTATGATTCGATTCAGATGGGTCTGCCGCAGCTCTACTATTCGGGACGAAACAACCCGCCGCATCCGGAAATCTGGTTCAATTACTTTTTGCGCATGGTTCTGCTTTATTCGGGCAGGGTTTGTGAGCTTTCCGAGGCCTCAAAAAGCGAGGAACTTGAAGGCAGCCTTTCGTACCTTAAAGGGAAAGAAAAAGAGCTGCTTCTGCATCTGATTTCGCTTCGCAAGAGAGAGTTCACGCCAATTGAAATCAGCAAAAACCTTGGCGTAACCAATAAGACAGTCATAAACAGGCTTGCAGCGCTTGTTAAAAACGGTTTCGTTGTCCCCAACATGGTAAACGAGCGCATCAGAACGTACGGGCTTTCTGATTTCACAAAACAGAATGAAAAAGATATTAAAGAACTGATCGGGTGATTTAGACCAACGAATTCACCGACAATGAGGCGTCTTTGCTTTTCTGCATTGGCGTCTTGTTTTTTTGCCTTCAAAACCACTAAATTTTATACATACAGGGCCGAGTTTTACTATATCTCCAAGGAAAAATATGGTACAATTAAAGCAGAAAAAAAGATTCAGGCGCGGACGGGGACTTGGCGATGGAAACCGCCAATTATGTCGCCGTGCAGTCCCAAACAACGGAGGAAACAATGGCTGAGATTAACGGTTACACAAAGCTGACGTGGGACATCATGGAGCAGCTGCTTGTCGTTGACAATATCGAGGAGGCTCTTTCGGGGAGCCTTGACATCATTATTAAGGCGCTTGGCTGTGAGGCGGGAGCACTTTGGCTGCTTGACGAGCAGAAGAAGACGCTTTACCCCATGTTTTACTCCGGAACGGTTGACCTTGAGGGCATCAGCATCGAGAACGGCGTCGGCATTGAGGGCAAGGTTACAAAGACGGGTAAATCAATCCTCATAGAGGATGCGTCGAGCGACGAGAAGTACGAGACGACCGTTTTTGATGACCACGGCTTGTCGACAAGGACAATGCTTTGTGTTGCGCTCAACAATCTCAGCAGCGTGATTGGATGCATTGAGTTTATCAACAAGAAGAACAGAAAGCCTTTCACTAAGGAGGAGCAGGAGCTCTGTGAGCACATGGCTTCGCTGGCGGCGATTACCATTGCCGAGAAGGGGCTTGCCGTGGGAAAGGGCGAGGAGAAAGAGGTTCTCGTTTCGCTTCAGAATGTGATAAAGGAGTTCAGAGTGCCCGGACACGTTTCGAGGGTGCTGAAAGGCATCAACCTGAACGTTTACAAGGGAGAGTTTCTTGTGGTGCTCGGTGAGAGCGGGTGCGGCAAGTCGACGATGATGAATATCATTGGCGGTATGGATTATCTGACGGACGGAAAGCTGCTGGTTGAGGGAAAGGATTACTCGCATCCGACGGACGAGGCGCTGACGAAGTACCGCAGGGAGTATGTCGGCTTCATTTTCCAGTCGTACAATCTTATGCCGAACCTGACGGCGCTTGACAATGTGAGGTTTATTGCCGAGATTTGCAAGGATCCGCTCGCGCCTGAGGAGGCGCTCGCGCGTGTCGGCCTTGGCGATAAGGCGGGAAGCTACCCGTCACAGATGAGCGGAGGTCAGCAGCAGCGTGTTGCAATTGCGAGGGCGCTTGTTAAGAGGCCTAAGCTGATTCTTGCCGATGAGCCGACTGCGGCGCTTGACTACGAGACCAGTATCGAGGTGCTTTCGGCGATTTCGGACGCGGTGAAGCAGGAAAATACGACGGTCATCATGATCACGCACAATCCGGAAATCGGCAAGATGGCCGACCGCATAGTCAAGATCAGGAACGGGCGCGTGTTCAGCATTAAACATAACGCAAAGCCTCTCAAGGCGACGGAGCTGGAGTGGTAAGCGATGAAGAGAACTCAGTTTAAGGATGCGCTGAAAACAGTGCGGAAAAGAATAGTTTCCTTCATCTCGATCGTCCTTGTCATCGCGCTGGGAACGGGGCTTTTCCTCGTGTGCCGCCTTGGCTATAAGGCGACGACCGAAGCGGGAAACAACTACTTCAAGAGGACGAATTACCGCGATATTGAGCTCAAGGCGACGCGGGGCATGTCGAAGGAGGACGTTGATGCGGTCAAGGAGCTTGATTTTGTGCTCGACGCGGAGGGTATCGTTTCAACGACCCTTGTTGTGCGGACGGGCGATTCAAGGGTTTCTGCGACGGTTCTGTCAAAGACCGAAAACATTGACAAGTACGAGATTATTGAGGGAAAAGACACCGAAAATGACAACGAGTGCGTGATTTCGGGAGACCTTGCCGATTTTACGGGCGCGAAGGTTGGCGATACCGTCGAGCTGACGGGCGAGGACAGGTCGCTGAGGCTTGTGAAAACCCGAACGCTCAAGGTTGCCGGCATTATGAACCACCCGGTCAAGTTCAGGAACAAAGAGCTCATGGGGCCCATTGTCGTGATGCAGAAAGGCGCGTTTGACACGGAGACGGTGGGCGTTGAGTACACGGGGATTGTCGTGAGAGTGAAATCTGACGCCAATGCATTTTCCTCAAACTACAAATCCCAGATGCAGAAGTACGGAAACACTCTCACGCTTTTCGGCAAGGAGAGGGCGCAGATAAGAGACGATGAAATCGCGGAAATTGCGCAGGGAAAGATAAACGAGGCAGAGGCGCTTCTTGCTGATGCTGCGGCGCTTCTTGCGGACGCGAGGAAAGAGATTGAGGCGGGTGAGACGGAGCTCAGCGTTGCAAGCGCGATGATAAACATGGCGCACACCGCGATAGACTATTACGAGAGCAACCTGAAGTCCATTGAGGAGAGGCTTGGCGTCAGCAGCGAGGTTATCCTGGGCATCATTGGCGGTGCAGTCATCACCAGCGACGTTTTTACGAAGATAGACGACATGGACCTTATTATGCGAGCCGTTGACGAGTACTCGCAGATTGTGGGCAACCTTGAGACTATGAAGGAGACGCTCGCGGAAAAGGTCGTTGAGTATGAATCGGGTATCGTAAAGATCAACGAGGCGCGCAAGGAGCTTGAGGCAAAGCAGGCAGAATACGACGAAGGCGTTGCCGAACTCGAAGCCGCCAAGAAGGACTTTGCGGATGCCGAAAAGGACAAGTGGATAGTTCTGACAAGGTTCCAGAACCCCTCGTTCATAGAGATGTACGGCGTTGTCGGCACGTTCAGCAACATAGGCTCGACATTTGCGGTCATGTTCATGCTGCTCGGAGCGCTCGTCTGTTACGCTACAATCGGCAAGATAATCGACGAGCAGAGGAAGCTTGTCGGCACCACAAAGGCAATAGGTTTCACGCGCGCCGAGATATTCAAAAAGTATCTGCTGTTCGGCGTTTCGGGCTCAGCTTTCGGCGCGCTCTTCGGAAGCATTCTTTCGGTGACTGCGCTGCAGCCGATAATGATATATGCAACTGAAATCTCCTACGTTATCGGAAAATTCAACTATCAGACGGATGTTTTGGCGTCGCTGATTGCAATCGCTGCTGCGGGTCTTGTAGGCGCAGCCGCCGCGTATTTTGCGTGCGGAAAGCTTCTTAAAAAGCCGGCGATAAGGCTTCTCAACGGTGACGTAAAAGGCACCGCGAACAAAGTTAAAGTGCTTGAAGACGGCAAAAGACCGCGTTCTCTTTACGCGGGCCTGACGCTCAGAAACATGAGGGACGACATCAAGCGCGTCCTTATAACCGTGGCGAGCATTGCCGGCTGCATGGTGCTTCTCATTGTCGGTTTCTCGATAAAGTTGTCGTTTGACGAGGTGGTCAACAACCAGTTTGTGAGGACGCAGAGGTATGACTCGACCGTTTCGTTCATCCCGGACGTTGGCGGCAAGGCGGAGGCTTCGATAGGGGCAATTCTTGAAAAGAACGCGGACTCGGAGATGCCCATGTACCAGCTCGGAACCGTTATGAGAATCGGTGACGAGGCTCAGGCGTGCCAGATTGTGTGCGCGGATCCCGACGAGCTTGTGAACTTCTGCTCGCTCTACGACATAACCAAGAAAACGAACATTAGGATTCCCGACGGAGGCATCGTGATCTTCTCGAGGCTTGCGGAGGTCTACCATCTTACCATTGGCGATAACATAAGCATCATGAGCCCCAAGGGCGAGTACTGCGACGTCACGGTGAGCGGAATCTACAACAACTCCACGGGCAGGACAATGTACATGTCGGCCTCATACGCCAAGGCGATTTTCGGCGAAAGCTGCGTTCCCAATGCCTACGCGGTGAAGCACGGCTTCGGGTCTCTCGAGACGCTCAAGACGGAACTTGCCAAGGACGACAGCTTTGTCGAGATTATGACCGCCAATGAGATTCAGAGAAAGTCCAGAAACGCCTCCAAGACGATGGACACGGTTGTTATTTCTATGATTGTAATGTCGGCAATAATGGCCGGTGTCGTGCTCATGAACCTCATCAGAATACAGATCAACCAGAAGAGACGCGAGCTGACCGTCATGCGCATAAACGGATTCACGATTCGCGAGACTGCGGGGTATATAATCAAGGAGAACATTATAACGACGATTGCAGGCATTGTGATTGGCGTTTTTGCGGGCGCAAGTGTCGCGTGGTTTAACCTAAGATCCATCGAGAGGGTTGACCTCCAGATGTCGCGCGGCGTGAGTATACCGGCCTGCATCTACTCGGCGCTCATAACGGCACTTTTTGCGGTGATAATTAACTGGATCGTGCTGAGAACGATAAAGAAGCTGGATCTGACGAAGATTGACGACTGACGCAGCTGAATAAAACGGTTTGACGGTGAAGCCCTCGCCGGAACGCCTTGCATGGCCTGAGCGTTCCGGGGAGGGCTGAACCTTGAAATAAAGATAAGATTTTTATACAAATCCTGTTTTCTTTGCATGCTGTTTTCTTTTGTTGTAGAATCAAAGTACAAATTTAAATAGAAAGGACGGCGCTTACCGTATGAAAAGATTTTTAGCGGCAGTTATGATTTTCGCGATTGCATTGGCGGTTTGCTCGTGCAGAGCGGTCAGTCCGTCTTATGTGAATGTTTTTGACAGTGTATGCTCGCCCGATGAAGGTCTGGCACTCGCAAAAAGAGAGAATGCGGTTGTTTTTGAAAACTACAAGGTGACTGCAGGTCAGGACGTCTGGTACGCTTTTTATGAGAGGGCTTCATCGGGAAAAGACGTTTCGGTGGTCCTTGCAAGGCTTTTTGAAAACCTTCCCGAGGATTCGGGCCTTGACGGAGCTGCGGGCAGCGGCTTAAAAAAGCTCTATTTTTACAAGATTGACTACGACGGAAAAGAGTTCACCGCGGAGGTTAGGGACAGCTCGCTCAAGGAAAGCGAAGGAGTGCAAAAATACAAATACCTGCTCCATTTTGAAGGTGAGGTTGAGACCCAGTCCAGGTATTCGTCTTATGACGTTTATGTCCTTGCCGACGATCAGTCGCTGACCTGGAAGGAGATACAAAAGAGCATGTTCAGTTCGTTCTCCGGCGATCATGTAAAACACAAAGTAATCTACGAAACATATTTCGAATAAGATGTTTTAAATGGCGTTTTTTACCGAAACAAAGGTAAGAAACGCCATTTTTAAAAGCTGTTTATCGCAGGGTTTTAAATGTCAGCCGGGATTCAGAGAGTACATCGTGAGGAAGTTTCTGATCGTAGGGACGTCGTTAAACATGATGAAGTCGATTATCGAAAGGTGGTCGATAAACTCGTTGCCGAACTGCGGATAGACGATCCGGTTCATTGACGTGTCAAGGAACAGAAGGTCGATGTTCTCGCGGTCGAACGACTCGTGGGAGTAGAGCGCTCTGCCTCCGGGCGGATTTATGTAGGTCTCAGCGCCGAGCGTCTTGCAAAGGGCAATGATCCTCTCCTCGCCTTTGAGGTCGGGGTCTTTTTTTATGTCCGAAGATTTCATCACCGGCGTGGTTATGCCGAGGTAGTCTTTGATAAGGTCTATGCTGTTTGCGATGTACTTAGTGAGGTCGTCCTCGTTATACCTTACAACTTTTTCTATAAGCCTCATTGCGTCGTTATAGTAGGGCGCCTTCCGGTACGCAAGAGTGATGGTTTCAAGGAAGTTCTGTTTGTCCTTGGCGGTAAACATGAGCTTTGTGTCGCAGATGAGCTTGTTTTGGGATGCATGGGACACAGGTATGGAGAAGGTGTGGGCTTTGCCGCCAAGAAGAATACTGTTCCTGTTTATGTACCCGCGCATGATGTAGTGGACGTCGTCTAAGATTACGAACTTGTCAACCGCGGCAATCAGCTGCCAATAGCCGATATACGGAAAAAAATAGGGTTGCATTACTGCCAGTTTCATTAAAAAATACCGCCTGCCTTTGTTTGTGTTTTTTATATTGCCGCCAATGCAGAACCGCCTCCGGATAGGCCTCGGGATGCGTTTTTGCAAAGGCTTTCTGTTCCCGGTTTTAAGGAATGAGCCTGAAGGTGGTTAACACCGCCAGGTGGTCTGATACCTCGAGCCCGTTGTCGGCAAGTATGTACGTGCTGTAGCTCAGGGGCTCAAAGAAGTTTGCGTCGTAGAAAACGTAGTCGATCGGCTCGCGCGTAGGCTCATAGTTTTTGTTGTTTTTGTCGTAATATTTCGTCATCGTCGCGGTGTGGCTGCTGTCGACCGTCTCCAAGGCGTTAAGCCTTGTGTCAGAAAGCTTCAGGCTGCAGTCATTGCCGTCGGCATCCTTGACCGAAAGAGTGCCCTCTACGAGCCTTATCGCGTCGTGAACGCTCTCTCCGTCGGATTTTGTGCGCAGCGTGTTAAAGTCGCCCGAAACGAAAAGCGGAAGCCCTTTGAACCTCTGGGCAAACCTCACGATGACGCCAATCTGATCCGCTCTCATCTGATTCCCCTCAGCCTTGGTTTTTTCGCCGTTGATGTCAAGATGGGTGTTCATGAAGACAAACTCTGTGCCGATAACCGTATCTTTAAGGTGAACCCATGTGCAGATCCTGACGTATGAGTATCCCTCAAAACCGGAGCCCTCAACTTCGGGCGTCGGCGACAGCCAGAAAGTACCGGAGTCTATAAGGTCGAACTTGTCTTTCCTGTAGTAGAGCGTGTTTGCCTCGCTGTTCGTTGTGCGTTCCTTTCCGACAGACGCGTAGGAGTCGTTAAAAACGTATTCGTCAAGCCATTTTCTCCACGTCGGGGTGGCCTCCTGGAAGCCGGCAACGTCAGGCATTTTCTCGTCAATGAAATTCTTCAGCATTGCCGCTCTCACAGGGAAGGGCGCGCTGTTGCCCGCCTCCGTCTGGATGTTGTACGAGAGGAGCCTCAGAGTATAATTGTCGGCGGTCCGCTCATCTATCGCGTAGACGGGGTTTTCTTTGTATGCCTTGGCGTCTTCTCCGGTGCAGAAACGCATCTCGCTTATAAGGACGCTCTCGCCGCTCTTCACGGCAAGCTGCTCAAATCTCAGACGAAAGACCGTAAAAAGGTCGTTGTGTGTCTCCTCCGAGAGGTCAAAAACGATATAATGCCATTGGCTTTCGTCGGGTATCACCGCGGCGCATTCGAGGCTGTGGAGCGAGAGAATGTCCGCCGCGGAGTGTGCAAAAATGCTGAAAAGCCTGTCGTGCGCGTTCTGGGCTTTGACTTTCATCACGACAAAAGGCTTCTCGTTAAGATGCACCGGCTCAACACCGACCGATTTGCAGAACTCTTTGTAGTTAAAGAAAACTTCGGGAACGGATGTGTAGTCTTTCTTTACGTTCTTTGACTTGATCCTGATGACTCTGCCCTCGTCGGGGTCGTTTGCGCTCTCAACCGTGCAGAAGGCCGCGTCCGTGAAATACGACCTGACTTTCCTTGAAAGGGCATCGCCGAAATCAACGGCTTCGGGCGATATTTCGACGCTCGGGTCATACGGGTCTTCGCTTCTGCCGCAGCCCGCGACAAGCATACAAAATGACGCCAATACGATTGCCGCAAGCACAAACACTGCAGGAATATAAGCGCGTTTTGATCTCATTCTTTTCCCTCTTTTGAAAGTGGTCTTCCCTGATGAGATTATGACAGAAAACAGACTTTTTTTCAATTGCAATTCGGAGCTTTAAGCTTGAAATTTTTTGAAGCCCTTGCCGTTTCTTTGGTAATGTGTGATAATGATTTCAGATTGGTGGCAAGACAATCTTAATGAACTGCATCGTGACCGTTCATTTTGATTCTTAAATAATTCTACGGAGGAAATAATTATGAATAAAAAACACTTTTTGGCGGTTATCTTAGCTGTTTTTCTTATGATAGTTATAATTGCCGGCGTACCCGGTTGCACCGTAACTATTTCCGCAGACAACTTGATGAAGGGCGTACATAAGAATACAGATATTAAGGCAAAACCTATCGACGGTAAAACTGCTGCAGCGGTTGCCGATTTCGGAGTTAAGCTCCTTAAAGCGGCAAACGTATCCGGAAAAAACATACTGCTTTCGCCGGTTTCAGTCCTGGCATCGCTTTCCATGACAGCTAACGGTGCCAAAAACAATACTCTATTACAGATGGAAAAGACATTCGGCGTCGGCATTGATGAACTGAATGACTTCTTTAAAACGTATCTGAGTTCGCTTCCGCAAGATGCGAAAAACAAACTCAAAATTGCCAATTCCATCTGGGTTAACAAGCGCTCTGTAATTGACTTGTCCAAAGACTTTTTGCAAAAAAATGCAGACTACTATAATGCCGATGCTTACTCTACGGTATTTGACGACAATGCCCTGAAAGACATCAATAACTGGGTCAAGATACATACCGGGAATATGATTAAAGAGGTTACGGACAGCATAAAACCTGAAGAAGATACGATATTTCTTCTTAACGTTTTGTCATTTGATGCAGAGTGGGAAAAACCATACAAAGAAGGCAGTGATGAACACGAGGGTGACTTCACCAATGAGAATGGGATAAAGACGAAAGTAATGATGCTTTACTCTGAAGAGTCGCTTTTCATTGAGACAGAGTTATCAAAAGGGTTTGTAAAGCCTTATGCAAACGGAAAATACGCCTTCGCTGCTCTTCTTCCGAATAAAGGTGTAAGTATGGAAGCGCTCATAGATTCTCTTGACGGAAACAAACTTGTCAATGCGCTTTCAGGGAGAGCTGAGATTTCGGTCGGCGCCAAAATGCCGAAATTTAAAACATCTTATTCGGCTGATCTTTCCCACGCTCTCGAAAAGGTTGGATTAAAAGACGCTTTCAGCGGAGTTGAAGCTGATTTTTCCGGCATCGGAATCTCTCAGAATCCGCTGTTCATCGGAGGCGTTATTCACAAAACGTTCATTTCAGTTGCGGAGAGAGGAACCAAGGCAGCTGCAGTGTCCGACCTGATAATGCAGTCAGGCGGACTTCCCACGGAAGCAGTCTATCTCAACAGGCCCTTTATTTATATGCTTATAGACCTTGAAAACAATATTCCCTTCTTTATCGGGAAACTTGCGGACGTCTGAGAATGATTCCAAAGAGAATTCCCCGAAAGAAGTGATTATAAACATGAAACGGGCTTATGCGTTGTAAAACTTTAACAATGATCACTTTTGAAGAGTTGAAGGCTCTTACGACCGAAGACGCCAAGGTCATTTCCATAGATTCTGAAACTCAGCAGGGCCCGCCCCGCTTATAATATAGGCTTGTCGTCAAACGGGAGGATGAACATCCTGCCGTCAACGGGCTCACCGGATCTTTTGTGGTTTATCACATTGGCGAGCATCTCGACGTTAACGTACGTGTGGGCGTGCTTGCCGGGTCTGTAGTACCAGAAGATGCTGTCGGAAGCGCCCGTAAGCCTGAACGCGGGCTCTGCTTTGCGCGTGGTGAGGAGCGTTCCGAGAGGGTTTGCCCATATGTCGTCGCAGGACTCCGAAATGAAAAGAGTCCTCGGAGCGACAAGCGCCTTAAGAAAATGTTCGTCAAAAGGAAGAGCGGAAGCCCTGCCGTAAAAATTGCCAAGGGACGGGCCGAACCAGAACGGAAAAACGTTGAGAAGGTCGTCGAGCGTCTCGCTCCTGAAAGGGTCGCCGCCGGCGCATTGCCCGTTCATCACAAACCTGTAGCAGCCGGCGCCTCCCGCACCCGAACTGTTCGGATTGACAATACTTGCGCGCGGGTCAATGACACCCGCAAGGAGCGCTGTCTTTCCGCCGCGCGAGTGGCCCGAAAAAGCGATAAAGTTGCGGTCAACGGGAAGCGAAAGCTTAAGGACCGTGTCAACGCATATTTTGTAGCCCCATGCCCACGCCATCAGCGCGCCGCAGTCAAGGTCAGGGTATGTTTCGTAAATCCTGCCGTTTCTGCGTCCCCTGTCGTTCACGTCGTCCGCAATCACCGTTCTGTCAAAAAGAACCCAGCCGATCCCGCGCGAAATTGCGGCGTCAAGGAACCTGCCGTCAAGGTGATAAGTCCAGCACATGTCCCCGTCAACGATAACAGGGCAGGGCTTGCCGCCGCAGCCCGGCAATATCACCTGCATTTTAAAATAGAAGGGCCTATTCGCCGTGCCTGTCTTTATAAGATAATTGTTCATGGGGACGTCGGGCCGCTTCATGAAAAGCGTCGAGTGAAGAAGCGTCACGTCAAGAATCTCAGGCTCCGGCGGCAGCTCGCCGTACTGAAGCCTGACCGCAGTCTCAAAGATCTCACGGCGCCTTTTCTCCCAGTCGCCGGCATCCTTCACAGGCGCGCCCGAATCGAGCCGCATCAGCTCCGGAAGTTCCGACAGAATGCGGTAATCCGAAACGGTTATCATGTTGCCGTGTACTTTTTCAAATATCTCCATGGTGTCACCGCCAATGCAATTTACACTGTTGCTTTCAGCTGTCAAGATTATAAAATCGGCAAGACCCGGCTGTCAAGCATTGGCGTGTTCGTGGTTGTAATTCGGGCGCTTTTCGGTTACAATTTAAAAAACGTTTCAGGAGCTTGAAAATGGCTGAAGTACTGATTGATAATATTGACGATTTCAAAAAAGGAACATATACTGAGGTTAAGGTGAAGGACGGCGAAGCGACTGTTTCGACAGCCGTGTCGCGCATCATACCCACTTCTTTTTCGGGCAGGGATTTGCCGGCTCTTATCATCGGCGCAGTGTCCACGCCACCCGAGTTCAGAAGGATGGGCTACGTCCGTGAAATGTTTGAAAAGATGCATAATAAAGGCGCTGAAAACGGTGCCGCGGTCGCTCTTATTCATACGTTTTCTTTCGCATTTTACCGTAAATTCGGCTATGAGAAGGTCGGAAACCATCTGATAATCGAAACGCCTTCCGCAAAGCTTGATTTCGTGCCGTACGAGAACCGCTTCATACCCTGCGGACCTGATAAAGCGGCCGATATGATAAGCATTTACGACACGTTCAGAAAGGGCAGAAATCTTCTCGTCAGGAGAAACGGCTATGGAGATTTTGCCGGGGAGAAGAAATACATCTGTTACATTGGCGGTGTCCCGTCGGCATATATCGGCTTTGATACGGCGGCGAGGTTTGAAATCAACCGCCTTGTCGACACAAAACTCACCGTGCGCGAATTTGCTTTCGTCTCAAAAGAGGCTCTTCTTGCGATTTTCTCGTTCCTTCGCATGTTTGAGGGCGAGTTTGAAAAGATTGAGTTTGCAAACTGTGCGCCGGCGCCCGAAATCGATATGGTCCTCCGCCACTACAACCACACAACCTACAGAATCGCGGCTGACATTGAAGCAAGGCCTCTCAATACTGTTATGATCCTTGACGCCAATGCATATCCCCGCCAGCCGGGCAGATTTACTTTAAAGATCAATGACACTTTGCCTGAAGTCGGAGGCGTTTTTGACGTTTCTTACGGTCTTGGCGGGTGTACGGTAAGGAAAGCGGACTCGGAACCCGACGTGGAGCTCACACCCGGAGCGTTTATACGCATTGTTTACGGTCTTGACGATTCCGCCCCCGAATACGCCGCATATATGGAAGGAGTGAATGTGATAAACGAGCGCGGCGCTGCTGATTTCTTCAGAGCTTTTCCGAAGAGGCCGGGAGGTGTTTTTGAACATTTTTGAGCTGATTTAACTTTTTGAAAGGAATAAATGGTATGAAAAGGTGTTTTTTTAAGGGCGTTGTCCCTGTTGTTGCTGTTTTTATGGCAATCGCCGCCTTTGTGACGGTTATCGGGGTTTTAATCTCAGGCTGTTCTCACGCAGACATTACCTCCGGGGATCCTGTAGAAATACAGTTCTTGAAAGTCGAAAACCGCTGGTATTGCTACAGCTCGACGGGTAATGTGATTGAATTCGATAATTGCAGCGACTTTCAGTATCTGTTGTCGGGCTCCGGCAAAACGGCAGTGATATTCCTGCGCGAAAAAGACAGCACCGGAAAACTATACTGTTATGACGGGAAAAAGCTTGCAGTCATCGATGACAATCTCACGGAAGATTTTTGTTTTGACAGAGTTAAAATGGGTTATAACGGCAGCAAGGTATACTTTAGGAAACACAGCGAAGACGAATACTATTACGTTTATTCTGCCGGAAAGGTTAAAAAATCGGTTAAGGCTGATTGTATTGAATTAATATCACCTGACGGCAATACCCTCAGCTATACAAGACCGTCGGACCCCGACGACCACGCCGAGTTTGTGACATACTACTTCACCGGCAACAAGGAGTATAAGCTTGGTTTTGACATAACGGTCTATGCTATTGCAGACGGGGCAAAATACATATATTTTGGGGATGGAGATGGGATTAATGATAATCTTTATGTGCAAAGAGGCACAAATGAGAACAACAGAGTTAAACTGAGTTCCACTTTCCGCTACATTGGGTACGATATTTCCGGGTATCTGATGCTTAACAGAGATCTCAGCCAGGCAATCTTTAAATCGGGTGACGATTGTTATATTTCTGTTGACGGAAAAGAGCCTCATTTGGTTGCTTCAGATAACATAATAATACCGCTGGTAAGCTTTTATTCCGAATATGATGCTACGACCATTCCGTACATCTGTTCAGCCCGGGATTTTTCCGGAACTCCTTTTTCTCTTAGTGACAAAGACGCTTCCAGAACCAACATTTGCTATTTTTCCGATAAGTATGAGTTAATCAAGTCCGGAGAATATATACCGTATGTAAATTTTGTTTTCGGCTCTCCCGACGGCAAAACGGTGTACTATGTTATGAAAAATACTTTGATGAAGCTGAATCTTACCGGAATGGAAGAAAAAACCATGGTAGTTGAGGAGAATGGCGTTGACGATTTTCTCGGTTCCACGAATGACGGACTGGTTTTTTACCTTGTGAACGGAGAGGTTTATTCACAGAAGGACCTCAACGGCAGAGTTAAAGTGGCGGATGCGCCGGAATACCACAGGTATTATCAGGGGTACGCATATTACCATGGGTTCAAGGACCGTGTTTATACGGTTGCCGACGGGAAACTTGTGTACTCAGCAGGGGACAGATTCGATACGGTTGAGGAACTGTCGGATGTCTTATTCATCGACGTCACAGAGTTAATTCTGTCTGTCGGAACCAAAGATGGATACTATTTCACGGCGGACGGAGATAATTTCATAAAGATTGCCGATAAATAGGCCTGTTCTGCACGCTAGCGAATATGGTTTAATAACGGTCCGCGAAAACGGCTTTTACGGCCTTCACGGGCCGTTATTTGCTTGAAAACAGGGGGCGCTTATAATATAATAAGTTAGATTGCGGAACTTTGTTTCCGCACAGGATTAAAATTTACCGCGGAACTGTTTTCGGTCATTTTAAAGCCGTACCGGAACAGCCGGAAAAAAACAGTTTTTTCGCGGGGGAAAGATGGTATCAATAGATGATTATCACCGCTTTACACGGCCTTGCGATGGCCATTGCCGATGCCGTACCGGGTGTTTCCGGAGGAACAATCGGCTTTATTCTCGGTTTCTACGAAAGATTCATCACATCACTCCACAATCTGCTCTCACGCGACAAATCCAAACGCATACCTGCCGTAAAATATCTCCTGAAGTTATTGGCGGGTTGGGTCATCGGCTTTGTCGTTTCTATGCTTTTGCTCAAAAAGCTTTTTGAGGCGCACGTTTACGTGATGTGCTCGGCCTTCATCGGCCTCACCATTGCCGCCATTCCATTCATCATCATCACCGAAAAGGACACGCTCAAGGGAAAATATCAGAACCTCGTCTGGGCGTTTAACGGCGCGGCGCTCGTAATCTTCATTACGATGCTCAAAACCAACATCAACATCAGTTTCGTTGACGGCCTCCACGGCTGGGAGTACCTCTACGTTTTCGTGACAGGCTTTGTCTCGATATCGGCAATGATCCTCCCCGGCCTCTCAGGCTCCACCGTTATGCTCATCATGGGCGTCTACATCCCCGCGATTGCGGCCGCTCACGAGGCAGTTCATCTCAACATCACCTGGAAGATGATCATCGGCTTACTGCCAATGGGAATCGGTCTCATCACCGGCATTCTCCTTTCGGTCAAAGGCATCAAGGTCGCTCTTGAAAAAGACAGGAGCGCGACGATTTACTGCGTGCTGGGAATGACATTGGCGTCAATCTACGCGATCATAATGGCTCCTCCGAGCGTTGACGCAAAGGCTGCAGCCGAGGCAGGAGAGGTTGTGACGAAGCACCTGCCGATGACATTCCTGCAGGGCAGGGAGAACAGCTTTAACATATTGGCGTTTTTGGCGGGAGCCGCGCTCATCGTGGGCCTTGAAATTCTGAGGCTGAAACTTGAAAAGAAGAAACCCGCCAATGTAATAGACGATGAAACGGCGCCCGAAGCTGCCGCAGAGCAGACCGCAGATGAGAACTGAAGCGGGCCCTGCGCTTTCACGAAGGCTTGAAGCCGTTAAAACAGTTGCCGGAAGGTGCGGCACGTTTGCCGACATAGGCTCAGACCACGCGCTGCTGCCGATACGCATGATGATCGAAAACCTTTGCGAAAGAGCGATTGTCACGGATTTAAGAAAAGGGCCGCTCGAGAGGGCTGCCGCAAACGTTGCAAAATACTGCCCGAAGAAAAAAGAACTCTTCAGCCTAAGGCGGGGCAGCGGCTTCACGGTCCTCGAAAAGGGAGAGGCTGAAGTTAAAACGATATGCGGGATGGGCGGGCTGCTCATTGCCGATATCATCGAAGAAAGTTTTGAAATCGCCGGGGAAGGACGCCTCGTCCTCCAGCCGAACACGTGCGTGCCTGAGCTCAGGTGCTACCTCTGGGAAAAGGGGTTTGAGATAGAGAGCGAGAAGGGCGTCATGGATGCGGGACACGGATACGTGGTAATGAACTGCATATACACGGGGCGGAGCAGATGCGAGAACCCGGGGAGTATATTGGCGATAACGGGTGAGTTCATCGGACGGGACGGCGACCCGGAGGGAAAAGACTGCCTGAGAGCCGTGAGAAGAAAATATGACGCCGCACTTGAGAAGATAAACGGAGAGGGCGGAGCGAAAGATGATGCCGGATTTGACGGAAAGCGGGAAAGAGTTGAAAAGCTCGCGGAAGTCATTGGCGGTATCAACGAAATTTTAGGAGAAAATCAATGATACACAACGACATCGTACAGTGGATTGATTATTTTGCACCGAAGGCGCTTGCGTGCGAGTGGGACAACGTGGGCCTTATGGCGGGAAACCTCAAAGATAAAACCAGGGGCGTTCTTTTCTGCCTTGACCTGACGCTTGCAGATATCGAGATGGCCGCAAAATCGGGCATCAACCTCATCATTACGCACCACCCGCTGATATTTGACAAAGAGGCGGTGATTGAGCAGAGCAGCCTTTTGAGAAGGAAGCTTGACGCGCTCGAGGACGCCGGAATTACGGTCTATTCGGCTCATACGAACCTCGATTGTGCCCCCGGCGGCGTGAACGACGTGCTTTTCAGAAAGCTGAAGCTCATCGACCCGAAGAAGGTTGACGGCGACACGCACCTTTACGGAATGCTTCCGGAGGCGGAACCGCTTGAGAGTTTTTACGACAGGGTTACGGCTGAATTTGAGAGCTTTAACGCTAAAATCATCAAGCCTAAGAACTTTGAGCTTGACGACAATATCACAACCGTCGCGGTCTGCTGCGGCGCGTTTGACGGCGAGACAGGCTGGCTTACCGAGAACAAGGTTGACGTTGTGGTGACAGGCGAGATGAAGCACAGCAGGGCGCTTGAGCTTCTGGAACTCGGAATCGCGGGCATCGAACTTGGACACTACGAGACCGAGATTGGCGGTATCAAATCACTCGCGGCTCACGTCAAAAAGAGCCTCCAGGGACAGCTTGAGCAGGACGGTATTCCGGTACGCATTGCCGCCAAGACAAATCCCTACTACGATCTCATAGGACTTTCGGACTGAAGATGAATGACATTTTAACGCTCGGAATTGAAAGCAGCTGCGATGAGACAGCCGCCGCCGTCGTACTGAACGGCAGGAAGCTTCTGTCAAACGTAATATCGTCGTCGCTTGAACTGCACAAGGCCTACGGCGGAGTCGTGCCTGAGATCGCTTCGAGAAAGCACCTTGAATTCATAGTGCCGGTCATCGACAGTGCGCTTAAAGAGGCGGGGGTGCCGCTTGAGAAGGTGGATGTCATTGGCGTCACTTTCGGACCGGGTCTTGTCGGAGGACTTCTGGTGGGACTCATGGCCGCCAAGGGGCTCGCGTACGCAACGGGAAAGCCGCTTGTAGGGGTTCACCACCTCGAAGGTCACATTTCGGCAAACTACCTTGAGAGCGGGAACCTGAAGCCGCCTTTCATCACGCTCGTTGCGTCAGGCGGACACAGCCACATAGTGCTCGTTGAGGACTACGGAAAGTACAGGATCCTCGGAAGAACCAGGGACGACGCGGCGGGAGAGGCTTACGACAAGGTTTCAAGGGCGCTCGGACTCGGCTACCCCGGAGGACCCGCAATCGACAAAGCCGCCAAATCCGGCAATCCGAAGTATTTCACTTTCCCGAAGACCAGGTTTAAGGACTCTTACGACTTCAGCTTTTCGGGAATCAAAACGGCGGTGCTGAACCATCTGAACAGCCTCAAAATGGCAGGTCAGCCGGTGCCGGTCGAGGACATCTGCGCATCGTTCCAGGAAGCGGTGTGCGGGATTCTCTGCGAAAACACGTTTAAAGCCGCAAGGGACACCGGAATGAAGACGGTCGTTCTTGCGGGAGGCGTTGCCGCCAATTCAAGGCTCCGCGATCTTTTCGACGAGACCGCAAAAAAGAAGGGCATGGTCCTTGAGAAACCGTCAAGGATACTCTGCACCGACAACGGGGCAATGATCGCGTCGGCGGCATATTTTGCCTATATGAAGGGCCGGACATCCGACCTCAGCCTCAACGCGGAGGCGACTTATTCCCTTGAGGACATGTGAAAACGGCCGTCCGGCTCACAGCTTTCACGAAAGGGAATATGCAATCCAACAGAAAAGAAGAGCGGCGCAGTCAGCTGATAATTTAACGCGCCGCGGAGGAACAGCTTTTGATCCACGTTTTTATAGATCTTGAATTTTGCACATGCTTCCGTAAGAGCTCGCCTCTGAGAACGGAGACCATCGAAATCGGAGCTGTCAAAATTGACGACGAATTCAAAGTAATAGGGGAGTTTGACAGACTTGTAAGGCCTGATTTTGCAACCTCTATCCCTTCGACCGAGAGAGCGCTCACGGGCATCACATGGGCAATGGTTGAAAATGAGAGTTCTTTCACCGACGTCATGGACGACTTTGTGAAGTGGGTCGGCACCGACGACTACACGATCTATTCATGGTCGAACAACGACGCGATTCAGGTCCTGCGCGAGGCACGCGTCAAGGGATTCCCCGCTTCAGACCTTGGCATGTTCAGAAAATGGGTTGACTTCCAGCAGGTTTTCATGGCTGCCATTGGCGTCAAGAACCAGATTTCGCTCGAGCGCGCGATTGAGGTTGCTGATCTCTACTTCGTCGGCGAGGCGCACAGGGCGGTAGTCGACTCCTACAACACGGCAAGGCTTTTCATCTACTGCATGACCCTCGACACGGTCGCTCTCAAGGTCAGAATGCTCGACGCGGAGGGCAATTTCGAGGCCAGCCAGGGCATTGACGCAAGGCGCCGCAGAAGAGGCGGTCAGCAGGGCAGAAACGGCAGGCGGAACATCGGCAGCGCAGGCGGTGTGAGGCAGGAAAAGAACGACACGGCACATCTTGCGGCGGGGGCGAAACCGAAGTCCGAAAAGACTCCCGAAGACGGCGAAACCGCCAATGAAACTCCCGCAAAAAAATCCCGCTCAAAGCGCTCCGGAAGGTCCCGCAGGGGTGGAAGGAAAAAGAAAACCGTGGTATAATTTAACCATCGGGTATCTGCCGCACAGCGCGGCATAAAAAAGCGCCCGGCGGAGGCTTCAAAAAGCTCGAAACAGGATTTAAAACAGTAACTCATCAAACAGAATAACGGCCCCGGATCCGGAAATCTTAACCGGCTCCGTGCAGACAACAGAAGAGGATATTTCATATGGCAACAGTTGAGTATAAGTGTCCGAATTGCGCCGCGCCTCTCACCTTTGACGCGACGAAGAAAAAAATCAAATGTGATTTCTGCGACAGCGAGTTTGCGCCTGACGTGATTGAAAGCGAGAACGTTGCGAAGCCGTCAAGGCACGTCAACTCGAGAATCGACAGCGAGTACATTGAAGGCGAGAAGGCCGAAGAGTATTGGATGAAGCTTAACGCCAATACCACCGGCTACAACTGCCCCTCATGCGGCGGCGCCATCATCTGCACGGAAAACTCGGCTGCTCTGTTCTGCCCTTACTGCGGAAACCCTGCTATCATCGAGAGCTCCGTCTCGGGAGATTTCAGACCGGACTACATCATCCCGTTTTCAAAGACCAAGGACGATGCTTCGGCGGCTTACAAGAAGTTTGTGAGCAAATACAAGTACATGCCCAGGGAGTTCAAGCAGAGCCACGCTCCGGAAAAGATCAGCGGCATTTACGTTCCGTATCACCTCATGTCGTGCAACGTCGCCGCGAGCGCAACCTATTCGGGCGAAACTCACGAGACATGGGTCGCAGGCAACAACGAGTATACAAAGACCAACTACTACACCCACAAGAGAGCCGGCAATATGAGCTTCCAGAACGTCCCCGCCGACGCGTCTTCCTCAATCGAGGACGCCTACATGGAGTCGGTTGAGCCGTTCAACTATCAGAAGATTGAGCCTTTTAAGAGCGTTTATTTGAGCGGTTACCTTGCCGACAAGTACGACATGAGCGTCGAACAGTGCAGGCAGAAGCTCGACATGCGCGTGAGAGGCACTATAACCAAGGAACTCAAACAGTCAGTCACAAAGAAGGGCTACGAAAACGTTTCAGTCGAGAGCCACTCTGAAAAGATCTCCGACGAGACTTTCTCATACGCTCTCTTCCCGCTCTGGCTTCTCAGAACCAAGTTCAAAGACAAATATTACTACTTCGCGATGAACGGACAGACCGGAAAGGTCGCGGGTAAGCTTCCCACGGACGGCAAGAAAATCAATCTCGTATCGTTCCTTTACTCGCTCCTCGGCGCCGTCATCGGACTTCTCATCTGGCTTTTTGCGGACAAAAATCTGTTCTATGCCATTGGCGGCGGCGTTCTTGCGATGATAATCATTTTCTTCGTGGCGCGCGGCATCATTTACGGCAAGTCCTCAAACGTTTCGTCAAAGAGCGACGCGGATTATTACGAGACCGCGCCGGTGAATCTGACGGTCGACACGGACACCTACCTGCGTTCGCACACGTCAGTGAGAAGAATCAGGAACGACTGACACGAAAAGCAAGTAAAACATTGGCGGCAGGACCCTTGGCGGTAAAGGCGTAAAGGGCGGCGCCGCAGACATATCCCCTCGGAAAAAGATTGGAGATGAATTTATGGCAAAGAAAAATATGATCGCGCTCATACTTGCAGGCGGACAGGGCAGCAGACTCAGTCCTATGACAAAAGTTATGGCGAAGCCGGCTGTTCATTTCGGAGGCAAATACCGCATTATCGATTTTGCCCTCAGTAACTGCTCCAACTCGGGTATCGACACAGTCGGTATCCTGACGCAGTTCAAACCGCAGGCTCTCAATGCCCACATCGGAATAGGCACCCCTTGGGACCTTGACCGTGTGCACGGAGGTGTTGCAATGCTTCCTCCTTACATGAGCGAGCAGGGCGGCGACTGGTACAAGGGTACCGCCAATGCGGTCTACCAGAACCTCTCATTCTGCGACCAGTACGATCCGGAATACCTGCTGATCCTTTCGGGCGACCATATTTACAAGATGGACTACAGGGAGATGCTCAAGAAGCACATCGCTGAGGACGCGGCGGCTACCATTGGCGTCATCAACGTTCCGATCGAGGAGGCCTCGAGGTTCGGTATCATGAACACGGACGGAAACGGCCGCATCGTCGAGTTCGAGGAGAAGCCGGCACATCCGAAGAGCACGCTCGCCTCGATGGGCATCTACATCTTCACCTACAAGAAGCTTAAAGAGTATCTCATCAGGGACGCTGAAGACCCCGATTCGAGCTACGATTTCGGGAAAAACATCATTCCCGCAATGCTTGCCGACAATGAGACTATGGTCGCATACGAGTTCAGGGGCTACTGGAAGGACGTAGGAACGATTCAGAGCTTCTGGGAGGCCAATATGGACCTTCTCAGCACCGACAATGAGGTTCGCCTTTTCGACACGAGCTGGAAGCTCTTCACGCAGGTGAAGATCAGGCCTTCGCAGTACATTGGCGACAATGCAAAGTTAAGCGACAGCATCATCACCGAAGGCTGCATCGTTGACGGCGAGGTGAGGCACTCCATCCTGTTCCCGGGCTGCCGGGTGGACAAGGACGCCAGAATCGTGGACTCCATCATCATGGAGGACTGCGTCATTGAGGGCAACGTGATCGTAAACAAGGCGATAATCCTTGAAGGCAGCACCGTTAAAGCGAGCAACGTTATCGGCAACGGCGACAAGATCGCGGTGATAGAGGCGGGCACCGTCGTGGAGCCCAACTTCAGCGGAAAAATCTGAGGAGGGAAGCTTATGAGCAAGGAATACATGGCAATATTCAACCTCGACGAGGACGAGAGCGACATCAAGGCTCTGACCGCGAAAAGAACCATCGCATCCATACCCATCGGAAGCAGATTCAGAGTTATCGACTTCATGCTTTCGAACGTTGTTAACGCGGGCGTCACCAACGTCGGAATCTTCACCGAAACCAACTCAAGATCGCTCGTCGACCACGTCGGCGACGGTAAACCCTGGGATCTCAACCGTAAGAACGACGGACTCTTCCTTTTCACGCACAAGCTTCTCGACATCGCCAATTTCGAGTCAAAGATGCTTCAGAACAACATGGAGTACCTTTTCAGAAGCCGCAGCGAGTACGTCATTCTGACATCGTCATACTTCGTGTGCAACCTTGACGTCAGGGACGTTATGAAGTCGCACGAGGCCTCCGGCGCGGACGTAACGGTGGTTTACACGCACACGGACACCGCAGACAGAGAGTTCATGAACTGCTTCACTCTCGAAGTCGACACGATGCACATGAACGTCACGGGCGTAGGCAAAAACATCGGCTTCATCCCCAAGGCAGACATCTGCATGGAGTTCTTCATCCTCAGAAAGTCACTGCTCATCAATCTCATTCAGGAGAACGCGAGAAACCGCAGGTACAACGATTTCTACGAGCTTCTGTTCGGAAAGCTGAGCTCGCTGAACTTCAACGCATACAAGTTTGACGGGTACGTGGCCTGCATCAACAGCAAGTCGTCATACTTCAAGGCAAACATGGATATGCTCTCGATGGAAGTCTCCAATGAGCTCTTCAGATCGCAGAGGCCCGTTTACACAAAGATCAAAGACGAGCCGCCGACGATTTACGTTGACGGATGCGAGGTTTCAAATTCGCTCGTTGCAGACGGCAACATCATCCGCGGAACCGTTAAGAACAGTATAATCGGCCGGTTTGTTGCGGTAGAAGAGGGTGCCGTCGTTGAAAACAGCATCATCCTCCAGAACGTCAGAATCGCCTCAGGCGCGCACCTTTACGGAGCGATAATAGATAAAAACGTACAGATCTCGGAGAACACCGAGTATAAGGGCGATGAGTATTTCCCGACCGTAGTGGAAAAGAGAAATATGTATCTGCCGTAATCGCCAAGGAGCCCTCTTGCAGCGGACCCTGTTCCGCCGGGGGCTTTAAGTTTTACCGAAAATCAGGCTTGCACGCCGTTTCCAGAAAATGTGCGCGCAACTTATCAAAATCAAAAAAGGAGTCACCATGAAAGTATTGTTTGTTGCAGCTGAAGCCGAACCTTTCGCAAAAACCGGCGGTCTTGCCGACGTAGCTTACGCACTTCCCAAAGCGCTCAAGGCAAAAGGTATTGACGTTCGTATCATCATGCCAAAGTACGGCAGTATAGCCCCGAATTTCACAACAAAAATGAGCCAGCTCGCGAGCTTTGGCGTGTCTGTGGGCTGGAGAAACCAATATTGCGGCCTCGAATACTTGACCTATGAGGGCCTGCCTTTTTATTTCATCGACAATGAATACTACTTCAAGAGACCCGGCTGCTACGGCTATTTTGACGACGGCGAGAGGTTCTCGTTCTTCTGCAGGGCGGTAATGGAATCCGTCAAGCACATGGGCGACTTCGAACCCGACGTCATCCACTGCAACGACTGGCACACGGGCATCATCCCCGTCTACCTCAGAGACATCTACTACAACGCGCCGGAATTCGCAAAGTCCCACGTTGTTTTCACGATACACAACCTGAAGTACCAGGGTATCTATTCTCCCGCAATTTTAGAGGAACTTTTAGGTCTCAACATGGGCTACTACTCCGAGGAGAAGATGAAGTTCGGCGACTGCGTATCGTTCATCAAAGCCGCTATCGTTTACGCGGATAAGGTGACCACCGTCTCCGAATCCTATGCCGAAGAGATTCAGGGCAGCCTTGCGGGCGAAGGCCTTGACGGTCTCCTCCGCGAAAAGTCCTACAAGCTCTCGGGTATCGTCAACGGAATTGACTACGGAAGGTACAACCCCTCTACCGACAAGAACATTGCCGAGAATTACAGCTCGAGAAACTATATCCAGGGCAAAGCCGCCAATAAGGCCGCGCTGCAGAGAGAGATGGGCCTCCCCGAGGAGCCCGATACGCCCGTCATCGCGATAGTCACAAGACTCATCAGACAGAAGGGCATTGACCTCATCACGTGCGTCATGGAGCAGATCCTGAACCTCGACGTTCAGTTCGTTCTCCTCGGCTCAGGCGATTCGGACTACCAGGACTTCTTCGAGTATTATGCGTCCGCATATCCGGGAAAGGTTGGCGTCAAAATCGGCTTCAGCGACGAGCTCGCTTCGCTCATCTACGCAGGCTCCGACATATTCCTCATGCCTTCACAGTTTGAACCCTGCGG
>DBWH01000006.1:0-46492 GCA_002308595.1 Mageeibacillus sp. UBA1243 | reverse complement strand
CCGCTCGTAAGAGAGACAGGCGGTCTCAAGGACACGGTCATCCCGTACAACAAGTATACGGGTGAGGGCAACGGTTTCTCATTCTCAAACTACAACGCTCATGAGATGCTCGAAATCATACGCTTTGCGGTCGCAACTTACAAAGACGAGAAGGCTTGGCGGAAGCTTATGAGGAATGCAATGGCTACCGACAACTCATGGAGCATGAGCGCGGATAAATACATCTCCCTCTACGAGGAAATGTGCGAGAAATAATAAAAACCATGCTTATAGATAAAAACAAATTCAAAAACGACTTCAAAGCGAAGCTGATGCAGCTCTACAGGACGGACGTCGAGAGAAGCTCGGACACCGAAAGATATATTGCACTCGGCACGCTTATAAAAGAATACATGGCTCTCGACTGGTACGAGACCGAGACACGCAACGCAGCTGAAAAGAAAAAGACGGTTTACTACTTTTCGATGGAATTTCTCATCGGAAGACTGCTTGACTCGATCATGCTGAACCTTGGAATCAAGGACGTTGTGGAGGAGGGCCTTTCGGAGCTCGGACTTTCGCTTCCCTGCCTTGAAGAGATTGAGCCCGACGCGGGACTCGGCAACGGCGGCCTCGGAAGACTCGCTGCATGCTTCATCGACTCCATGGCTTCGCTCGGCATTTCGGGCATGGGCATCGGAATCAGGTACAGATACGGTCTTTTCAGACAGGAAATCGTGCACGGAAATCAGATTGAGACACCCGACAACTGGCTCAAAATCCAGAACGTATGGGAGTCAAGGCGCGACGACAAGGCCTGCATCGTAAAGTTTGGCGGTGACTGCAGCCTTCGCGTTGACGAGAACGGAAAGTTCCATGCTGAGCACACAAACTACGAGCCTATTCTCGCAGTTCCTTATGATATGCCTGTGCCGGGTTATGAGAACGGCATCGTAAACACATTGAGGCTCTGGAGCGCGGAGACCGACGGAGCTGCGTTTGACTTCAGCACGTTCTCAAAGGGCGACTACGAGAGGGCACAGGCGGCGCAGTATGCGGTTTCGTCCATCACAAGCGTCCTCTATCCCGACGACTCTACAGAGAGAGGAAAGCTCCTCAGACTCAAGCAGGAATATTTCTTCACAAGCGCGGGCATCCAGACCATCGTGAGAGACGCCAAGAAGAACGGAATCTCTGTCACAGAGCTTGACAAGCACGTTGCGATTCACGTAAACGACACGCACCCGGCTCTTGCGGTTGCCGAGCTCATGCGCATACTCGTTGACGAGGAGGGCGTAGAGTGGGACGATGCGTTCAACGTGACGGTCAATACCATTGCCTATACAAACCACACAATCCTTGCCGAGGCTCTTGAAAAGTGGCGCGTTCCCATGTTCAGGCATCTCCTGCCCCGTATCTACATGATCGTCGAGGAGATTAACAGACGTTTCTGCGCGGATGTCGCCAGGCGCTACAACGGCGACTGGGGCAAGCTCAGCGCAATGTCCATTATCCAGGATGACATGGTGAAAATGGCTCATCTCGCGATCGTGGGAAGCCACAGCGTAAACGGCGTCGCGGCGCTCCACACCGAGATTCTGAAGAACCAGGAACTCAAGGATTTTCACGAGTTCTACCCCGGAAAGTTCAACAACAAGACGAACGGCATCACCCACAGGCGCTGGCTCATTCAGGCAAACCCGAAGCTTGCGAACCTCATTGACAATACCATTGGCGACAGCTGGAAGAAGAACCCGCTGCTCCTGAAGGACCTCAAGCCTCACTGCGACGATAAAGAATTTGTCGCAAAAGTGCAGGAAATCAAGCGTTCGAACAAGGAGAGGCTCGGTGCGTTTATACTTGACAATTACGGTATCGCGGTCGACCCGGACTCGATCTTCGACATCCAGGTGAAGCGTCTTCACATGTACAAGAGGCAGATCCTGAACGTGCTCCACATCATCGACCTTTACAACAGAATCTGCGACAATCCGAACCTTGACATCGCTCCGAGGACATTTATCTTTGGCGCCAAGGCGTTTCCGGGCTACATTATCGCCAAGCAGACCATCAAGCTCATCAATACCGTTGCCGATATCGTAAACAACGACAGGCGCTGCGACGGCAAGCTCAAGGTCGTGTTCATGCCGAACTACGGCGTCAGCCTTGCGCAGATAATGATTCCTGCGGGCGACATCAGTGAGCAGATTTCGACTGCCTCCAAAGAGGCCTCCGGAACCGGCAACATGAAGTTCATGATGAACGGCGCGGTTACTGTCGCGACGATGGACGGAGCTAACGTGGAAATTCACGGTGAAGTCGGCGACGACAACATCATCATATTCGGTCTCTCGTCAGAGGAGGTCATAAACTACCAGAAGTTCGGCGGCTACGACGCGATGAAGACCATTGCGCACGACCCGAGGCTCGGAAGAATCATAAACCAGATATCGACAGGCTTCGGTGCGGCTCCGGGCGAGTTTGACCTCATAAAGAACCACCTCACTGTCGACAACGACCCGTATTTCACTCTGCGCGACTTTGACGCATACGTGAAGGCTCAGGAGAAGGCGGATGCACTCTTCAGGGACAAGGACCGCTGGGGCAGAATGGGCGCCGTCAACATCGCATGCTCGGGCGTCTTCTCATCCGACAATACGATCAGAAGGTACGCCGACGAAATCTGGGGCGTAAAACCCGCATTTTAATAGGTAATATTGCTTTAAATAAAAATTAAAGCTAAAAGGCTCAAAATGATCACTTTTTTGCATAACTCGCGGTCGGAATCTTTCAGGAGTCCCTTCGGTTCCGTTCCGGCCGGCGAAAAAGTCACGCTCGCAATAGAAAGCTACGAGGACAACCTCGACAATCCGGCAGAGATCAAACTGGCGGAGCTTTCTTTGCGCTTTTTCGGCACCGAAGATGAGTCCGAAAAGGAAACCTTCGAGCCGGTTGTGTCAGCGATTCCTCTTGCCCATGAAGCCGCCAATGTAACCGAAACCGAGCACGGAAAGCGCCTCAAAACAGTTTTTTCGTGCACTCTTAACTGTGAAAAGCAGGGAGTTTATTTTTACGGCTTTCACTTTGTCGTGCGCGAGGACGGCCGCGACATAAATCTGTTTTACGGGAACAATGAGGAATGCATTGGCGGTATCGGAGCCTGCAGGGAAGGGCTTGACGGCAATTACTACACCGTGACGGTCCACAAAAAGGGCCTTAAAGTGCCCGAGTGGTTCAAAAAGTCTGTCATTTACCAGATTTTCCCCGACAGGTTCTGCAAAGGCTACGACGCGCTTGCCGAGCAGAAGCCAAACTCGTTCATGTACGGCACGTGGGACGACCTTCCGATGTACATCAAGAACGCCGAAAACGACGTTGTGCGCTGGGATTTTCACGGCGGCAACCTCTCGGGCGTTTCCGAAAAGCTGCCTTATATCGAGGCTCTCGGCGCCAATGTAATCTACCTCAATCCGGTCTTCAAGGCGGCGAGCAACCACCGCTACGACACCGAAGACTATATGCACGTTGACGGTCTCCTCGGCGGCGACCCGGCGATGGATCTCCTGCTTTACGTGAGCGCTAAGGACAACGTTAAGATCATGCTTGACGGCGTGTTCAGCCACACGGGCTCGGACAGCATTTATTTCGATAAATTAGGCAAATACGGCGGCGGTGCCTACAAGAATAAAAACTCCAAATACAGGGACTGGTACAGGTTCTCGGAGGAGAGTGACGACAGCTACGACTGCTGGTGGGGCGTTGACGTGCTTCCGAACGTTAACGAGCTTGCCCCGGGCTACCTTGACTTTATCGCGCGCGACGATGACTCCGTTGTGAAGCACTGGCTGAGGAAAGGTGTTGCCGGTTTCAGACTTGACGTTGCCGACGAGCTTCCGGACAGGTTTATTAAGGAACTCGCCAATGCATGCAAAGAGGTCTCCGCAGAGACAGGTTTAGACCCGGTTCTCCTTGGCGAGGTCTGGGAGGACGCCTCCACAAAAGTCAGCTACGGAAAACTCAGGTCGTATTTCACGGAGCGCGAGCTCTCCACAGTTACGGATTACCCGTTCAGAAAGATACTTCTTGCTTTCTTCGGCGGAGATGCCGGCGCGGACAAAACGGCCGAAAGGTTCCTTTCGCTCAAGGAAAACTACCCGCGCGAAAACTACTATGCGCTCGTCAATATGACAGGCAGCCACGACGTCAAAAGGCTCATGACCGCGATGCTTGAGGCAGCGGGAGGCAAAAAGGCTCTTGCGAGAAGGTACGTCGCAAACTATGCTGCCGTCATGTTCACGTTCCCCGGAGTTCCCCTTGTCTATTACGGAGATGAGACATGCCTTGAGGGCGGTGAGGACCCCGACAACAGGCGCACATATCCGTGGGGCCGCGAAGATAAAAACATGATCTCGGTGTTTGCGGCGCTTGCCGGAATCAGGAAGAAGAACCCCTGCCTTGTAAAAGGCGAAATTGAGTTTTTAAGCACCCCGATGCAGGACGTTCTTGCATACAAAAGGACCCTCGGCAGTGACGAGGCGGTCGTGGTTATAAGCCGCGGCAGCGAGCCGGAAACCGAAGTCGAACTCGAGCTTGAAAAGGGCTCATACGAGCCTCTCTTCGGCGCGGAGGAAGACGCAACCGTAACCTGCGGCGAAGACGGCAAGGTATCTCTTACAATCACAAACGGCTGCGCAATCTACAAAAAAATCTGATATGGTCATCGATTTTCACACACACTGTTATCCCGATAAAATAGCACAAAAAGCGGTCAGCGGCCTCTCGGCGACGGGGGGCATCAAACCGTACACGGACGGCACCCTCGGCGGTCTCTCGACGCTGCTTAAGGAGCAGGGCGTTGACATGTTTGTTGTCAACAACATCTCGACTGACGCCAAGAGAATGCACAACGTAAATGACTTTGCAATCTCAATCAACGGCGGCAGTGTGGTCTCTTTCGGCTCCGTTGCGCCGTTTGCCGACGAAGCGGAGGACGAACTTTTAAGGCTCAGGGAGAGCGGTATTTCGGGCATCAAGTTTCACCCGTATTTTCAGGATTTTTACGTTGACGACCCGCGCCTCGCAAAGCTTTACGACAAAGTCCGCGAGCTTGGCTTCATAGTCCTTTTCCACGCAGGCTCAGACATATCTTTTGAGGATGTTGACAGGTCCTCCCCGAGGCGCCTCAAGGATGCCGCCAATGCCCTTGGCGCGTTCACCGGAAACGACGTTGTCCTTGCCCACTGGGGAGCTTCGATGCAGAGCGACAGCGTGCTTTCGGACCTCTGCGGGCTTCCGGTCTATTTTGACACGGCTTTCGGCCTTGGCTATATCACCGAAAAAGAGGCTTCGGACATAATAAAAGCGCACGGCGCGGACAGAATACTTTTCGGAAGCGACTGCCCGTGGAGCACACCCGAAAGGGAGCTTTCTTTTATTGAGAAACTCGGGCTTTCTGAGGATGATCTTACAAAAATCAGGTATCAAAACGCGGCTTCACTGCTTGCGCGCCACGGAAGGGCGTTTGAATAGAGGAAACTCATTGGCGTCAGACCGCTTGAAGACCGCTTGAAGAGGGCAGAAAACGGCTTTCTTAGGCCTTCGTGACCCTTTACAAATTCGCTGTTTTGTGATATATTCACATAAACAGTGAGCAGCCGGCTCGAATACAATTTGGGGGTTTTCATCATGATAGATAAAAAAGAATATGATGTTTATACAGGAAAAATGGATAAAACCATCAGTCTTCTCACGGAAGAACTGGCTGAGATAAGAGCGGGGAGAGCAAATCCCGCAGTTTTGAATAAAATCAGTGTTGACTATTACGGAGTTGAGACTCCCGTTACGCAGGTCGGAAACGTAAGCGTGCCGGAGGCGAGACTTCTCGTCTTCACGCCCTGGGAAGCCAAGATGCTCAAAGAAGTTGAAAGAGCGATCCTGAAGTCCGATCTCGGCATCAATCCTTCCAACGACGGTAAATCCATCAAGCTCGTGTTCCCCGCACTTACCGAGGAGAGACGTCTTGAACTCGCCAAGCAGGTCAAAAAGATGGGTGAGGACGCAAAAGTCGCCATCCGCTCCATCAGACGCGACGCCGTCGAGTACTTCAAGAACCAGAAGAAGAACTCCGTCATCACCGAGGACGACCAGAAGCAGTCCGAGAAAGACATCCAGCAGTTCACCGACAAGCACATCGAAGAAATCGACAAGGTCGTGGCTCGCAAGGACAAGGAACTCATGGAACTCTGATGAGCCGTCCGTAAGGGGCAATAATTGTGTCTTAAAGGCCGTAGCATAAACGCTTTCTCAGGGCGTTTGGCAGACGCCAATGCGAACACAAAATGACAAGCTGCGGGATTTAACCTGTCTTTTGCGGCCTGTCATTTTCGTGTGTTAGAAGAATGATAAAAACATGGCTTTGAAAAAGAATAAACAGACGAATAACCCCTCTGAAGCAGCCGGAGACAGGAGCCGCGGCGTGGTATCGCTTGCCATCATTCCGGACGGCAACAGGCGCTGGGCAAAGAAAAGACTGCTGCCTGCCGCGGCGGGACACCTTGAGGGCGCAAATAACTTCAAGCGTACCATCAGAGCGGCTTCGGACAGAGGCATAAGGTATCTCACTTTCTACGCTTTTTCGACTGAAAACTGGAAGAGAAGCGAACAGGAAGTTATGGCGCTGATGAAGATTTTCATGGATTTTATGGAGAATTTCATTAACAAGCCGGACGATGAGGGCAGAAGGGTCAGAGTAAGGATCATTGGCGAGAGAGACAATCTTTCGGAGCGTCTTCTTGAAGACATAAACCGCATCGAAAATATAACCAAGGACAATGACGGCATCACAGTGAACGTCTGCATTAGCTACGGCTCGAGGGACGAGATTACTTCGTCCGTGAGGAAAATATGCGAAAAGTGTGCGGACGGCAGCCTTGATCCGAAGGACGTTGACGAGAAGATGATAGCGGGCGGACTCTTTGCCCCCGACACGCCGGATCCGGACCTCATCATCAGGACGAGCGGCGAGCAGAGACTCAGCAATTTCCTCCTCTGGCAGGCGGCTTATTCCGAGTTCTATTTTGCGGACTGCTACTGGCCTGATTTTGACGACAAAGAGCTTGACAGGGCGCTTGACGAGTTCGCAAGGAGAAAGAGACGGTTCGGCGCCTGAGTGCGGTTTTGAGAACCCGCCGATACACCGAAAATGCAACGGTTAATCTTTAAATATTTTTTAAAGATTATGTGATAAATACTTTTTGCCGATTTGTCAGGATTTCGGACAATTTAGGCAGAAATGAGGATTTCATGAAAGCAAGAATCATCACCGGCCTCATTGGCGGCGCGGTTGCGCTTGCCGCTATAATACTCGGCGGTTACTACTTTGCGGGTTTTTTGCTTTTTATTATGGCTGTCAGCATTTTTGAGTACCTGAGGGCGCTCAAAAAGAGCGGAAAAAATCCTGCAATAGTTCCTTCTGTCATCCTTTTTGCGGCGGCTGCAGCCGGTGCCTTTTCCGACGTCGTTCAGCCCGGAAACATTTTCATCAGGCTCCCGTTTAATTTCTACCCGCTTGTCTTGTGCGTCGCTTTGATGATATCGGCCGCGGTATTTGTGTTCGACCACAGGAGGAGAACGTTTGAAGACGTGGCGCTGCCGTTTTTCGGCTCGCTCTACATCACGCTCCTGCTCTGGTGCGGAATGGCGCTCAGGTTCTTCCCGAACGACCCCAAGGGGCTCCCCGGACTGCATCTAATCATTATGACGCTTGTCGGCAGCATAATGTCGGACACCTGCGCGTTTGCTTTCGGAAGTCTTTTCGGAAAGAAGAAGCTCTGCCCGGATATAAGCCCCAAGAAGACTTTTGCGGGAATGTGGGGCGGTTTCATTGGCGGTGCCGTCGGGCTCGTCGTTTACGGAATCGTTCTTTTCTTCTGTCACATCGATACGGGCATACCCGTCTGGTTCTGCCCGGTGATGGGAGCGCTTGTCTCGTTTGTGAGCCAGGTCGGCGACCTCTTTATGTCGGCGATTAAACGGCAGTGCGGCATCAAGGATTTCGGAAAGATGCTTCCCGGCCACGGTGGAATGCTCGACAGAATCGATTCATACATGCCGTCTTTCGGCGTTATGTATTTCGCCGCCGTGATGTTCTCACTTTTTTAAAAACAAAACCTGTCTATGAAGAAAATCGGAATCATCGGGTCCACGGGATCTATAGGCACACAGACTCTTGAAGTTATTCGGGAGCTTTCCGGACAGAAACCGGACAGCTTCCGTGTTTCGGCTTTGGCGTGCGGAAATTCGGTGGAGACGATGGCCGCCCAGGCAAGGGAGTTCGGCGTTAAGCTTTTATGCACCGCAACGAAAGAGGGCGCGGAGAAGGTCAGGGAGCTGCTGAAGGACATGAAGCCGACGGTGCTCTACGGACCGGAGGGACTTCGCGAGCTTGCGGCAGGCGATATGGACATGCTTGTGACGGCAATTGTCGGCATGGCCGGAATCGAACCGACCCTTGAAGCCATAAAGAAGGGCACCGACATAGCACTCGCCAATAAAGAGACGCTCGTCGCGGCAGGAGAGCTCGTCATGAGCGAGGCAAAGGCGCGCGGCGTTTCGATTCTTCCCGTTGACAGCGAGCACTCGGCCGTTTTCCAGTGCTTAAGATGCGTCAAGAGAAGACAACTTTCAAAGATAATACTCACGTGTTCGGGCGGCCCGTTCAGGACCTATCCCGCAGAGAAGCTTTCAGAGGTGACTCCGGAGATGGCGCTCGGACACCCGACCTGGAACATGGGAGGGAAAATCACAATCGATTCCGCGACGCTCATGAACAAGGGCCTTGAGGTAATCGAAGCCGCGCGGCTTTATTCAGCCGGCTTTGACGATATCGAGGTCACAATTCACCCGCAGAGCATTGTCCATTCGATGATAAAGATGAGGGACGGCGCCGTCATTGCCCAGCTCGGGTGCCCGTCGATGAAGCTTCCGATCCAGTACGCGCTCACATACCCCGACAGATATTTCTGCAACGTGCCGGATCTTGACTTCCAAAAGGGTCTCTCTCTCACGTTTGAGCAGCCCGACAGGAGCAAATTCCCGTGCCTTGATCTTGCGATATCGGCAGGACGTGAGGGCGGGTCGATGCCTGCATGCATGAATGCCGCCAATGAAAAAGCGGTCAGACTTTTCCTTGACGGCAAGGCAAAGTTCACCGACATTCCGAAGATAGTCGAAAAGGCGATGAATCTTCACAAAAAAATCAAAAAACCGACTGCCGAAGAGATACTCGCGGTAAGCTACGAGACTTACGAAACAGCGGGGCTCTGAAGGCTTCTTAAAAACCGGCCTTTTAACTGAAAGAGGCTTTACCTGAAGATAAACGGAGGAATCATGCCGATATTTCTCAGTATCCTGATAATGATATTAATGCTGAGCGTGCTTACTATAGTGCACGAGCTCGGCCATTTTATATGCGCGCGCATATTTAAGGTCAACGTTGTCGAGTTCTCAATCTTCATGGGCCCGAAGCTCTTCGCGTGGAAGAGCAAAAAACACGGGACACAGTTTACGCTGAGGCTCATTCCCCTTGGCGGTTACTGTGCATTCGAAGACGACCGCGGCGACGCAAACTCACCGAATTCCCTGTACTCGCAGAAGTGGTACAAGAGGGCGGTCATTTTCCTTGGCGGTGTCACGATGAATTTCCTGCTCGCGTGGCTGATTGCGACGCTTATTGTCGGCAGCGGATATTTCACGAACACCACTGTTTCAAAGATTGACGGGAACTCGGTGGCGCATTTTGTCGGAATTGCGGCGGGCGACAGGCTTGAAAAGATGGACGGACTCGACGTGCTCACGGGAACCGATATTTCGCTCGCGACTTACGGAATCCGGGACAGGGACAGCTCCGACGAGGTCATGCATTCGCGCTACAGCCTTAAGTACGACAGAAGAGGCACCAAGATCTACTACGACATAGAAAAGGTCATCAACTACGAAAAGACCGAGAAGACGCTTGAGGACGGAACGACGAGCGAATCATGGCGCGTAAAGGATTACTCTTACACCATCGTGAGAAAAACAAAGGGCGTCGAAACCGTGTTCGGCTACACGGCAGAGGTGCTCTCGATTGACGAAGAAAACAACCTTGCAAACTGCAGAGTTATAAAAACGTGCGACGGAGAGCTCGTTTCGGACGGCGAAGAGGCTGTGTCAGGCGAGAATTACGTTTCACTCGGAAACTCAAGCTATCAGGTTATAGACTCGAAGAATCCTTTCGTGCTTCTCGGCAGAGGCTTCCTCGAAATGATTTCGATGATCAAGTCCGTCTACATCTCGCTCTGGTGGATCATCACCGGGAAAGTCGGTCTCTCCGGTCTCATGGGACCTGTCGGACTCACCGGCGTGGTTAAAGATGTTGTCGGAGCAAACGCGAACACAGGGCTTAAAATCATCACACTCGCCAATATGGCCGCGCTCATCAGCGCGAACCTTGGCGTTGTCAATGCGCTTCCGATACCGGGCCTTGACGGCAGCCACCTGCTGTTCATCGTCGTTGAGCTTATAAGGCGCGGCAAGAAGATACCGCCAAAGGCACAGGCAATCATCTCCTACGCAGGTCTCGGACTCATGATACTCCTTGCGGTAGTCATCGCGGGTTCGGACGTTTTCCGGATGATAAGGGGAGGTTGACGGCATGTTCAGAAGAAACGAGACAAGACCCGTAAAAGTGGGCGGAGTCGTGATAGGCGGAGGCAGCCCCGTCACCGTTCAGTCGATGACAAACACCGATACGAGAGACGCGGCGGCGACTGTGCGCCAGATTCTGGAGCTTGAAGACGCGGGGTGCGAGATCATAAGGGTCGCGGTGCCCGACAGCGAGGCTGCGGAGGCTGTGCGCGAGATAAAAAAGAAGATTCACATACCGCTTGTGTGCGACATCCATTTTGACTACAGGCTCGCGATAAAGTGCGTAGAGAGCGGTGCCGACAAGATAAGGATTAACCCCGGAAATATAGGACCGTTTGAGAATACATTGGCGGTAACGAAAAAGTGCAAAGCCGCCGGCGTCCCCATAAGGATAGGAGTAAACAGCGGCTCGGTCGAGAAGAAGCTTCTTGAAAAGTACGGCGGACCGACGGCTCAGGCGCTTTTTGAGAGCGCCGCGGGACACGTGAAGCTGCTCGAGGATGCGGATTTCCGCGATATTGTGATCTCAATCAAGGCGTCGGACGTAAACACTTCCCTTGAGGCTTACAGGCTGACTGCCGAAAGGTTTGACTACCCGCTGCACGTTGGAATAACGGAGGCAGGCACAGTCAGGGGCGGCACGATAAAGTCGTGTGTTGGGCTCGGAGCGATACTCTCGCTGGGCATTGGCGATACCATAAGGGTTTCATTGACGGGCGATCCCGTTGAGGAAGTCAGAGTCGCAAAGGACGTTTTAAGGGCGCTTTCCCTTGGCGGCAGAAAGATGGTTGATTTCACGTCTTGCCCGACCTGCGGAAGGACCGAAGTTGACCTTATAACCGTCGCGGGGACCGTTGAAGAGGGCCTCGAAAAGATGGAGAAGGAAGGCGTTTTCAAAAGACCCGTCAAGGTTGCGGTCATGGGCTGCGCGGTAAACGGACCGGGCGAGGCGCGCGAGGCGGACATAGGTCTTGCGGGCGGAAAGGGCTGCTTCCTGATTTTTGAAAACGGCGAAATTGTTGAAAAAATAGACGAAGACGGTGCAGCGGAGAAATTCCTTGCGTGCGTCAGAAATAAATTTACCCGATAACGGAGGATATATAAATGAGTGAATCGTGCAACCATGACTGCGAAAACTGCGCTTCAAAGTGCGGTGAGGCAGGCGAGAACCAAAACAGTTTTCTTGCGCCGATGAACCAGCTGAGTGAGATCAAGAAGGTCATTGGCGTTGTCAGCGGAAAGGGCGGCGTCGGCAAGTCCCTCGTCACCTCTATGCTTGCTGTTGAAATGAGAAGAAGAGGCTACAGCGTCGGTATTCTTGACGCTGACGTTACGGGCCCCTCGATTCCGAAGCTTTTCGGCATTACCGGCAACGCGACTTCCGACAACATGGGCATCTACCCTGTGCTCTCGAAGACAGGCATCGAAGTTATGTCGACTAACCTTCTCCTTGAGAACGAGACCGATCCTGTCATCTGGAGAGGCCCTATAATTGCGGGCGCCGTGAAACAGTTCTGGACGGACGTCATCTGGGAAGACGTTGACTTTATGTTCGTCGACATGCCTCCCGGAACAGGCGACGTTCCGCTCACCGTTTTCCAGTCGCTTCCCGTTGACGGTATAGTCGTTGTGACTTCGCCGCAGGAGCTGGTTTCGATGATCGTCGGAAAAGCCGTCAAGATGGCTGACATCATGAAGATACCGGTGCTCGGAATCGTTGAAAACATGTCTTATTTCGTCTGCCCCGAGTGCGGCGGAAAGCACACGATCTTCGGCGAGAGCAACGTTGAAAAGACAGCCGAAAAGTACGGAATCAAGACTGTCGCCAAGATACCGATCGACCCCAAACTCGCGGCAGCCTGCGACAAGGGAATGATCGAACTCTTTGAGTGCGAAGGCACAAAGCCCGTCTCTGACGTGATCGAAGGGCTTATCAAAAACGAAAACTAAGGAGCGTCACCGCTTTATAAAGGAGGGCTGAGCGTTGAAATTTACCAAGATGCACGGAATCGGAAACGATTACATATACGTCTATACCGAGGAGGAACCCGTCGCAGATCCCGCTGCGGTTTCCGTTAAGGTAAGCGACAGACACAAGGGCATCGGCGCAGACGGCCTGATACTCATCGGCAAAAACAGTGACGGTTACTTCACGATGGACATCTACAACGCGGACGGCTCGAGAGGCAAAATGTGCGGCAACGGCATCCGCTGCGTCGGAAAATACCTCTACGACAGGGGCCTCACCGGCGGAAAGACCGAAGTCGATATAATGACTCTTTCCGGACTTCGCCGCCTCAAGCTTCACTGCGAGGGCGGTGTCTGCAAGGCCGCAACTGTGGATATGGGAAAGCCCGTATTTGAATACGAAAAGATTCCCGCCAAGGACATAAAAGGAGGAAAACTCACGGTCGCCGGCGACACGTATGACGTTGTCCCTGTTTCAATGGGAAACCCTCACTGCGTGATCTTCGCGTCGGAAAAACCGCTCTGTCTAAGTTCTCTCAAGGACCTTGACATCGAAAAAACAGGACCTTCGTTTGAAAAGCACCCTGCGTTTCCGGAGAGCGTCAACACCGAGTTTGTCATTGTCGAGGACGAGCATACGATAAGTATGAGAGTCTGGGAGAGAGGCTCCGGAGAGACCATGGCCTGCGGAACGGGCGCTTGCGCATCTGCGGCGGCAGCGATTAAGACGGGACGCGTGAAAGAGGGCCTGGTCAGGGTGAAGCTCCTTGGCGGTGACCTTGAGATATTCTGGGACGGCGGTTCGGTCATGATGACGGGTCCCTGCGAAACAATCTGCACGGGCGAGTATTTTGCCTGAGTTAAAACAAATCTTTGAGTTATCATGTCTGAGTTCAAACTGAAATCACCTTTCAAACCGACTGGGGACCAGCCGCAGGCGATTGATTCCCTTGTCGAGGGCGTGAAGAAGGGCGAGAAGGCGCAGGTGCTCCTTGGCGTTACCGGCTCCGGAAAGACCTTCACTATGGCCAATGTGATTGCGCGAGTCGGAAGGCCTGCGCTTGTCATTGCGCATAACAAGACGCTGGCGGCACAGCTTTGCTCGGAATTCCGCGAGTTTTTCCCGGATAACTGCGTTGAATATTTTGTTTCGTACTACGACTACTACCAGCCGGAGGCATACATCGCGTCATCCGATACGTACATCGAAAAGGATGCGATGATAAACGACGAGATCGACAGGCTGAGGCACTCGGCAACGGCCGCTCTCTTTGAGAGGCGCGACGTTATCATTGTCGCGAGCGTCTCTTGCATTTACGGCCTTGGCGATCCCGAGGACTACATAGACCTGATGCTTTCGCTGCGTCCCGGCATGACGAAGGACCGCGACGAGGTGATTTTAAAGCTTGTTGATATGCGCTACGAGCGCAACGACCTTGACCTTCAGAGAAACAGGTTCAGGGTGAGGGGCGACGTGATCGAGGTTATTCCTTCGGACATGTCTACGCACCTTATAAGGATCGAGTTTTTCGGCGACGAGATCGACAGGATGACAGAGATCGATATCGTGACGGGAGAGGTCATAGGCACAAGGTCGCACGTTGCAATTTTCCCGGCGTCGCACTACGCGACTAAGACGGAGAAGCTGATGCGCGCGACGGAAACCATACTTGAGGAGATGGAGGAGCGCGTTGCATGGTTCAAGGCGGCCGGCAAGCCTCTTGAGGCCGAAAGAATCGAGCAGAGGACACGCTACGACGTTGAAATGCTGCGCGAGACGGGCTTCTGCCAGGGCATCGAGAACTACTCAAGGCACATAAGCGGCAGGGCAGAGGGTGTACCGCCAAAGACACTCATCGACTACTTCCCCGACGATTTTCTCCTATTTATAGACGAATCGCACGCCACGGTCCCGCAGATAAGGGCAATGTACAACGGCGACAGGGCGAGAAAAACCTCGCTCATAGACTACGGCTTCAGACTGCCGTCGGCTTTTGACAACAGGCCGCTCAACTTCACCGAGTTTAACTCGAAAATTCACCAGACGGTCTACGTCAGCGCGACCCCCGCGGAATACGAGAGGAAGCTCGCCTCAAGGACCGTCGAGCAGGTAATAAGACCGACGGGACTCCTTGACCCCGAAATACATGTGAGACCTGTTGAAAATCAGGTTGACGACCTTATCGAGGAGATCAGGAAGAGGGCAAAGCTTAACGAGAGAGTTCTTGTCACAACTCTCACAAAGAAGATGGCCGAGAGCCTCACGGACTACCTTGCAAGGCTCGGAATCAGGGTCAAGTATCTTCACTCGGACGTTCAGACAACCGAACGCATGGAGATTATAAGGGACCTGAGGCTTGGCGAGTTCGACGTGCTCGTTGGCATCAACCTTCTCAGAGAGGGTCTTGACATTCCGGAGGTTTCGCTCGTTGCAATCCTCGACGCCGACAAGGAGGGCTTCTTAAGAAGCGAGACGTCCCTCATCCAGACTGTCGGAAGGGCTGCGCGCAACGCCTCGGGAACGGTTATCATGTACGCGGATGAGATCACGGATTCAATGAGAAACGCAATCGATGAGACCAACAGGCGCAGAACGCTCCAGAAAGCATACAACGACGCCAACGGAATCACCCCGCAGACGATCAAAAAGAATGTCGCCAAAATCATCGAGTCTGCAACTTCAGACGACCCGTCCGAAAGAAGGCTTCCCAAAGGGAGCCGCGGCATGCCCTCCGGCAAGAGGCAGGACGCGGTCAAAACGCTGCAGGACGTTTACGCAAACGCTGCAAAGCTGCTTCCTTCCATCAACGACTCGCTGCCGCCTGAGGTGTGCGTCGAGATGCTGAGAGACGTTATGATGTCCTACGCGGCGGAGATGGAGTTTGAGCTTGCGGCAAGGGCAAGGGACTGCCTGAAGGACTTCAAAAAGGCGGCGGGGTTATAACGACTTTGAAACAGGTGCGCGGGCGCGGAAGCGCATTGGCGTGTCAATAAAGATCACAGGTTAAGATATGCAGGACGAAATTGTAATAAGAGGGGCGAGGGAGAACAACCTCAAGAATATTGACGTCAGGATACCGAGGGACAAGCTTGTCGTGTTTACTGGCGTCAGCGGATCGGGAAAGAGTTCTCTTGCGTTTGACACCGTTTATGCGGAGGGACAGAGGCGCTACATCGAGAGCCTTTCTTCGTATGCCAGAATGTTCCTCGGACAGATGGAGAGGCCTGATATTGACAGTATTGACGGTCTTTCGCCGGCGATTGCCATCGACCAGAAGACGACTTCGAAGAACCCGAGATCCACGGTCGGAACCGTTACGGAGATATATGACTATCTCAGACTTTTGTACGCAAGGTGCGGCGACGCGCACTGCCCAAGCTGCGGCAAGAAGATAACCGCGCAGACCGTTGACCAGATGGTCGACACAGTGATGAGGTATGACGAGGGCACGAAGCTCATGATTGCGGCACCTGTCGTTCGCGGAAGGAAAGGCGAGTACAGGGCGCAGCTTGAGGGCTACAGGAAGAGCGGATTTGCGAGGGTTACCGTTGACGGCATACTCTACGACCTCGGCGAGGAGATTGCCCTTGACAAGAACAGAAAGCACGACATCGACGTCATCGTTGACAGAATTGTCGTAAAAAAAGGCGCGGAGAGGCGCATCGCGGACTCCATAGAGGTCGCTACGGGACTCGCCAAGGGTCTTCTCAAGCTCATTCCTCAGGAGGGCGAGGCGGTACTCATCAGCAGCGACTACGCTTGCCCCGACTGCGGCATAAGCATACCCGAGGCGACGCCAAGGCTTTTCTCGTTCAACAATCCTTTCGGCGCATGCCCCGCGTGCACGGGCCTTGGCGTCATCACAGAGTTCTCAGAGGACCTTGTCGTGCCGGACTGGAACCTTTCGCTCGCGGAGGGCTGCATCAAGCCGATGGGATTCAACTGCTCCGACTCGTACTTTGCCGCGAAAATGCAGGGCCTCGGCGACGAGTACGGCTTTTCGCTTTACACACCGTGGAAGAACATTCCGGAGCCTGCAAGGCGCATCATTATGGAAGGTACGGACGGCGAGAAGGTCACGTTCCACTACGAAGGAAACACTTACAGACACGCTTTCTGGGGCGTCATGCCTTCGCTTAAGAACAGGTACGCTGAAACCAAGAGCGAGATGATGAGGACGCATTACGAGTCCTTTATGAAGTCAAGACCGTGCGAGATGTGCGGAGGGAAGAGACTGAAAAAGGAGAGCCTCGCGTTCAGAATCGGCGGAATCGACATCGCATCGCTCTGCGATAAGTCTGTCGAAAAATCGCTCACATTCTTTGAGGGCGTTGAATTTGACGGTATGAAGGCGCCTGTCGCGGCACCCATCATGAAAGAGATTAAGGCAAGACTGGGCTTTTTAAAGGCAGTCGGACTTGACTACATCACGCTCTCAAGAACGAGCGGAACGCTTTCGGGCGGCGAGTCGCAGAGAATAAGGCTTGCGACGCAGATCGGTTCGGGTCTCACGGGCGTTATATATATACTCGACGAGCCGTCCATAGGCCTCCACCAGAGGGACAACGGAAAGCTGATCGAGACGCTGAAGAGGCTGCGCGACCTCGGAAACACTCTCATAGTCGTCGAACACGATGAGGATACGATGAGGGAGTCGGACTATATTATAGACATAGGACCGGGCGCGGGATCCCTTGGCGGCAAAATAGTCTTTGCGGGAACACCCGGGGAAATCATGAAGTGCGACGATTCGCTCACGGGGAAATACCTCTCCGGAAAGCTTTCGATACCCGTTCCGAAAACCAGAAGAAAGAGTTCGGGCGCATACCTTAAGATTAAGGGCGCGCGTCAGAACAACCTGAAAAACATTGACGTTGACATTCCTCTCGGCGTTTTCACGTGCGTCACGGGCGTCAGCGGCAGCGGCAAGAGCTCACTTGTCAACATGATTATCGCGGATTCGCTTCAGAGCGAACTCAACGGCGCTAGACCCAAAACGCGCGAGTACGACTCCATGGAGGGCCTCGAAAACCTCAACAAGGCGGTCGTAATCGACCAGTCGCCGATCGGAAAGACGCCAAGGTCAAACCCCGCAACGTACACCGGCGCCTTCGACCTCATCAGGGAACTCTTCGCGATGACCCCCGAGAGCAGGGCAAAGGGCTACAAAAACGGCAGGTTCAGCTTTAACGTTAAGGGCGGCAGGTGCGAGGCCTGCTCCGGCGACGGAATCCTCAAGATACCGATGCATTTCCTTCCGGACATCTCGGTTCCGTGCGAGGTCTGCGGAGGCGCGAGGTACAACCGCGAGACGCTAAGCGTTCACTACAAGGGCAAGAACATTGCCGAGGTGCTCGACATGACCATCGAGGAGGCTGCGGTCTTCTTTGCAGACATTCCGAGAATTGCCGCCAAGATCAACACTATGAACGACGTAGGCCTCGGCTATCTCAAACTCGGTCAGCCGTCAACGCTTCTCTCCGGAGGCGAGGCGCAGAGGGTGAAGATTGCAACGGAGCTCTCAAAGAGAGCGACCGGAAGGACGTTTTACATACTTGACGAGCCAACCACGGGCCTTCACACCGACGACGTGAAGAGGCTCATCGAGATACTCCAGAGGCTCACCGACGGGGGCAACACGGTGCTTGTCATCGAACACAACCTTGACGTAATCAAATCGGCCGACTACATCATCGACCTCGGTCCCGAGGGAGGCGACAGGGGAGGCACGATTATCGCCAAGGGCACACCGGAGGAGGTTGCCGGAAACGGTGAATCCTACACGGGCGAATATCTCAAAAAAGTTCTGCCGCAAAACAGCGGAGAATGAGCGGGTTTAAAAAAACTTAAAGAGATGTTCAAACATTGACATTTCAATGGAAATATGATAAGAATATTTCCTGATTTCGGAGAACGCAGGTACTGCGCTCATTATCAAAATTATCCTATTTTAAGATGTTTTGCATAAGAAGCTGACCCGCATTTCTTATCAAACGGGAGAGTGACATATATGGGAAAAGAACAGGAACTTTGCGCAATATGCAAGAAAAGAAGACCTACTGTGTTCGTGTCGCAGATGGACCCGTCGGGAAAACCCGGCGAGACAAAGAAGGTCTGCCTTTCGTGCGCCTATAAGCTCGGACTTCCTCAGATAAAGGACTTCATGGACAAATTCGGCATCACAGAGGACAACATTGACAATGTCTCGGACGACATCGATTCGATGATCGGCGAGATTGAGGAAAGCGGTCTTCCTGATGGCCTTGGCTCCCTGCTCGGACAGCAGGAGGGCGGCGAGGGCGACCCGGAGAACATTGGCGATGTCGAAAATGAAGGCGAAGGAGACGTTGACGACAAGGACGCAGAGAGCAAAAAATCCGCAACGAACACGCCTAACATAAACAGACTTTTCAGAGACGCTAAAAATATGATGTTTGGGAACCGGAATAACGAGGTTGCGCCTTCAAACGGGCAGGAAAACCGCGGAAACAGCCGCCAAGGCGACAAAAAGAATTCCGAAAACGCGGGCGTCTTTGATATTAAGAAATACAAATTTCTTTCGAACTACGGTATCGACCTCAACGAGAAGGCGAGGAACAATCTTCTTGACAGGGTTATCGGAAGAGACCGCGAGACGGACAGGGTCATCCAGATTCTCAACAGGAGAACCAAGAACAATCCGGCTCTCATCGGCGAGCCCGGCGTCGGAAAGACTGCCATCGCTGAGGGACTTGCGCAGAGGATTGTGAAGAAAGAGGTGCCGTTCGGACTTCAGAACAAGGTTGTCATCATGCTTGACCTCACTGCGCTCGTTGCAGGCACACAGTTCAGAGGTCAGTTTGAGAGCCGCATGAAGGGCACGATTGACGAGGTCAAAAAAGCCGGGAACATTATCCTTGTGATCGATGAGCTCCACAACATCATCGGCGCGGGAGAAGCTGAGGGCTCGCTCAATGCCGCAAACATACTGAAACCGGCTCTTTCAAGGGGCGAGATACAGGTCATCGGAACCACCACCCTTAAGGAGTACAGAAAATACATTGAAAAGGACGGCGCGCTCGAGAGGCGTTTCCAGCCCGTCATGGTCGAGGAACCTACGGTCGAAGACACCGTCGAGATTCTCAAGGGCCTACGCAGCACCTATGAGGAATACCACCTCGTGACTATCTCCGATGAGCTTCTCACCGACTGCGTGCGGCTTTCCGCAAGATACATCAGCGACAGGTTCCTGCCTGACAAGGCAATCGACGTTTTTGACGAGGCGTGCTCAAGGGCAAACCTCAGAAACAAGGTCCCGGAGATCATTTTCGGCAAGAAAACCGAAATCGCCAAGGTCGAGGAAGAGATTAAAAAGATCGATTCCGAAATCGCCGAGTCCCAGTCAAAACCTGCAGTCGTTCAGCAGCAGGACGGCGAGAACGCGACGGTGGTCGACGATGCCGAGACCGAGCTCTACAGAAGAAGAGCCGACAAGTCTGTCGAAATCGCCAAGCTCAACGCCGAAATCGAGGAACTTGACAAAAACAGCCGCGTCGCGGTCACCTACGAGGACGTCGCCAAGGTAATCGAGACCTGGACAGGCATCCCCGTCCAGATGATAAGCGCGGAAGAGGCCGAAAGGCTCCTGAAGCTCGAAGATGAACTGAAGCAGCACGTTATAGGTCAGGACAGGGCGGTGTCATGCGTCGCAAGGGCCATCAGAAGAAACCGCTCCGGCTTCAGAAAGCGCTTCAAGCCTTCGTCGTTCATATTTGCGGGACCTACGGGCGTCGGAAAGACCGAGCTTGTAAAGCAGCTTTCGATACTTCTCTTCGGCACGACTGAGTCCATGATCAGACTCGACATGTCGGAGTACATGGAAAAGCACACCGTAGCAAAACTTATCGGAGCACCTCCCGGATACGTCGGATATGACGAGGCGGGCCAGCTCACCGAAAAAGTCCGCAGACATCCGTACTCAGTTATCCTCTTTGACGAGATCGAAAAGGCGCATCCCGACGTTTTCAACATGCTCCTCCAGATACTCGATGACGGAAGGCTCACGGACAGCCAGGGCAGGGTGGTGAACTTTGAAAACACTGTCATCATTCTTACCACCAATGCGTACGGAAAGCAGAACGGCGTGTCGCTCGGATTCGGCGCCAATGATGCCGTTGGCGATGCCCAGAAAGCCGCCGAGAATGCTCTTAAGAAGGTCTTCAGACCCGAGTTTCTCAACAGAATCGATGAGATTGTGCTGTTTGACTCTCTCTCGCACGACTCGCTCGTTTCAATCACGAAACTCATGCTTTCAGAAGTTAACGCGCAATGTGAGAGCCACGGAATGAAGCTTTCCGTTTCGGATGAGGCTATTGACCTTATCGTTAAGAACGGCTACGAAGAAGAATACGGAGCGAGACCGCTCAGAAGGTATATCCAGAAGAACATTGAGGATGACCTTGCCGAGAAGACGCTCAAAGGAGAGCTTGACGGCGTGAAGACTGTATTTGTCAATGCGGAAGACGGCAGGCTCGTTATAACCGGGGCTTGACTTCGGAGGGAGAATTATATGTCCGAGAAAACAAGACTTACAAAAGAGGAATTTGATTCGGAAGTTTCTCATTCAGAGGAAATCGTGTCCGTCATACTCAGCCAGATGAAATCGATGGCCGAGACGATCGATTCCCAGAAAGAGGACGTGCTCCGCGACAGGCAGTACTTTATCGACTTCTTCCGCGAAATGCACGCAGACGAGAGAAACGACTGGCTCCAGTTCGAACACTCAAACCTCACCAAATACGACAAGTCTCAGCAGAACCTGAGAAAGCTTTCAAAACAGCTCGCGGCGCCTTACTTCGGAAAGGTTATCTTTAACGACAGCGGCAGGGAAAAGGTGTACTACATAGGCATCTATTCTCTGTTCAACGACTACCTTCCCGTCATCATCGACTGGCGCGCCCCGGTGAGTTCTCTTTATTACGAGAGCGAGCCCGGAGAGGCGAGCTATACCGCCAAGGTAGGCGAAAAGAAGGGTCTTCTTACTCAGAAAAGGCGCTTCGGCTGGACCGACGGCGTGCTGACAACGGCGCAGAATATAAACATGCCGTCTGACGACGAGTTCCTGAGGGAGATTCTTGCCGAGAACGCGTCTGACAGGCTGAAAGTCATCGCCTCGTCGCTCCAGAAGGACCAGAACAAGATTATAAGAGACATGATTGACGGCGTGCATGTCATTGCCGGATGCGCAGGCAGCGGAAAGTCTTCCGTCGCGATGCACAAGATTGCTTACATCATGTATTCGTTGAGGGACCGCATCGCGGGCCGCGACATTGTCGTGCTCTCGCCGAACAGCTCGTTCTCAGCATACATTTCGCACATACTTCCGGACCTTGGCGAGGACAACGTCGTCTCGATGACGCAGGAGCAGTTTATAAGGGACATCCTCGACGGCTGCATCAAGTATTCCGAGCGTGAAAACTCAATTGAGAGAATGCTTGCCGATGAGGACGGAAAGCTCGTTGAAGCCGTAAAGTTCAAGAACAGCGCAAGGTTCCTCGACCTTCTCAACAAGTACATCGTATACTACGAGTCGCACTGCTTCAAAGCTGCCGATATCATCTACCAGACAGGCGATTCGGGCGGCGCCAAGGAGTACAAGATAAGGTCAGAGGACCTCGACTTCCTTTTCAACGTGGAGCTTTCGGGTCTTCCTGTCGCTTCAAGGCTGAATTCCCTTGGCGATATCATCATCACCAAAAACCACATTCTCGACGAGGAAGCCATCAAACAGATTCGTTCGTCCATTGAGGCTATGGTCCAGTCGACCACGGAGGAGGCCATTTACAGGGGCCTTTACACCGACAAGGGCTTCGCCGGGAGCCTCGGGCCTGAATTTGCCGATATTATCGCAAAATTCGACGATTACAACACACCGGTTCTCACGTTCGAGGATGCGGTCGCGGTCGCATATCTCTCGCTGAAGATCAGTGATCCTTCCGAAGACGCCAATGTCTTCTACCTGTTCTGCGACGAGGCCCAGGACCTCTCACCGGTCATGCTTTCCATCATCAAGGAGCGCTACGACAGGGCGAACATGCTCTTTGCGGGCGACATTGCCCAGAACGTTTTCGCAAACTCCGACGACTACGCCGAGCTCATCAAAACGACCTTCAAGGGCAAGAACTTCAAAAAGTACGAGCTCAACGTCAACTACCGATCCACGAAGCAGATTTCCGAATTCGCCAAGGCAAGAACCGGCAGACAGAACGAAATTTCCTGCGTGAGAGACGGCTCCGAGCCGGTTGTGATTAACGTTTCCTCCGCGGAGGGCGACACTGACGCCAATACAGTCCTCGAACTTAACAAGTGGCTCAAAAAAGCCGCCGGGTCCGACTATGCAAGGTGCTGCGTCGTGACCGCTTCAAACTCCGAGAGCAAGAGGCTTCTTGAGCTTGCCGATATCCCGGCGGACCTTCCGCGCGGAAAGATTTCGTTCATGCCGGTCTACCTCGCAAAGGGCCTCGAGTTTGACTCCGTGCTCCTCCTCAACGTCGGCGGCAGCATGGTCGAAAGCGACGCAAAATTAGGCACAAACATGTTCTACACTGCCGCGACGAGGGCTATGCACGAGCTCACGGTTCTGGAATAAAACTTTAACGGGAAGCTGTAACGATAAACTGTAACGATAAACCGCAACGTAAACACCGCCGATGTCATACACCGAAAACGTCAGAAAAATACTACTCTGGTCAGACCTCAAAAAGAGATGCTGCAGGCTCACGGAGCTCTTCGTGCTTTCTGCGGCGGTCTGCGGTAAGGACAGTCTGAAAGAGCTTAAGGCGATTGACGAAAACACGGTAGCTTACGTAAAAAACGAGGACGTCTTCTCGCGCATAAGGTTCATCGCGTTCAAGCTTCTCAGCCCCGAAATGTGCGCCAAAGCCGTGATAGATATTCCTCAGACAGGCATCGATCTTTCGCCCTCAGGTGCTTCCGGAAAGGATGATTTTTACCTCACGGGCATAAGACCGTTTTATCTCAGAGAGCTTTATGATGAGCTTGGCGGTTTCGGTATTCCGGAGCTTGACAGACATCTTAAGGACGACTGCTGCAGGGCGGCCGCGCTGAGGGCAATGTTTTCCGTTGGCGGTACCGTTTCTTCACCCGACAATCCGAAGTGCTACATCGAAATTTATTTTGACAGCGAGGAGAGCGGGAACTGCTGCAAAAAGCTTCTTGAGTCGTTCTCGATAAGGAGCGGCGTTTCGAAGCGCAGAAACAGGTTCGTCTGCTACATAAAGAGCGCCGAGGGCGTGAGCGACTTTCTCACGGTGACGGGAGCCGCGGGCGAGGCGATAAAGTTTCAGGTCGCCAAGACAGACCGCGAGGTCTCAAACAACGTCAACAGGGTCATGAACTGTGACCTTGCCAATATCGACAAGGTGAGGCGCTGCGCGGAGCGCGAACTTTCCGCGATACAGGCCCTCAAGAAGAGCGGGGCGTTTTACTCTCTTTCCGATGATCTGCGGGATATTGCCGGTTTCAGAATCGCCAATCCGGAGGCCACGCACACCGAACTCGGGGCGCTTTTGACACCTCAGCTGAGCGGTTCTGCGGTGAGCAGGAAGATGAAGCAGATTGTCGAAACCGCGGCGGACGGAAAGCGGATAATTTAGGAAAAACAATCGAAAAAAAACAGGAGTTTTCAAGGCTTTAGAGGCTCGTTTTCGGTTGACAAATTTCACTCGAAGTTTTATACTTCGTTAGGATATAAACCTTAAGGAGGTTATCACTTTTATGGCAAGAGAAAAGAAATCGATGGACGGTAACCAAGCCGCCGCGCATGTCTCTTATGCGTTTACGGAAGTTGCCGGAATTTATCCGATTACACCTTCAAGCCCGATGGCAGACTACGTTGATCAATGGTCGGCTCAGGGTTTGAAAAACATTTTTGGCAGCAATGTTAAAGTAATCGAGATGCAGTCTGAAGCCGGTGCCGCCGGTACAGTACACGGCTCCCTCGGATCCGGTGCTCTCACTACGACATATACAGCGTCCCAGGGTCTTCTCCTGATGATACCCAACATGTATAAAATTGCCGGCGAACTTCTTCCGGCAGTCTTCCACGTCTCCGCAAGATGCGTAGCGTCACACGCTCTCAACATTTTCGGCGACCACTCTGACGTATATGCATGCCGCCAGACCGGCTTCGCAATGCTCGCAGAGACCAACCCGCAGGAAGTAATGGACCTCGCTCCTGTTGCTCACCTCGCGGCTATCAAGGGCAGAGTTCCGTTCCTCAACTTCTTCGACGGATTCCGCACTTCACACGAAATTCAGAAAATCGACGTCTGGAATTATGACGACCTCAAAGAAATGTGCGACATGGACGCAGTTGAAGCGTTCCGCAAGAGAGCTCTCAATCCTGAGCACCCCGTAATGCGCGGTTCTCACGAAAACGGAGACATCTTCTTCCAGCACAGAGAAGCCTGCAACAAGTACTACGATGCGGTTCCCGGAATCGTTGAAGAGTACATGGGTAAGATTAACGCCAAGCTCGGCACAGACTACAAGCTCTTCAACTACTACGGAGCTCCCGATGCCGACAAGGTCATCATCGCAATGGGTTCCATCTGCGACGTTGCCGAAGAAGTCATCGACTACCTCACAGCTAAAGGAAAGAAAGTCGGACTCGTTAAAGTTCGTCTCTACCGTCCTTTCTCCGCAGAGAAGCTTGTTGAAGCCATCCCCGCAACAGCAAAGAAAATTGCAGTTCTCGACAGAACAAAAGAGCCCGGCGCTCTCGGCGAACCTCTTTACCTCGACGTTGTCGCAGCTCTCGAAGCACAGGGCAGAAAAGCAACTGTCATCGGCGGCCGCTACGGTCTCGGTTCAAAAGACACTCCGCCTTCCAGCATCTTCGCAGTTTATGAAGAACTCGCAAAGAAAGCTCCGAAGAAGCACTTCACAATTGGTATCAACGACGACGTTACTTACCTCTCACTCCCCGAGAAGGCTGCTCCGAACACAGCAGCTGCAGGCACGATCGAGTGCAAGTTCTGGGGCCTTGGCGGTGACGGAACGGTCGGTGCCAACAAGAACTCGATCAAGATCATCGGCGACCACACAGACAAGTACGTTCAGGCTTACTTCCAGTATGACTCAAAGAAGACGGGCGGCGTGACAATCTCCCACCTGCGCTTTGGCGATAAGCCGATTAAGAGTCCTTACTACATCAACAAGGCTGACTTCGTCGCATGCCACAACCCTTCATACGTAACCAAGGGTTACAAGATGGTAAACGACGTTAAGCCCGGCGGTGTGTTCCTCATCAACTGTCAGTGGACAGCAAAAGAACTCGAGCATCATCTCTCCGATGACGCTAAAGCATACATCGCAAAGAACAAGATCCGCCTCTACACGGTTAACGCCATTGACCTCGCGAGAAAGATCGGTATGGGCAAGCGCACCAACACCATTCTCCAGGCTTCATTCTTCGCACTCGCAAACGTAATGCCTATCGAGGAAGCGGTTGACTACATGAAGAAGGCAGCTTACAAGTCCTACTCGAAGAAGGGCCAGGACATTGTAGACATGAACTACAAGGCTATTGACGCCGGTGTTACGGCTTTCAAGAAGGTCAGAGTTCCCGCAGACTGGAAGAAGATCGTTCCCGACAATTCCAAGAAGACAGCTGACGAGAGCACGGCTCTTGAGAAGATGGTTGCCGAAGTTCTCGATCCCGTTTCGAGAATGGACGGCGACAGCCTCCCGGTATCCGCTTTCAACGATTATGCAGACGGTACGTTCTGCCAGGGCGCTTCCGCTTTCGAGAAGAGAGGCGTTGCCGTTATGGTTCCCGAGTGGACAGCAGAGACATGTGCAAAGTGCAACAGATGCGCATTTGTCTGCCCGCACGCAACTATCAGACCGTTCGCACTCAATGCTGAAGAACTCGCAGGCGCTCCCGAAAACCTCAAGAAGGCTCCGAAGCCGGTTGTGAAGACAGATTACACTTACACTCTTGCCGTTTCACCGCTCGACTGTATGGGATGCGGCGTCTGCATTGGCGTCTGCCCGACCAAGTCGCTCAAGATGGTTCCGATGGAGACCGCTATCGACCAGCAGAAAGTGTTCGACTACTGCGTGGCAAAAGTTGCGGAGAAACCCGAAATTTGCGGAACAAACGTTATCTCCAGCCAGTTCAAGAAGCCGCTGCTTGAATTCTCCGGCTCATGTGCAGGCTGCGCAGAGACATCCTACGCAAGACTCATCACTCAGCTCTTTGGCGACAGAATGTATATCTCCAATGCAACAGGATGCTCCTCCATCTGGGGCGGCCCCGCAGCTACATCGCCTTACACGACTACAGCAGAGGGCAAGGGTCCTGCATGGGCTAACTCACTGTTCGAAGACAACGCTGAGCACGGTCTCGGAATGTACCTCGGTCAGAAAGCAATCCGCGAGAGACTTATCGCCAAGGTAAGAGCCCTCCGCGAAGTTGCAGAGAAAGAGGACGTTAAGATCGCGGTTGACAGATACCTCAACACTCTCGAAGACGGCAATGCAAACGCAGCCGCAACAAAAGAGATGGTTGCTGCTCTCGAAGCATGCGGATGCGACAGAGCAAAAGAGATTCTTGCCGAGAAGGATTACCTCTCCAAGAAGTCAGTCTGGATCTTCGGCGGCGACGGATGGGCTTATGACATTGGCTTTGGCGGTGTCGACCACGTGCTCGCTTCCGGTGAAGACGTAAACATCATGGTATTCGATACCGAGGTTTACTCAAATACAGGCGGCCAGGCTTCAAAGGCTTCGCAAATCGGTCAGGTTGCACAGTTCGCTGCTGCAGGTAAGGCCATCGCTAAGAAGTCCCTTGCCGAGATCGCAATGTCTTACGGCTACATCTACGTCGCACAGATCGCTATGGGCGCAGATATGAACCAGACAATCAAAGCTATCACAGAAGCTGAAGCTTACCACGGACCTTCACTCATCATCGGCTACGCTCCCTGCGAGATGCACTCGATCAAGGGCGGCATGACAAACTGCCAGGCTGAGATGAAGAAAGCAGTTGACTGCGGATACTGGAACCTCTTCAGATTCAACCCTGCGCTCAAGGCTCAGAAGAAGAATCCGTTCAGCGTAGATTCCAAGGAAGCTTCCGCAAGCTACAGAGAGTTCATTATGAACGAGGCGCGTTACTCAAGACTCACAAGGGAATTCCCCGACAGAGCAGAGAAACTCTTCGCAGAAGCAGAAGAGAATTCGACAGAACGTTACGCTCACCTCCAGAAACTGATAACGCTCTACAGCGAAGAAGAACAATAATTAATAACCAAGTCCCCGGGCCCTGTCAAGGGTCCGGGGCACTGCCGGAAAAAACATTTTCATCGTTTCAATATAGTACAGTAAATAAAGCCGGTTATTATTTATCAAGTCTTTCAAAAAGCGTTTCCAAAATCTCAAAAAACGCGGCGAGGATATTGGCGGCATGAAATCGCCAATGCGCTGCGCAAATCAAAAAAACTTAAATCCCGAGAACTAAAAAAGAAAACCCGAGAATTAAAGGAGTAAAATTTTAAAATGAAATCAGAAGACGATTTGAAAAAAATGTCTGTCAAAGATCTGAGGGCAATTGCATCCGCCATCGGAATCGACGCAGCCGCAATGAAAAAAGGAGAGGTTTTGGAAGCTTTGCTTTCCGCAGGCACGCCGGAACAGGGCACGCAGCCCGCTGACACCGCTCCTTCTGACGCAGCAACGTCCGGTGCAGCACCTGCGCCCGAGGGCGAAAAGAAAAAGCGCGGAAGGCCGAAGGGATCCGTTAACAAGAAAAAAATCGCAGTTGCAGAAGAAATAAGCAGCGAAGCCTCTGAACCCGAGAAGCCGAAAGTAAGGCGCGGCAGAAGGCCCCAGGGAGTTGTAAATATTCCCCCTGTTTCCGCTGTAACGCCTGCTCCCGCTCAGGAAGAGCAGAAGCCTGCGGATACGCCGAGAGATACGTCAAAGAGGGCGACAATACCCGCCTTCAGACCGACCTACAGGACGCCTCAGAAAGCAGACCAGGCATTCAGCCGTGATTTCACGCAAGGCTACGACCGCAAACCCGGTTACGGCCAGTACGGCAGTCAGCAGTTTACGGATAAACGCATGACGCCTGCCCAGCAGCGCATGGCTCAGCAGAGACCGTTCGATCAGAGGTCTCAGATTGACAGAAGATACCTCCTTGACCGCGAATACGTTGCGAGCCAGAGGATGATGGCCGAAAAGCAGAGAACTTCCGAACAGTTCGTTCGCCGCGAGGTTGAGTTCCCGAAGACTCTCCAGGAACGCCAGATGGAGCTTAACGACGAATTCCCGCCGAGACCTTCTTTCAGGGAAATTCCCAGGGACGAATCGGCAAGGGCACTTGAACGCGACGAGTTTCCTCCGGAAAACGTTGAGACCGAGGCTCGCGAGCCCGCTCCCAGACCTGAAGAGGAGAAGGAGTTTGACTGCTACGGAATTCTTGAAATCAACCAGAACGGCTACGGCTTTTTAAGAGCCGAAACTCTCTACCCGGGCGCCAAGGACATTTTCGTTGCACCGCCCCTCATCAGGCGCCACCAGCTCAGAACCGGCGACATGATTACCGGCAAGGCAAGGGCCCAGTCAAAGGAGTTCAACGCACAGTTCGCGCTCACATGCGTGCTTGAAATCAACGGGATAATTTCCGAAAACGTAGGCCAAAGACCCACGTTTGAAAGCCTCACTCCCACGTACCCCGACGAGCAGCTCGTGCTTGAGACAACGAGGGATGAGTACGCGACGAGAATCATTGACCTGTTCTCACCGATCGGTAAAGGCCAGCGCGGACTCATCGTTTCGCCTCCGAAAGCAGGTAAGACGGTCCTCCTCAAGACTATCGCCAATGCGCTCATCCGCAACTATCCCGACGTTCACCTCATCATGCTTCTCATTGACGAGCGCCCCGAGGAAGTCACGGACATCAAAGAGTCTGTACAGGCGATGGTGGTTGCATCGACGTTCGACGAAATGACGTCGCGTCACATTGCCGTGTCGGAGTTCTGCCTTGAGCATGCGGAGCGCCTTGTCGAGATGGGCGAGGACGTTGTCATCCTCATGGACAGTATCACAAGACTTGCAAGAGCCTACAACCAGGAGGTCACCCCTTCGGGAAGGTCGCTCTCCGGCGGTCTCGATCCCGCGGCTCTTTACAAACCGAAGAAGTTCTTCGGCGCAGCAAGAAACATTAAGGGTGGCGGAAGCCTCACGATTATAGCGACGGCCCTTGTCGACACGGGCAGCCGACTTGACGATGTAATCTACGAGGAATTCAAGGGCACCGGCAACATGGAGCTTCACCTTGACCGCTCGCTTGCCGAAAGAAGGATCTTCCCGAGCATCGACATCACGCTCTCAGGCACGAGAAAAGAGGAACTCCTCCTTCCGAGGAACGCACTCGACAAGATTTACGCGCTGAGAAGGTCGTTCTCAAACGTCAACAACGCCAAGGACATCACCGAAGCGGTTATAAACAACATCGCCAAGACAGAGGACAACAAGCACTTCCTAAACGGACTCAAGATCACAAGCTACACGTCGTGATGCATTGGCGGCAGAGTTACATAGGTACAAAAAAAGCGGGAACCGAAGCAGGCTCCCGCTTGCGTTATTTACCGGGCGCTTTCAGGCTGATTCCTTCGGCTTGTCGATAAGGTGGTAGCTGAGGAGCCTGAGGAGGAGGGCGCCGGCGCTGTTGCCGATGATCATGATGAGAAGCTTAAGAAGCGACTCGGGAAGGTTTGTAAACGGTGCTGAGCCGATGTAGAACGCAAAAGCGATGCAGTGCTCGCCGCCGGTCAGTATAAACGCGACAACCGGAAGAATGATCGTGAATATGTTTGAGGTCCTTCTGTAAAGGTCGACCGAAAGGAAAACGCACATGCCGCAGATGACGCTGTCAAATAAAATCCTGTACCAGTCTTTGGCAAATCTTGAGACAAGTGCGCCTGACTCGCCGATGCAGAGCTTGAAGAGAAGGCCGAGCGCGAACGCGGCAAGCAGATTGAGAGCCAGCATTATGAGCCCCTGCCAAAACGTTTTGAACGAGTTGATATAGCCTACTTTTCCGGTAAAAAGGTTTGTTTTGAAGACTATGACCGAGAGGAGGCCGAGGCTGAAAAGAACGGCGCCGGCAATGACTCCCGCGGTTTTGTCCGGGATGAGCACGACCGCCTGAAGGTACAAAACTCCCGCAAAGCCTATGAGAAGCCCTGCAAGAACAGATTTCACGCAAAGATCTTTCATGTTATTCTCCTTGTTTTCCAAAAACTTCGATTTTAGAGTAAACTGCGGCCGTATCAAGGGCGGCCCTGCTGTGACATTTACGATTATACCACAAAAGCACGCCAATGTCCTTCAAAAACTCATTCAAAAACCTCTTGCATTGGCAATTTCAATATGGTATACTCTAATCCGCGCTGAAACACCAGCCGCGGTAAAATCAAACCACTGCGGGTATAGTTCAGTGGCAGAACATCAGCTTCCCAAGCTGACCATGGGGGTTCGATTCCCCTTACCCGCTCCAATATTTGCCTCCATAGCTCAGTAGGTAGAGCGCATCCATGGTAAGGATGAGGTCATCAGTTCGAATCTGATTAGAGGCTCCATCAAAAAGACCTCGCTTTTGACGGCGAGGTTTTTTGATGAAATTTTAGAGTAAACAAAACCGCGCAGGCCTTCTATCTTAAGTCTGCGCGGTTTCATCCTATTATATCAGCGGTAAAGAATTATTCTTCCTCATCCCAGCTGTGGAATACGTCGATTACGTCATCGTTCTCGTCAAGACCGTCAAGAAGCTTTCCGATCTGTTCAATCTGCTTCTCGTCGTCGAGGTGAGTGGTGGTCTGAGGAACCATCTTGATCTCAGCTTCGGCAAGAACGTAGCCTTTGCCTTCGAGAGCCTCGCTGACAGCGGAGAATGCTGCGGGGTCTGTTGTAATCTCGAAAACTTCCTCGGTGGGGTTGAAGTCCTCGGCGCCTGCTTCGAGAACGTCCATCATGAGGGTCTCTTCGTCGATGTCGCCGTCGTTTTCAATGAGGATGACGCCTTTTCTGTCGAACATGAATGCGACACAGCCGTTGTTTCCGAGGTTTCCGCCGTGCTTGTCAAATACGTGTCTGACTTCGGATGCGGTTCTGTTGCGGTTGTCGGTAACGACGTCAACCATGATGGCAACTCCGCCCGGGCCGTAACCTTCGTACCTGATCTCCTCGATGTTGTCGCCGCCGCCTTCGCCGGAAGCTTTTTTGATGGAGCGCTGGATGTTGTCGTTGGGCATGTTGTTTGCTTTTGCCTTGGCGATAACGTCCTTCAGTTTGCTGTTGTTATCAGGATTGGGCCCGCCGTCTCTTACGGCGATCTGTATCTCTTTACCGATGCGTGTGAAAATCTTCGCTCTGGCGGCGTCTGCTGCGCCTTTTTTTCTCTTAATGTTAGCCCATTTTGAATGTCCGGACATAAAATACCTCCGATTTTTGAAATAGAAAAGGGCGTTTTCGGCCCACCGATTATTATAATATGTTTATTTTGCTAAATCAAGAAAAAATCGGCGATTTCAGCTTTAAAATGCTGACGCCAATCCTTGAAACTGTTTTAAACTAATACTAATCCGCCGGAAATCACGCGTGGCCAATATAATATGTTTTGTAACATACCGCAAAAAAACAGTTGACGGCTTTTTTATTATTTGTTATACTGCTTATCGAGTTTGTAAACACGACTCAACGCGAAGCCCGCAAGGGCCCGCTCCGATAGATAGTCATCACCGGAGGGAGGGGAATAGAAATGTCAGTAATCAGACGCAGAGAAAACGAATCAGACGAGAGTCTCTTGAAGAGGTTCAAGAAAGAGACTGTTCGCTCCGGTGTTCTCGCTGAAAGCAGAAAAAGAGAACATTATGAGAAGCCGAGCGTAAAGCGCAAGAAGAAAGCTGAAGCTGCCAGAAAGCGCAAGTATTGATTCTTTTGCAAAAACGAATTGGGACGAAGACCTGAGCTATAACCGGTTTCAGGTCTTTTCCTTTTGTCATGAGCATTGGCGTGTTTACAAAGGGCGTTTAGGAACGTCCCTTTTCTGCTCCAAGTGACAATTGAAACCGGGTGGGTCATTTGGTATAATCTAAACTGCATTTTTGCGCGAATTTTTCACGAATTTCGCAATAGGTTGTGAAACGGCTGAAAATCACTCAAAAACCGCCAAGGGGTACCGAAGTTATGTTTTCTGACATCTGGAGAATTTCAGCGAAATATAACGACAAGGCCGGGCTTTCGGAAAGACCCGGTGCTTTTGACGTATCTTCTGCGCTTGCAAAAGCGGTCTGCCCCGAAGATCCCGAGGGCTTTACCGACCTCGGCGCGCACAGGCTGAACGACTGCATGCTCATGCCGGACGTTGACGCGGCGGTTGACAGGATACTTGACGCTGTTGATACGGGTGAGAGGGTTGCCGTGTTCGGCGACTACGACTGCGACGGTGTGTGCGCAACGGCTCTCATGTACGATTTCCTGAAGAAGTCTCTTGAGTGCAACGTGATTTGGCGTGTTCCGGAGAGAAAAGAGGGCTACGGGCTTTCGGTTTCGGTGATTGACGAGCTTGCTTCGATGGGCGTCACGCTCATCATAACTGTCGACAACGGCATTTCCGCCAATGCGGAGATCGACTACTGCGACAGCCGCGGCATTGACGTCATCGTCACCGACCACCACGAGGTCACAAAAGAGCTCCCAAACAGTATCGCCAATATGAACCCCGCAAGGGAAGACTCGCTTTATCCCGCCAAAAACGTCTGCGGATGCGTCGTTGCCTACAAGCTGTGCGAGGCGCTTTCGATTGCGGTCGGAATTGACGGCATCGAAAACTACCTGCCGCTTGCGGCGATTGCAACCGTCGGCGACATCATGGAGATGCAGGGCGAAAACAGGTCGATAGTGAAGCTCGGTGCAGAAATGATTGAGGACACCATGTTCCCGGGGCTGAACGTGCTCATTTCCGACAGAAAAGGGAAAAAACGCGCCGATGAGATAAACGCCGAGTTTGTTTCGTTCTACGTCGTGCCTGTGCTGAACGCTGCGGGCAGGATGGGCGAGGCGGCAGACGCGGTGAGACTGCTCCTTGCTGAGAGCGAAAAAGAGGCGCTGCCGCTGCTTTACAGCATTATAAAGCTCAGCGACCTCCGAAAATCGGAAGTAGAGCGGATTACAGCCGATTTTGAGGCAAATCCGTCGAAATACATTGTAAACGATCCCAAGGACGAGTTTCTTTTTGTGAAAGACTCTGAGTGGATCGAGGGAATCATAGGAGTGCTTGCGGGCAAGCTCTGCGAAAGATTCGACAAGAACGTCTGCGTTCTCACTGAAGAGCACGGGGACGGGGGCGGCGACGTTGTCCTGAGAGCATCCGTAAGAGGCGCCGGAAGGATAAGCGTCGTGCAGGCTCTTAAAGAGTGCGGCGATCTTTTCCTCAAGTTCGGCGGCCACGAGAATGCGTGCGGGTTCAGTATTTATGAGAAGAACCTTGGCGAGCTCGTGAGGAGAGTTTCGGAAATTGCGGGTGCCATGAGTCAAAAGACGCCTGCGGTTAAAACCTCCGAGGCTATACTTTATCTGCCGCCCGAGTGCATCACGCTTAAGACCGCGGAAAGCCTTAAAACGCTTGAGCCTTTCGGCGAGGGCAACAGGCAGCCTGTTTTCGTCACGGGGGACATTGAGAGTCTTGACGTGTCAAGACCGGGCGACACCGGCAAGGTGATCCGCTTCAATTTCAGATTCAGAGGCGGCTGTTATGCGACGGGCGTAAACTTCAAGGACCTCAAATACGGTGATATGCTGACGTGCGTAAAGCCTGCTGCGGTTGTTTATACGCTTGGCGTCAACGAGTTCAACGGAAAGAGGACAGCGCAGATGACAGTCCTTGATATTATTGAGGGCGACTGCGGAGGAATCGCGGACGACAGGCTTTTGAATGAAACTTACGGAGAGCGGCTTGAGAGGATTGATTTTGACCTTTTCAGGGCGTTCCACATAACAAAAGAGGACCTCAACCTGATCTTCAGGACGCTGAAAGGCATTGGCGGTACGTTTTCGTTCAGGGACGTTGCCGGTGTAAAACGCGAGGCGATGAAGAAAGGCGGTGACGCTGCCTCACTCTTCACGTGGTTCAAGCTGAAGTATGCGCTTTCGGTGTTTACGGAGCTTGGCGTTGTCGGAAGAGAGAAGACCGGAATGTATTATTTTCCGGAAATACACGAGAAAAAAGACCTCTCGAGCTCGAGGACGTTCGATGCTATAGGAACGAGGTATGAGTGATATGGACGAGACTATTGAAAACATGAACGAGAATGAAATACAGAAGGACGACATAAAGGCGGACACTGCCTTAAACACGCCCGTGAGCGAGGACTACAGCGAGGAGGCGAATCTTGCCAAGGTTCGCAAGATTATGAAAATCGCCAAGGACAACTACCCGAAGTCCAACGTAGGCAAGATCATGCACGCCTACGAAGTCGCCAATACGATGCACCGCGGACAGAAGAGAAAGTCCGGCGAGCCCTTCATTGACCACCCGATCGAGGTGGCTCTTATGCTTGCCGAGATGCACGCGGCGCCTGACGCTATTGCCGCGGGAATGCTTCACGACGTTGTCGAGGATACATCTCTTACGATTGACGACGTTCAGGCAGAGTTCGGTTCAACCATCGCGGCGCTCGTTGACGGTGTCACGAAGCTGAAAAAAATCGGCGGTATCACCAAGGAAGAACAGCAGGCCGAAAACCTCAGAAAGATGGTCATGCACATTGCCGAGGACCCGAGAGTCGTCGTTATCAAGCTTGTGGACCGTCTTCACAATATGCGCACCCTTCAGTACATGAATACCGACCAGCAGATGAAAAAGGCCCGGGAGACCCTTGAAATATATGCTCCTCTGGCCCACCGCTTCGGTATGAGCAAGATAAAGTGGGAGCTTGAGGACCTTTCCTTCAAGTACCTCGATCCCATCGGCTACGACGAGATTGCCCAGCAGCTCAACATGACGCGAAAAAACCGCGAAGAGTTTATCGAGAACATCATAAACCTCGTGAGGGCGGCGCTCGAGGAGAGCGGTATTAACGGCGCTGACATTGACGGCAGGCCGAAGCACATCTATAGCATCAAGCGCAAGATGGAGAACCGCCAGAAGAGGCTCGACCAGATTTATGACTTATTGGCGATAAGGGTCATTGTGGACACGGAGGCTCAGTGTTACACGGTTCTGGGTATTATCCACCACATGTTCAATATCGTTGACGACAGGTTCAAGGACTACATCTCGCGCCCGAAGCCGAACGGTTACAGGTCGATTCACACGACTGTTATGGCCAAGGACGGCACGCCTTTTGAGGTGCAGATAAGGACGCACGAGATGCACGCGATGGCCGAGATGGGTATCGCGGCGCATTGGCGGTATAAAGAGGGCACCAAGAGCGACGTCTCCAAAGAAGAGGAGAAAAACTACGAGTGGGTGAGGGCTCTTTACGAGAGCCAGAAGGACATGGATTCGCCGGACGAGTTCATGGAGGCCTTCAAGATGAACCTCTACACGGACGAGGTGTTCGTGTACACGCCAAAGGGCGATGTAAAGGTCCTCCCGCAGGGCTCAACGCCGATCGACTTTGCGTACTGCATCCACAGCGACATCGGAAACCGCATGGTTGGCGCCAAGGTAAACGGCGAGCTCAAGCCGCTCAACTACACGCTGAAGACGGGCGACAAGATTGATATCATCACGTCAAACGCTCCCAACAGGGCTCCGAGCCGCGACTGGCTTAAAATCGTAAAGAGTCCTGAGGCGAGGTCAAAACTCCGCCAATGGTTCAAAAAGGAGCGCAGGGACGAGAATATCGAGCTTGGCAGAATAATGCTGGAAAGAGAGCTCAAGCGTCAGGGCGTCACATACCAGGATCTGTTTGAGGACCAGGAGACCCTTGGCGAGTTCCTGAAGAGGAGCAACTTCAGAAATCTTGACGATATGCTGAACAGCCTGGGCTTTGGCGATATCACCGCTCTGAAAATCATAACGAGACTTAAGGATATCGACGCAAAACGCAAGCTTTCAACCGCTGCCGCCGCAGAGCCCATGAACGTGAAGACCCTGCGTGACTCAAAGGTGAAGCCCCTTCACGAAAGCGTCTCCGACAACGGCGTCATAGTGCAGGACATGGCCAACTGCCTGGTTAAAATCGCAAGGTGCTGCAACCCTGTGCCCGGCGACATGATCGTTGGCTACACCACAAGAACGAGCGGCGTCTCGGTCCACAGATCAGACTGCCCCAACGTCAAGGCGATGGCAGCGGCTGACGCGGGCCGAATGATCCCCGTGAGATGGGCAATGGAGTACCCTGTTTCGGCAAAACACACCGCCGAGATTAAGGTCGAAGCTATCGACGACGGCCAGACACTTGTCAAAGTCGCCAATGCGATCAACGAGATGGCCATCAAGATGACATCCTTCAGCTCCAGAAACAACAAGGACAATTACCAGAACATTGACGTGTGCGTGGAAATCACCGACAGGCAGCAGCTTGACATGCTCATAAGGAAGCTCGAGAGCATCGACACTGTGAGCAAGGTCATCCGCCCGGTGAAATAACCAATATATCAAAGTCAAACGGAGAAAGTGCTATGAGATGCGTTGTTCAGCGCGTGCTTGAATCGTCTGTAGAGGTCGGCGGGAAGCTCGTTTCCGAAATCGGGGAAGGGCTCAACGTACTTGTCGGTATCGGCAATGACGACGGCGACAAAGACTGCGAATACATTGCCGAGAAGCTCGTCAATCTGAGAATTTTTGAGGACAGCGAGGGAAAGACAAACCTTTCGATGCCAGATATAGTTAAGGCAGGAAGGCAGTGCGGCATTATACTTATAAGCCAGTTTACTCTGATGGGCGACGTGAGGCACGGAAAGAGGCCTTCTTTTACTGAAGCTGCCGCTCCGCAGGACGCTGAGAGCATCTATTTAAAGCTCGTCGAGTGCGTTGAAAAGCTCTGCAAGCCATATGACATCAAAGTCGGAAGAGGCATCTTCAGGGCGGATATGAAGGTTAAAATCATAAACGACGGCCCGTTCACGATACTTCTTGACTCAAAAAAGACTTTCTGAAGAATTTCGGATTTAGCATAAAGGACTGACACCATGATCGCAAGATGCTGCGTTGAACCATCAAACACGTTTTTATACATAAATGACAGCCCCAAGGCTGACGGCACTTTCAGCGCCATGCTCGTGGATGCAAGCTGCGACGTTGAAGCTTTAAAGAACATTCTTGCCAAAAAGAACGCGAACCTTGACTTCATTGTTCTAACGCACGGCCACTACGACCACGTCACCTCGCTTGAAGCTCTGAAGAAAGCTTTTCCTGATGCTTTGACCATATGCCACAGGCTCGAAAACGACACCCTGACTGACATTGACGCCAATGTATCAGACCTTTTCGAAGACCCGAGAACGTTCCCCGCGTGCGAAAAGACTGTTGACGAGGGCGACGAGATCGTTCTCAAAGGGGCTGACGCAGACGTTAAATTCAAGGTGCTTCACACGCCCGGTCACACACCGGGATGCATATGCCTCTATAACGAACCCGAAAAGTTCATCTTTACGGGCGACACTATTTTTGCGGACGGAGGCGTCGGAAGAACGGACTTTAAGGGCGGAAGCATGAAGATACTGAACGAGTCGCTTGAGCGCCTTTCGCACCTTGGCGATGACGTCACGATACTTCCGGGCCACGGACGGCCGAGCACCATTGGCGATGAGCTTTACTTTTTCTGAAACTGCCGCATTTTTCCATGAAACTTGACTTTTACTGCCGCGAGGAATACACGCCGATGCATTACTACGAAGCAATGCAGGTTTTTGCGCACATTTACGGGATGCCTGAACTGCACCCGGAGAGTGACCTTGGCGGCAGCGAAGAAGCGCCGGACAGCGTTCTGAGGCTTTCTGACGCAAATACAGCGCCCCGCGAGATTAAAATATATGTCTCTGACGCAAGACGGTCGGCGGTCACTGAGGACAGCGTATACGCCGCGCACACCGGGCTTTCAAACGACAGGAACCTTCTCAAGAGGTACTTATATAAGATTTTGTCGGATATTTACGGATATAAGTCGCCCTGGGGCGTGCTCACAGGCGTTCGCCCGGTAAAGGTTCTTCACAAGCTTTTTGAAGCGGGCCTTACGGAAGACGAGGCGAGGGCGCATTTTAGGGACTTCTTTTTTGTCACCGATAAAAAGACTGAGCTTTGTTTTGACACCTTCAAAAATCAGAAGAAATTCATAGGCCCGTCGGAGGACGAGATCAGCTTTTACGTTTCGATACCGTTCTGCCCGACAATCTGCTCCTACTGCACGTTCGGCTCAAGCCCCATAAGCCGCTATCAGAAGCGGATTGACAGCTACATTGACGTTCTCGAAAAGGAAATCGAGTTCGTATCGCCAAGGCTTAAGGGCAAAAAAGTCACCGACATTTACATCGGCGGCGGCACCCCTACGTCGATATCAGCGGGGCAGCTTGGCAGGATTCTAGATATTTTAGGGAGAAACTTTGATATAGGAAGCCTTGACGAGTTCAGCGTTGAGGCGGGGCGGCCTGACACGGTGACGCGCGAAAAGTTATCGGCGATAAAAAGCCGCGGCGTTACAAGGATAAGCATCAACCCGCAGACGATGAACGACAGGACGCTCGAGACAATAGGAAGACGCCACACGAGCGCCGAAACTGTTGCGGCATATAAACTTGCTAAGGAGATTGGCTTTGAGAACATAAACATGGACGTCATTGCCGGCCTTCCGGGTGAGACTCCTTCCGACTTTTTGCACACAATGGACGAGATTGAAAAGCTCGGACCTTCGGGGCTTACGGTTCATGCGCTTGCACTGAAGCGCGCTTCAAGGCTCTCAAAGGACGACGACATGAAAAAACAGGTCGCGGTCTCGGACACTGAAAAGATGTGCGACATCGGCGCGAAAGCCGCCAAGGCGATGAACATGTCTCCCTACTACCTCTACAGGCAGAAAAACTGCGTCGGAAACAACGAAAACGTGAGCTACTGCCGCAAAGGCTTTGAAAGCCCTTACAACATACATATTATGGAGGAGGACAAGACAGTCATAGCCTGCGGCGCGGGAGCTGTCACAAAGATTGTCAAGGACGGCGGAAGCTTTATCGGGCGGTTCTTTAACACGAAGAGCGTTGACGAGTACCTTGTAAGCCTCGATGAGATAATAAGAAGAAAGCAGGAGGCTTTAAACAGGCTGCTTGAAGAATAAAAAGAAAGCTGCGTCAGGGAATTTTTTTTAAGCCTGACGCAGCTTTTCACATAAACCGGTTATTTCAGACGGGGAGTGCGGCTTTTGACGAGAAGAAGTCCGCAACTGCCTGTTCTATTTTTTTGTGGCCGAGAAGCGTCGGATGGATGCCGTCAACGCAGAGAAGCTGATTTCCGCCGGCCTGGTTTTCGAAAGCTGACCTTAGATCGATGAGGCCGCAGCCGTACTTATTGGCGAGTTTAATAATCGCTTCGTTGTACTGGTCGTGCATGCGCGTGAGCCTGTCGGGATTACCGAGCCACTTCATGATATTTTCGTACGAGAGCTTGCCGGAGACGTGGTTTATATACCTCTCGGGGTCAATCGGAATGATCGTCGTAAGCGTCACGTCAAACCCGTTTGCAAGAAGCTTTTTGATGATCGAGGCGTACGTCTCGGTGAAGTTTTTGATGTCAATGACTCTGCCGTGAACCTTTGAGGGCGACTCCGAAATCTCCTTCCAGCGGTACATGGAATCGTTTCCGCCGTACTCAAGAAGGATGCTGCCGGGTTTTGCATTGGCGATGTACTCGTCAATGTCCTTTGCGCCGTCAATCACTGTGTAGCCCATCCTCGAGCGGTTCTCTGCCTCAATCCCTTCGGACCTGAGCCTTTCGCAGAGCGAGCCTTCGTAGAGACTGTACCTTTTCGGGCCGTTTCCGTTAAACATAACGCCCTTAAGTATTGAATCGCCGAATATCGAGAGCTTTGTCATAACTTCGTTCCTTTCCCGAAATGAATTGCCGCCAAGGCTTTCACCTGACACGTCCATCTTGCCATATATCGGCCGGAAGAACAACCGAATTACATTAGAAACCGCTTTGAAGATTATTAGATACCGATTCCACTGACGGAGGATGCGACTCTACCGGGAGTGGAGTCTGCTAAAAATAGGACAAAAACATTGGCGTGTGTGGGTGCGGAAGGATTGTTAAACGGATGGTTTAGAGGGCTAAGAGCGCATTTGCGGCAGGCGGGAAGGCCTCTTCCTCAAGGGCACTTTCGGTTGACACGGAAGCGCTCCAAGTAGTAAAATGTATCGAAGAATTTGAAATAACTTAAGTCCCTAACTGTTACATGAAACTGCAGGGCCGAAAGACGGTTCTTCCAACACTCAATTGGGGGTCACATATGAAAAAAGCTGTTGCTTTACTACTCACTTTATCAATGGTCATCTGCCTTTTCACAGGCTGCAACAACGCTTCGGGCGCGATAAAAGTCAGTCTCAACAACAAAAGTGCTCTTGAATCTACACTCTTCCTCGCCAATGAATGCGAAATCTCGTACAACGGCTCCGGCACCGGCAGTTCACCCTGGTTTACCACCAACGTCGAATACGCGTCGGACCCTTACTGCGCCTTCAATTTTCAGCAGTACCTGACGCTCACCGGCCGGAAGAACATAAATTCCACGGAATATCCGTTCGTCGTTCTCAAGATTAAGTCGAAAAACTGCAACGACAACTCGTTCTATCTTTTCGCCAACGTGAACGGGAACCTCTTCCCGGACGCAAATCTCTACCGTTGCTCCTACTACGACAACACGTCGGACGACTGGTGCTACGTTCTCTTTGACTTCAGCGCTTCTGAACTTCAGGGCGACTACTCTTTCTTCAGGTTCGACTTTGAAAAGACCGCAACCACAAAAGGCGAGGCGTGCTGCGTCGGCGAGATGATCTTCTTAAAGACCGAAAAAGACGCTCTCTCCTACATGAAGAAGACTGCTTCCGGCAAGGCTTTCACCGCCGCCGAGCAGAAGGAACTTGACAAGCTCCTTAAAGACTACAGGTCGTCGGCTCCCGCCGTCTACACCTCTTACAAACCCGTTAAGGCTCCGAACGAGGATTCTTCGCTCATCATGAAGTTCAACCACTCCTTCACGCGCACCGCCGAGGAGGACATCAGCGCTTCAGGCACCGACACTTACTGCATGTACCTTGCAAAGAACGAACTCGAGGCATGCCAGCTCATACTTACCGCCAAGGAAACCCGCGAAGGTCTCACGCTCGAGGTCTCCGAGTTTGTAAGCGAGGACGGCTCGGCAAAACTTCCCGCGGACGTTTTTGAGGGCACATATTTTGAAGTCGAGGGCGAGAACGTCATTGACCCGCTGCCCCCGCTTTCCGGAAGTTTTAACGTTTCAAAGAACAAGAGCAAATCTTTCGTCATAAAAACAGGCACGAAGGCGGATTCGAAAGAGGGCCTTTACAAGGCGACTGTCAACGTGAAGAACGGCCTTGGCGATGTCGTAAAGACAGCCGAGATTTTCACGTACGTTTGGAATTTCGAGCTTCCCGAGGCAACTTCCTGCAAAACGCTCATGGATCTTTCCTGGTTCAACGTTTACGCCTACCACGAACTCTACGAGGGCGACGGCGGCATCCTCTACCGGAAGTACTACGACTACCTGCTTGAAAACAGGGTCTGCTCGTACAACATCCCTTACAACACAAACGACGGACAGTTCGGCGACGACAGGGTTATCTCCTACCTCAACAATCCGAGAGTCACGGCTTTTCAGGCACTCGGCTGGAAGACAGACCTCAATGACGCCAATGTGACCGCCGCCTACTCATACCTTTCGCAGAAGGCCGAATGGCTCGAAAAGTCTTACTTCTATCCCGTTGACGAGCCGCTCAACACGGGCATGCTCGACAACGTCAACAGAAACGGCGAGATACTTAAAAAGAACTTCCCGGGATACAAGATGATCATCCCGATGCATTATACCGAGGACCTTGCCGGCGACGGATCGGTCGACTACTTTGAGTACGTCAAGGAATACGTCAACGTCTGGTGCCCGCACAACTTCTTCTTCAGCACCTGGAAGGACTACCTCAGCAACCCGAAAACGTACATATACATGACGCCTCTTATAGAGAAAAAGCTTGGCGAGTTCCCGGAGAGAATGAAGAAAGAGCAGGAGGGCGGAGACGAGGTCTGGTGGTACGTCACGAGAGTTCCGAACGGACCCGAGGCAACTGTTCTCATCAACTGCGAGGGCGTGGGCTCAAGAGAGCTTTTCTGGCTGCAGAAGCTTTTTAACATTGACGGCTTCCTCTACTATATGTGCAACGAGTGGGCGTTCAAGGAGAACAACTACGGTATCGACCCGAAATATGAGGTCGTAAACGGCACGGTTAAGTCATACGGCAACGGTGTCCTCATATACTGCGGCAAGCCTTACGGTATCGACGGACCTGTCGGCTGCCTGAGACTTGAAATCGTAAGAGACGGTATCGAGGACTTTGAGTACCTGACAATGCTGAAAAAAGAGCTCGGCGAGGAGAAGGTAAACCTCATAATCAGATCGCTCGCAACATCTCTTACAGACTGGAACCACGATGCGGAGCTGTTCACGGAGACGAGAATCGCTCTCGGAAACATGCTTTCGGCTTTAAAGAGCAAATAAAGAGTCTTTTGCATCGGCGGCCGCCGAAGGTTTCGGCGGCTTCCGGCGCATTGGCGGTTTACGAAGATTTTTTTGAATCTTAACTAAGGGGAGATTTCAGAATGTACATTTACGAAAAGAACTGGATCGGACTTTCCGAGGACAGAAGGGTTTTCCTCCTTCCCAAGATGGCCAACAGGCACGGCATAATCTCCGGCGCTTCCGGTACCGGCAAGACCACCACGCTCAAGGTGCTTTCCGAGTCATTCTCGGACTCAGGCGTGCCCGTCTTCTTTGCCGACGTCAAGGGTGACCTTTCCGGCATGATCGTTCCCGGCAAGGATTCGGAATCAATGCAGAAGCGCATCAAAAGTTTTGAAATCGAAAACTGGGAGTACAAATCCTACCCCGTTAGATTCTGGGATATTTTCGGAGAAAAGGGCATTCCGGTCAGAATGACCGTCACAGACATGGGGCCGCAGCTGCTTGCAAGACTGCTCGAACTTAACGACGTGCAGGCGGGCGTGCTTACGGTAGTGTTTAAGGTTGCCGACGAGCAGGGCCTTGAGCTCATTGATTTTAAGGACCTCAAGGCGATGGTCCAGTACGTCGGCGACAACAGAAAAGAGTTTTCAAACGAGTACGGCCTCGTTTCCACGGCAAGCATTGGCGCCATTCAGAGAGCGCTTCTTAACTTCTCTGAAGAGGGCGCAGAGCACGTTTTCGGAGAGGCTGACCTTGACATAAACGACTGGCTGAAGACCGACAAAGACGGCCGCGGCTACATGAACATACTTTCAAGTTCAAGGCTCATAAACAGCCCGAAGGTTTACGCGACGTTCCTTCTCTGGATGCTTTCGACACTGTTTGAGCGCCTCCCGGAGGTCGGCGACCTTGAAAAACCGAAGATTGTTTTCTTCTTTGACGAGGCGCATCTTCTCTTCAGCGACGCACCCAAGGCTCTTGTCAGAAAGATAGTTCAGGTCGTTAAGCTTATCAGGTCGAAAGGCGTTGGCGTGTACTTCGTCACACAGAGCCCGTCGGACATTCCTGACGAGGTTCTTGCGCAGCTCTCGAACAAGATTCAGCACGGACTTCGCGCATACACACCCGCGGAGCAGAAGACAATTAAAGCTGCGGCATGGGCGTTCAGGTCCAACCCGAAATTCAACACCGAAGAGGCGATTATGAACCTTGGCGTTGGCGAGGCTGTTGTGAGCTTCCTTGATGCAAAAGGAGCGCCCGATATGGCTGAAATCGTCCGCATTCTTCCTCCGCAGAGCTTTATGGGTACGGCGCCCGAGGAACTTGTCGAGGAGTGCATCAGAAATGACGAGATGGACGAAAAGTACAGGGAGCCGATTGACCGCGAGTCAGCCTACGAGATCATAATGGCAGCGCGCGAGGAGCTCATGCGTCAGCAGGAAGAGGAACTTCAGCAGCAGGAGAAGGCTAAGGAAGAAAAAGCCAAAAAGGCTCAGGAGACCAAAAAGACTGCCGCCAATACCAAAAAGTCAAACACGGCAGCGCAAAACAAGGTCGTAAAGACGCTCAGCAAATCCGCCAATACAGCCGTCAAGAGCGCATCGTCGTCGGTTTCAAGAAGCGTCAGCACAAACATTGTCCGCTCCGTCACGGGCGGCAAAAAGATTTCGACCGGCAAGATCGCCGAGAGGGCAGCCACCAACGCTCTTTCAGGCGCAATGAGGACCGGCATCAACGAAATCCTGCGGGGTTTATTCGGAAATAAAAAGTGATTTATATAAACTAAATATGGAGGTAACAGTATGATAGTAACAAAACCGCCAATGGGATGGAACTCATGGAACACATTCGCCAATAACATTGACGAGAATCTCATCAAAGAGATTGCCGACAGGATGGTTGACGATGGTTATCTTGACTGCGGCTACGATTATCTCGTAATCGACGACTGCTGGTCAGAACTGAAGCGCGACGAAAAAGGCCGCCTCGTGCCCGACCACGTCAAGTTCCCGAACGGTATGAAAGCGCTTGCCGACTACGTCCACTCAAAGGGCCTCAAGTTCGGCATCTACTCCTGTGTCGGCAACTACACCTGCGCAGGCTACCCGGCTTCTTTTGAGTACGAATTCATTGACGCCGAAACGTTTGCCGAGTGGGGCATCGACTACCTCAAGCTTGACTACTGCTACAAGCCTCAGTCCGAGGACGGCGCCAAGCTCTACAGAAGAATGGGTCTCGCACTCGCCAATTGCGGCCGCGACATCGTCCTCTCAGCCTGCAGCTGGGGCGCAGACGAAACCCACAGATGGATCAAATCGACAGGCTCGCACCTCTGGCGTTCAACGGGCGACATCGTGGACTGCTTCAGCTCAATCCGCGACATCTACAACATCCAGAAGAATATATACGAGTACAACGGCCAGGGCTGCTTCAACGACATGGATATGCTCATCGTCGGCATGGGCGGCAAGGGACACGTCGGCCGCGAGAACTTCTGCACGCTTGAAGAGTACCGCACACACTTCTCAATCTGGGCATTCTTCGGCTCGCCTCTCATGATCGGCAGCGACATCAGAAACCAGACTCCGGAAACCAAGGCAATACTGCAGAACAAGGCTGTCATTGCCGTAAACCAGGACGCAGCATACCGCCAGCCGTACCTCCTCACCGGAAGACCCGACAACGCAGACGTCTGGGTGAGACACATGGAGAACGGCGACATTGTCCTTGGCTATTTCAATATGTCGGACAACGAAGTCGGCTTCCCCGTAAGCTTCACTGACATAGGCCTCAACCGCTCAACGAGCGTCAAGCTTAAGCTGTTTGACCTCTGGGAGATGAAGAGCCTCGGCGAGTTCGAGGATATATTCGTAACAGGCGTGCCCGCCCACGGCTCTAAGCTCATAAGGGCAAGGCTGATAAAAAAATAAGCGAAGAACCCTTCGCCTGAAATAAGTTTATAAATTGCGCGGCAGGAATGTTGAAAGAACCTGCCGCGCGTTTCATTTTATCCCGTTATTTTTTCCATCTCTTCAATAAGCTCACCGAAAAGCTTCAGACCGCTCGAAACCGGCTCCGGCGTGCTCATGTCAACGCC
>DBWH01000021.1 GCA_002308595.1 Mageeibacillus sp. UBA1243 | reverse complement strand
GACTTTGATATCGGCGTGCTCGAAAAATATTGCCCCAAAAGCGTTATCGACATGCGCTCGGACGTTGAGCAGCTTGACCTTCCGGACAGGCTGATTCCGGGCAGCGAATACCTCAAAGTTCCGCTTTTCAGCGCAAAAACCGCCGGTCTTACAAGGGAGAGAGGTTCGACGCTCGAGGAGATTGCGGAAAACTGCAGCAGCAACGAGGAATACATGCGCGTCATTCCGGACCTTGCCGGTATCTACAAGATGATGGGACACTCGGAGGAGCCTGTCGCGGGCCTTTCAACGGTCATGCGCACGGTTATCGCCAATGCAACGGAAGGCAGAGCCACGATCTACCACTGCTCTGCCGGCAAGGACCGCACGGGCATCGTATCGCTGCTCATTCTTACAGAGCTCGGCGTAAAATATGAGAGAATAATGCGCGACTACCTGCTGACGAACAAATTTGTCATGGGCGAGGCGAAAAAGTATTACAAAATGCTTCTCCGCAAAACCCGCTCAAAGCAGGTCGCGAGAAAACTTATGGACTGCTTCGTCGCAAGGCGCCGCTACATGGAGTCTTTTATTGGCGGGATCACGGAACAGTACGGCTCGATCGAGGGCTTCGTGCGAGACGGTCTCGGTATAGGCGACGGTAAGATTCAGAAATTCAGGGAAGCGGCGCTTTACTGAACCGGTTTGAAATTTGGAAAAAGGTGAGATTATGATTTTAACAATTGACATCGGCAACAGCAATATCGTTCTCGGCGTGTTCGAAGGCGACGAACTCCTCTTCACGTCGCGCATTTCGACCGATATAAGCATGACGTCCGACGAGCTTGCGGTCATGGTCAGCGAGATTTTTGCGATCCGCGGCATCGACAGGAGCAGGATCGACGGCGCGGCAATGTCATCGGTCGTTCCGGCCCTCACGCAGTCAATGAGCCGCGCCGTTGAGCTTCTCTCCGGCAAGCCGCCGTTTATAGTGGCGCCGGGCATCAAGACAGGCCTCAACATACGCATCGACAACCCTTCGACGCTCGGCGCCGACGTTTTAACGGACTGCGTCGCTGCCGTGTCGCTCTACCAAAAGCCGCTCATAGTCATCGACATGGGCACGGCAACGACAATGACAGCCGTTGACAGGGACAAAAACATACTCGGCGTGGCAATCATGCCCGGTGTGCGCACCGCCCTCAACGCTCTGACCCAGGGCGCCGCACAGCTCACGCAGATTTCAATCGAGGCGCCCGCCAAGCCGATCGGCACCAACACGGTCGAATCGATGCAGTCGGGAATCGTCTACGGCAACGCGGCAATGCTTGACGGCATGATTGCCCGCTTCGAGCGCGAGCTCGGTGAGGAGGCCTTCGTCGTCATCACCGGCGGCGTCTCCGACGTCATCTCCCGCCACGTCAGCAGAAAGGTTCTCCACAACCCCCACCTGCAGCTTCAGGGCCTCCTGCTCCTCTACAAAAAGAATGTAAAATAGCTTAAATCCGTTTCAGCTTAAGCTTTAAAAAACCGCCTTTTTCTCGGGCGGTTTTTTGATTTTTCAGCGTTTTTGAGGCATTTTTATTCATTTTTGCCTTGTTTTGAGCGTTTTCGGGGCCGATTCGGCGGTTTTTGAGGGCTCGCGTTTGATTTTTCGGCGCCCCTGGTTTATACTTTGCCGCGGGTCGGAAAGACCCTGCGGGCATTAAAGATGCCTGTCCGCGGCAGCCTTTCAGAGGCGCTGCAGGACGCATTGGCGTTTTCGACGGTCCGCAACATTTCAGGCATTGCATCCGTTTACGGAGCATAAGTTAGGAGTGAAAAATGAAACACAATCGTCTTCTTGTTTATGTCACTACCGCAATTCTTGCGGCTCTCGTAGTGGTTCTTCAGATCGTCGGAGGCATTCCGGTCGGTCCGTTCTCAATCACACTTACGCTTTTCCCGATAGTTGTCGGAGCAGTCGTTCTCGGTCCCGCACCGGGTCTCTTTCTGGGTCTCGTGTTCGGTCTTATCGTGTCGATTCTTTCCGTTACCGGCAAGGATCCCGGCGGCCAGATGGTCTTCGCGGCAAACCCCGTGCTCGCATGGGTTGTGTGCCTGCTTAAGGGCGCTCTCGCGGGCTTCGTTCCGGCGGTCTCGTACAGCTTTTTCAGCAAACACAAAAACGCCTCCGCGGCGGTCTCGTACATGACTGCGGGCGTGTTCATATTCCTTGGCGGTGTCGGTGTCACCAACGGCTTCTCGGGAATGGGCATGGGTGCCCGCATCGGTCTTACGGCGCTTTTTGCGATCATTGCCGGCGGCCTTCTCGTTGGGCTTCACTACCTGCTCAAAACCGAGCGTTCGGCGTTCTACATTTCGTCGATTCTGGCGCCCCTCTGCAACACGGGTGTGTTCCTCATCTTCATGCTCCTGTTCTTCAGGTCGACTCTCTCGGCATGGGCGGGCGGCTCGAACGTGCTCGTTTACGCGATCACGGGCCTTGTCGGCATCAACTTCCTGATTGAGTTCTCGGTTGCGATCATTCTCACACCCGCGCTGATGGCCATCGCGCACTATGCGGGGAAGCATATCAGGCGCCTGCCGCTTATAAAGAGCAAAGACGCCTAAGCATATCCGAATAAGTTTTAACCCGGCCGGGCAGCTTCGGATGAGGCGCCCGGCTTTTTGATTCATTGGCGGTTTCGGTAAATAAGGTTCGGTAAATCAGCAGCCGTTTTAAGCCGTAAATCAAAGAAACGTTTTCCATTTCCGCGGCGCTGTGATACAATGCGTTTATCCCTATATTACCACAAGAAAGGACTCATCATGAAAAAGAAGCATTTATTTTTTGAGACACTCGCAGTTATGATGCTTGCCGTGATTGTTATCTTTGCCCTTGCCGCGTGCGGTTCCGACAACAAAACACCCGCCAATGCGTCACCCAAAGCTACCTCGGCCCCAACGTCAAACCCGGACGATGTTTCAGGCAAAAAAGTATATAAAGTTGGCATTATAGACCCGAGAGATTCCGTCTACGCCGGCGAAGAAACCTCCAATAACAGTGTTGTCATTTATCCCGACGGCACCGCTGAGCTGATTGAAGAAATGGTCAGGTCCGTCACTTCGGATGACATTCCGGGATTTGAGGGCACCGGGTCGCTCACAAGTACCAACATACTGTGCGGCACCTATACCGTTATAGAGGAAAACACAATTCACGTAAATTTGAATTCAGTCAGGTTCGTATATTCTGCCTCCGATGACATTGTCAAGGAAGCGTTCATAAACGTCTATGCGGAGCACAATCCCGACATGGTGCCCAAGATAAACGCTGCGTTCACCGAAGAAGGCTATACGGCTGTAGACGGGGAAGGAGCAAATTATCTGCGCTTCGATTACGAGATACTGCTTGACGACGCCAATGCAAAAGCCTTCCTTCTCAAAGAGATCGGAACTACGAAAGACACTTCAACCACAACCTATACATACAACGAAGACGGTCTTCTCGAGAAAAGTGAATTCATTAACTCTCATTGGGATTCCGACGCGGAAGGCAATGAAATTTCTCTTATCCGTACCTCCACGTTTGAATACGACGGCAGCGGAAACTTTACCGGATATACGGAGGAAGTTACCGAGGGCAGCACAACTCAGGTCACGAAGTATGCAGTAATCGGTGATTCAACTAAAACCGTTTACAGTAAAACAATCAGTCAATACGAAACCACAGAGACGTTCTGCGATGAGAACGGCGACTTTGTCTCTAAAACAAGCGTAAGTACCCTGGAGGGCGGTGCGGTTGTAACCAAGGTCTACAGGGATTATTACTCTGTATTGAGTGAGACAACCGTTTACCCTGACGGAAAGATCGATGAGTACATCTTTAACGATGACGGAACAACAACAGATTCCGTGTATTATCCGGCCCTTAAAGTTACAACCGTGGAAACGCGCGACCCCATGGGCAACGTGATTGACTTTAAATACCATGATGTAAACGGAAACAACATACCTGTGATCACATGGCTTAATTACGACGAACCTACCGTGATAACAGTTGACGGCATCCGCGACGATGCCTACGACAAGGGCGCTGCGTTCCTTATTCCGAGCGTTGACGGCGACGGAATCTGCGCTGAAATAACGTTTGCGTCAATCGACAACGGTCTGATTTACGTCTACGCGGATGTAACCGATCCTGTCGACAGCTATACCCGTTTCATAGATAACGAAACAGGCTTAGCTTACGGATGGAAAGATGCAGTCTCTTTCAAATTCGGAAAGGACAAAGACCGTCTCTACCGCTGGTATTTCATGGAGAGAGATACTCCCTCCCGTATGGACTATTATGAGTATGACGAAAACTTTAAAATAGCTTCTAACGTTGTAGTAGGAGATTTTGTTTACCGGGAAAAAGAGGATAGTTCCGGGTGGATTGCGGAAGGCGTGTTCTCCTTGGACGGTATTGATGATGCCTACAACTACGGCGAAGGTGAATATTACCTCGGAAGATTTTTCTATTTTGAAGTCGGCGTAGACCTTGACGCAAAACTGAACGGCATCCCGTACGTCGAGTACACTTACGAAGATTTCATGAACAACAAAGACACGGGTGAACACGAATACGTAGAATCATATATTTCCACCACAATCATCATCAGATAACGGTTTCCCAGACGAACTGTTTTAACGCATTTTCAGAAAAATTCAGGCAGCGGAGATTCATGGTTTCCGCTGCCTGTTTCATTGACGGTTTTAAGCTCTTCACGCCTTATTTTTTCAGTTCCCTGATGTTTCCGATGTACCGGATTTCTGCCGGGAACTCCTTTTCGAGCTCGCTCTTTTCGATTGCCGCGACCGCCTGCCTGTTCGCAAGGGGCATGTAGCACTTTTTGAAGCCGAGCCTCAGGATTTCGCCGAGCCTCTTGTCCGCGTGGGTGACCGCCCTGACCTCGCCCGTAAGACCTACTTCTCCGAAAAAAACGCAGTCCGACGGAAGCGGTGTGTTCGTGACCGACGAGATGATTGCGCTGATGACGGCAAGGTCCGCCGCCGGTTCATCGATCTTCATACCGCCAATGACATTCACATACGCGTCGCAGTTGACGATGGAAAGGCCCAGTCTCTTCTCCAGTATCGCTATGAGCATCGAAAGTCTGTTGTAATCAACGCCGGTGCTCATCCTGCGTGCATTGCCGGGGTTCGCACCGCTGATCAGCGCCTGCACCTCGACAAGCATAGGTCTTGTGCCCTCAAGCACGCACGCCACAGCCGAACCCGCCGCGTTCTGCGGCCTTCCCTCAAGAAACGCACCCGAAGGATTCGGAACCTCTTTGAGCCCCGTGCCTGTCATCTCGAACACGCCAATCTCATTGGTGGATCCGAACCTGTTCTTCACGCACCTCATTATCCTGTAGAAAAGCTGGCGCTCGCCCTCGAAATAGAGGACCGTGTCAACCATGTGCTCAAGTATCCTCGGACCCGCGATCGAGCCGTCCTTGGTGACGTGGCCGACAACGAGCGTCGTGATGCCCTTTGACTTTGAAATCTTCATCAGCGAAGCGGTGACTTCCCTGACCTGCGAGACCGAACCCGCCGTGCCCTGCACGCTGTCGTCACACATTGTCTGTATCGAATCGACAATGAGTATATCGGGCTCAATCTCCTTCATCTGCTCGTAGACCCTTGTCATGTTGGTCTCGGCAAGCACGTAGAGCTTCTCGGCGTTCACCGAAAGCCTGTCCGCGCGCAGCTTGATCTGCTCGCCCGACTCTTCGCCGGACACGTAAAGCACCTTATACTTCTGCCCGAGGCTGCCGGAAAGCATGAGCATGAGGGTTGACTTGCCGATGCCGGGGTCGCCGGACACGAGCACTATCGAGCCCTTCACGAGACCGCCGCCAAGGACCCTGTCAAGTTCTTTTACGCCTGTCTTAAACCGTTCCTTGCACGTCGCCTCGGCGTTTTTCAGCAGAATTGCCTCGGCTCCTGTCCCGTCCGCAAAGACAGCGGCGGCACTCCCTGAGGCACCCTTTTTCGTGCCTTTCTGCGCGTCGACCGGCGCTTCGACGAAAGTGTTCCACGCTTTGCACGCGGGACACTGGCCCAGCCAGCCGTTGTTTGATTCGTAGCCGCATTCCTTGCAGAAGAAAATACCTTTTGACGCTTTGGCCATTAAAACCTCCTCGTTTCACGGGGAAACAATAAGTGTTTTTCGAAGAAACTGCGAAGCCTTTATTTCTTTTCAAGTCTTGATTTTTCGACTTTTTCGACACATTCTTTGAAGAACGGAACTGCGTACTCAGCGCCGAAATTGCCGTCAGCTCTGCCGAGTTTATTGGCGATGTCGGTGTCCGTGATGACGACAAACTCGCCCTCGCACTCCTTCGGGTAGAAGAAACCGTACGTTTCGGCCTTGTCAAGGTCATCCGGGTGCGCGTCCACGAGCGCAATGCCCCACCTGTCAAGGTCCCTCAGGTCCGAACTCTTTTCGACCGGCGCGGTCATGAAACCGAGCACGCTGTAGCCCTTCTCGCCGACGTACGACTCACCGAACGCGCCTGCATCGTCAACGGCCGCCTCGTAAAGCTTAAGACCGCCGTCGGTTTTGATGTTTTCGAAACTCTCCTTGCCGGCTTGCTTTTTGCTCTTTGCGCATATAAAAGCCGCCTTGTCCTCCTCGCGGCAGAGAACCGCAATCGCCTTCATGTCCTCGGCCGGGATATACGGTGAGAGCGTGACAGCGTCTGCGGGAAGCTTGAGGCTTGTGATATTGGCGTCAGCATAGAATGACGCCTCGCACATTTTTAGGGCTCCGTCGCCCGCAAAGCAGCCGTCAAGAATCACGAAATAGCCAAGGTTTTTCGCTATTTTAAGGAGCATTGACAGCGAGAGCAGACCCTCGGCGCCGTAAAAAGCGAAAGCGGAGAAGTCGAACATGACGGCGGGCGCATTGGCGGCAATACCCGTCAGTGTGTCTGTGCAGTATCCCGCGAGCTTGGTGAGCCTGTTTTTCTGCGGGTCCTCATCCCTGTCCGCGAACATGTAGAGGCCGGGCGAAAACCTGTATATCACCCTGCTGTTTTTTTCCTGCGCCGTCGCAAGAAGCCTGTCGATTGAATTGTCCATGCTTTCCCTCTTCTTATGTCAGATTTTAAGTTTTACAACGGTGACGCCAAAGTCTCCCTCGCCGAACTCGCCAATGCGGAACTCGCGCACCCTGCGGTCGCGCTTCAGCATGTTGTGGATTTCTTTTCTGAGCACGCCCGTGCCCTTGCCGTGAATGATCGTCACGTTTTCGAGCCTCGCACCTACCGCGTCGTCAAGGTACCTGTCCGTCACGGAGAGCGCCTCGCTCGCAGTAAATCCGCGCACGTCAAGCTCCGGTTTGATGTTGAGCGCCTTCTCGACAAGGCTCTTGTTTGATGCGTGTTTGTTGCGCTTTTTGTCGTCCTGCGGCTCCGGCGCCTCCCCCGCAATCTTCAAGTCGGATACGTGGAGCATCATCTTCATTATGCCCGCCTGCACGGAGACGTTGCCGTCTTTGTCCTGAGGCTTAAGGACTGTCACCTTGCCGTCAATGCTCGCGCTGTATAGCGTCTGGCCCGGAAGCAGCGGCGTGTCAAGCTCAACCTGCTCGCCCGAGACCGGTTTTCTTGCGGTTTTGATCTTGGCGTTTTCCGCCTCGTCGCTCATCCTGCCGAATTCCCTGCCGATCGCCTCGGCGTCGCGCAGCTTGTTCCGCCCTTCCTCGGCGTCGCGCAGCAGCTTTCTGAGCTCCTGAAGCATCCTGTCGGACTCTTTCTTGGCGTCGGCAACAACCGCCGCAGCCTCCTCGCGTGCTTTTTTGACCATTTCGGCCTTTTTTTCGGCAAACTGAGCCTTTTCACCGTCAAGCTCGCGTCTCAGCCTGTCGGCCTCCTCGGTGAGCTCTCTGATCTTCCTGTGGCCCTCTTCGATCTCGCCGCGCCTCTTTTCAATGTCGCTCAGCATGTCCTCGAACCGCACGTCCTCGCTCGACAGAAACTCTCCCGCCCTCGCAATGATTGCGCCGTCAAGCCCCAGTTTTCCGGAAATCGCAAATGCGTTGCTCTTGCCGGGCACGCCGATCATAAGCCTGTAAGTCGGACTCAGCGTCTCCACGTCAAATTCGCAGCATGCATTTTCAAAACCTTCCGTCGTCGCGGTGAAAGCCTTGAGCTCGCTGTAGTGCGTGGTTGCAAGCGTTGTTGCCCCCATCTGGTAGAGGCTCTCGAGAATCGCCATGGCAAGCGCCGCGCCCTCGGTGGGATCCGTTCCCGCTCCGAGCTCGTCAAGAAGCACCAGCGCATCGTCTCCCGCGCCCTTCATAATCCTGACAATGTTGCTCATGTGGGCCGAGAACGTACTGAGGCTCTGGGCAATGCTCTGCTCATCGCCAATGTCAGCAAACACGTTTTTAAACACGGCAAGCTCCGAGGTCGACTCGCACGGCACGAGCAGTCCCGCCTGCGCCATAAGTGTGAAAAGTCCGACCGTCTTAAGCGTTACGGTCTTGCCGCCCGTGTTCGGTCCGGTGATGACGAGCGTCTTGAAGTTTTTGCCTATATATACGGAAATCGGTACAACCCTGCGGGGGTCTATAAGGGGGTGCCGCCCCTTGACGATATTTATGATTCCCCTGTCGTTGATCTGCGGTTTATGGGCCTTCATAGAAAGGCCGAGGGACGCCTTGGCGAATGCAAAATCGATCTCGGCAAGGAGTTTCACGTCCTTGATTATAACGTCCGCTTTTTCTGCGCAGAGGGCCCCGAGCAGCAGCGTAATGCGCTCGATCTCCTGTTTTTCTTTAACTCTGAGTTCTCTGATTTTGTTGTTCGAATCGACGACCGACGCAGGCTCAATAAAAAGTGTCTGCCCGCTTCCCGACATGTCGTGAACTATGCCCGGAAACTCGCTTCTGTACTCGGCCTTGACCGGTATGCAGTAGCGGTCGCCGCGGACCGTGATGACGTCGTCCTGAATCGTCTTTGAATACTTTGACGAGCGGATGAAATCGTTCAGCTTGTCCCTTATCGAGGCCTGTTCCCTGGCGATTTTTTTCCTGATGTCGGAAAGTGTCGGGCTCGCGTCGTCAGACATCTCGTCCTCTGAAACGATGCAGCGGTAAATGTCCGTCTCGAGGCGGTAGTCTTCTTCGAGAAAGCCTATTTTTGCGACAATAACATTGGCGGTTTCTTCGGTGCCGCCGCCCTCCCGGCAATGGTTTATCGTGCGCCTTGCAGCCTTCAGAACCCCGGCAATCGACAGCAGTTCCGTAAACGAAAGCATGCTTCCGCCGCAGGCCCTTTTCACCGACGGCACAACGTCCGTGAGCCCGCCAAGGGGAGGTCTGCCCTTCTGCATGATCACCGCAACCGCGTCGTCAGTCTCCCTGAGCTTCTCCGAAACGGTCGCAATGTCCGTAAAAGGCACAAGCTCCTCGCAAAGCCTGACCGATAGTTCCGATGACGTCAGGCCGGCAAGCCGCTCCCTCACAATATTGAATTCAAGTGTGTTAAGCAGTTTTGAATCCATCGGCCTTTTTGTTCACGAAGGAACTGATGTCCACCCGGGACAGTGAGAGTACCCTGCAAATTGTTTTCGGTAAAATGCGTAAAGAGCCCAAAATCAGCTTTCAGATGTTTAATATCTCATTAGCTAATAACATATCGTCGTGGAGCTGCTTCTTCATCTTCAGCCCTTCCTCGATGTCGACCGCAATGCACTCCTCGTTTTTGTACGCAATGAGCTTGTTGATTTCGCCGTTCTTCAGGCACTGCACCGCTTTGACGCCCATGAGGCCTGCAACGACCCTGTCCTTAACCGTTGGCGAACCGCCTCTCTGGATGTGTCCGAGAATCGTGGCTGTGGTCTCGATGCCTGTGATCTTTTTCACTTCATTGGCGAGTTCCATGGTGCCGCCAACGCCTTCCGCGACGATGACAACGTAGTGGTGTTTGCCTCTGTTTCTGCACTCGATGATCTTTTTCACAACGTCGGACTCAAGGTTGAAAGGCTTCTCGGGGATGAGGCAAACCTCGGCGCCGCCCGCAATCGCACAGTTCATCGCAATGTAGCCGGCATTTCTGCCCATAACCTCAACGAAGCTGCAGCGCTCGTGCGAGGAAGCCGTGTCCTTGATCTTGTCGATTGCGTCTCTGACGGTGTTCATGGCCGTGTCAAAACCGATTGTGTAGTCGGTGCAGCCGATGTCGTTGTCGATAGTTCCGGGGATACCGATTACCGGCAGGCCCTCGCGCGAAATCTCCAGCGCGCCGTTGAACGAACCGTCACCGCCAATGACAACCAGAGCGTCAAGTCCGAAAACTTCGGCCATTTTCTTGCCCTGTACGATGCCCTCGTGCGATCTGAAGGTGTGGCACCTTGCCGTCTGGAGGATGGTTCCTCCGCGGTAGATGATATCCGAAACAGATCTCGCGTTCAGCTCTTTCATGTCGCCGTCAAGGAGACCCCTGTAGCCGCGTCTGATTCCGTAAACTTCGATTCCGTAGTATGAACATGCACGAACAACGGACCTGATTGCCGCGTTCATTCCGGGTGCGTCGCCGCCTGACGTAAGCACACCGATTCTCTTGATTATTTTTTCACTGCCTGCCATGTTAAGTAACTCTCTTTCTGCAGATTTTTGATGCCGCATAATGTGTTTGGCTCATGTCACTGGCATATCAGCACCCATAACACGCCAATCCCTTGGATTATATCATTATCACGCTGAAAAGTGTATTGATAAATTTGGCTATTTCCGCAATTTTTACGTAATCATTCTTCCTAAGCACGCTTTTTTGTGGTATCATTCCTTTGAATCTGACAATTGGAGGTTCTTATGAAAAAAGTTGTTTTACTTGGAGATTCAATCAGACTTATGGGCTACGGCTCATACGTACCCGGTTTTCTTGGCGATGGCTACGAAGTGTGGCAGCCTGAAGACAATTGCCGTTTTACGTCATACACCCTGCGCATGCTCTTTGAATATCACGACTTCATCAAAGACGCTGACGTGATTCACTTCAACGCCGGTCACTGGGATCTCTGCCGGATTCATTCGGACGGAGGCACATTCACGCCAATCGATATATACAAAAGAGAGATTGAGCGCCTCGGCAAGCTTCTCCTGGAGCTGTGCCCCAATGTGATTTTCTCCCTCACAACCCCTGTGAGGCCCGAAAACGTGTACAACAGCAACGAAGACATTCACGCGTTCAACGATGCCGCAGCTTCCGTTCTCGCGCCGCTCGGGATCAAGATCAACGATCTTAATACACCTGTCGCCAAGGACATATACCGCTACATTCTCGAGGACAACATCCACCTGACTGAAGAGGCGTCCAAAATGTGCGCGTCGCTCGTCGCAGATGCAATTAAGAAATCCTTTGAGTGAAAAAGCTGAAAACGGCTCCCATCGCAATTTGCGCATAGGAGCCGCTGCTGTATTATTAATGTGACCTACTCTGTTTCAGTCAATTCATAGAAAGCACCATCAGCCCCAAATGGCTTCCATAAGTGAATCTATGCTCTTTTTAAACGTTTCTCGATCAAACAACGTTGACGTAAATGTGTCTGAAACATCCTTCGGATAGTCACATAAATACCTATCAGCTGACAAAATAAACTCATGGTTATTATTCTGCCATTTAACCGATAAAAGATCTCCTTTAACGTAATAGTACTTAACATCTTCAATTGTTATATGGCCCGAAATGTCTTTTCCAAGACTGCGAAGATTGGTTAAATTGTCAAAGCCTTCAAGCTCCGGATGATATGATTCTACCCGCTCTATAGAACTCTCTCTCTTTGATAAATCTATGATTGTAAGATTCACGGTAAAACCTGAAGAATCAGTGAAAGAGTAATGTAGTTTTGAAAAGTCTTCCGGATTAATTGACAGCACAATGAAACTACGGAATTTTCCAATCTGTTTCAGTGAGTCATAGCTTATAAAAGATTCAGAACGGCCGTACTTGTTAATGAATTCTACGTAATCACCATACCTTTCTACCGTATAATTAGAAATGTCAATGGTCATGCCGGATTCCTCAAGGTAATCATACTCCCCGGAATATCCCTTAACATGTGTGGAATTGTCTTTTTTTGCTACACCGCAGGAGCATAACAATATAGACAACATAGTAATTGCCAGTAATCCCGTAAGTAGTTCTTTTTTCATGTTTGCCTCCTTGTATGTTTTAACTAAACAGGCTGGGATTCTTCCTAATTAATTACTTTTAAGACTTGTACGTAGTCTTTGTAATTGCTCTCATCAGAAGCCACCTCAACATCACACAGAAGACCAATCTTTCCGTCTTTTAATTTGCAGAACTTTTTTTCTAAGAGAGTAAAAGACAAGTCTTCTCTGTTTTTATCAGACGTTTCCGACAGCAATCGCTCCTTTATTTCGTCAATAAGAGCATTCTCGTTTTGCACGTACGAATTAATCGTTCGGGCATCGGTATCCTTAAGCTCATAGATTCGGCTTGCATCCGCAAACATCACTTTTCCGTCCGTATTAACCTCTATCAAAACAACAATATCTGTGGCTTTTCCGCCTATTAGCTTGTTAAAGTAAAAGGAGTACACGTTACCAGCCGACGGATTATACACAGGTTTCATACGATTCTCCTTGTATATTTGCACATAGTCACCATCGTCATATTCTTGAAGTTTATTTTTTGCAATCTGAAAGCATTCTTCATAAGACTTGTTTTCGTTTGTTGTTTCATATTCTTCGCGGTAAAAAATATAAAATCCGACCAGTTTTTTGTTTTTTCGATTTATACTAAACTCGATTTCTTTTCCATCTGTTCCGGCTACCCTATAGATGTCGGTATCCGTGTTATAAAATGGGGATTTGTATGAGTGAGTATAAGTTCCTGTTATTGTTTCGTTCTCCAAGGTTGTTGTAAAACTTTCAGGAGCCTCTCTTGTTTCTATATCATCAACAATGTGTGCATCTATTTTTATAGAGGATAAGACCCTGCAGGATGTAAAATCGACAATCATTATGGATTTTCTTTTGCCTGCACACGCGGATAAACACATGATGAATGCGACAATAAGTAGTGAAAAACCCGCATATTTATTTGTTCTTTTCATGTTAAAAGTCTCCTTATTATTTTGTACATAAACGTATTACCGGTATGCAATATAGTAATTTTCCCCATGTTTCCAACTTTCTTTTTTGCTTCTTTGCATGCCTCGGCATAATCAAATGCAGCATAACCGCGTTTGCTGAAAGATAGGTTTCTGTTCAAATGCATACGGTAATCTGTCAAAACTTCACTGACAGGTTATCAACATTGCTCTGTCCGCCAAAGCCGTAAGGCTAATGCACGAAGAGCTTTCATTACTTTTCAATCTTACCTACGCAAAATACGTTTTAAGTCAGATTCACACCTTTGTTAAAAATCAATTTGTCTTTTTTTCGATTCCTTAGCTTTTTGTTTCTGCGATTTTTGACTATTTAAGCAAGTCGGGTCTCACCCGCAAAACAGTTCAAAAATCAAGTTTTTCCCTAAATTTAGTCTTTAGAAGTTACTAAAAAGGCAATGCTTGCCCTCCTTTCAGATTTTTCAATTCAAAACAGTTCGATATAAATCTTTTGTTTAAGCTAACGTGCGGCCTCGCAATTGGATATCTGCCTACAGGCAGTCTACTCCTGTTCTGTAAGAATGTCAACACAAAAAATGGATTCGGAGAAGCCTTTAAGTGTTTATATATCTATTTCCGGCAAGTCAACACCCTCGGGCTTTGGCGTCGGCGTCGGTCCGGGAGTCGGTGTCGGTGTCGGCGTTGGCGACGGGGTAGGCGTCGGTGTGGGAACCTCTGTCGGAGTCGGAACAGGCGTCGGTGTCGGTTTTTGAGTCGGCGTCGGTGTCACTTCCGGTGAGTCCGTAATCTCGGGCGTCGGTTCGGGAGTCTCGGTCGGAGTCTCTGTCGGCAATATGTCGGTTTCCGTTGGCGGTGTCGGGTCGCCGGTCGGTGTCAGCCCGGGATCGTCCGTGGCGCCCGGCGTCGGACTGTCGGCAACTGTCGTTGGTGAAGGTGTCGAAACCTTTACCTCGGGCGTCTTTTCGGGCACGCCTGTTTCGATTTGGCATCCAGGCAGAGAAACCGCCAATGCAAAAACCGCAACAGCTATAACCACTTTTATTACTTTCGACATTGCGGCGTTCCTCTCCGTTTAGATTTATTTGTGCCTTCCGGTCACGACTCTCAGAAAATTATCACATAATAATACAAAAAAGTAAACCCGTTTGAGGAGTTTACTCTTTGTAAAACTGTTTTTCAGCCTGTTTTAAACAAGTCTTTAAGGTTTCAGCCGTTTGCCGCCGTCCTGTCGATGAAATCGCACGCGGCAATTGCGCACCATGCGCCGTCCGAGCACGCCGCGCTGACCTGTCTGACCTTCTTTGTCCTGCAGTCTCCGGCAACAAAAACGCCTTCGGTCTGCGTCAGACCGTCCTCGCCCGCCTTCAGGTAGCCCCACTTGTCGGTTTCGGCAACACCCGTGAAAGGACCGTTTACGGGTTCGAGACCTATTGCCGTGAAGATTCCGTCGACCTTCAGCGTCTCAACCTCGCCTGTTGCAACCTTTTTGATGTCAAGCCCCGTCAGCACATCGCCGCCGTTGATGCGATCGACAACGTACCCGAGCAGAATTTCCACGTTGGGTGCAGCCTCAAGTATCTCGACAAGCTTTTTCTCGCCCGTCAAAAAGTCAAGGTTCTGAACGACTATGACCTTGCGCGAAGTTTTCGACAGAAGAACCGCCTCCTGAAGGGCGCTGTTGCCGCCGCCAATGACCGCAACGTCCTTGCCCTCATAAAAAGCACCGTCGCATATTGCGCAGAACGAAATTCCGTTGCCGAGAAAATCCTCCTCGCCGGGCACTTTGAGGAGCCTGTGTCTCACGCCGACGGCAATGATCACCGTCTTTCCCTCATAGCTCGAAAAATCGGTTATGACCTTCTTGACACCGTTTTCAAGCAGCTCAATTCCGGTCACTTCCTCCATCGCAAATTCCGCGCCCTGAGCGCCTGCCTGCTCGACCATATTCTGCGCAAGCTCGCTTCCGGAAATACTCACAAAACCCGGATAATTCTCTATTTTAGGCGAAAAAGTCATCTGTCCGCCGAAATTTTCTTTTTCAATGACGAGAACGGTCTTGCCCAGTCTCAGTCCGTAGATCGCGGCCGTAAGTCCCGCGGGGCCTCCGCCGATAACTATAATGTCGTACATAAAAACTCCTTGTGTGTCAAAATCGCCAATGCCGCCCTGTGTTCCAAAAATCGGAGAGCCGGCCTTTCGTTTTTCCGGTCGGTTCTCCGTCTTTGGTTGGTTCTATACCTGCTTCACAGGCTGCAAATTATGCTCTGACCTTCCTGATGTAGTCTCTTACACCGGCAACGCCTACATACTTTGCATCGCCTACGATGAGCGTCGGAGCTGCTTTCAGTCCGAGCGACTGTGCAAGATCTCTCTCTTCCTCAACGTAGTGCTTCTCGAAAGGTATCTCGTTCTCGTTGAGCATCTTCGAAGCAGCCGCGCAGTTGGGGCAGGACTTGGTGGCAAACATGATGACCTTGTCCTTGGGGAAAGCGCCTGTGATTGGAGCGGCTTTTGTCTCTTCGGCTGCCTTGGCGGCTTCGGGAGCTGCGGGAGCAGTCTTCTTGGGCTCAGCCTCCTTCGCGGGCTTTTCTTCGGTCTTGACCGTCTCGCCGCCCACGTTGATCTCAGGATATCTGTCGTACTGCTTTGAGACGACGTCGTAGACCTTGCGGTCCTTGAACTCCTGAGCCTTGCCGTCGTTGAAGTTCTGGACGGGCCTGTAGTAGCCTGTTATGCGGCTGTAAACCTCTGTGGGCTTTCCGCACTCGGGGCAGACGTACTTCTCGCCAACGATATATCCGTGAGTCTTGCAGACGGAATATGTAGGTGAAAGCGTGTAGTAAGGCAGCTTGTAGTTCTCGGCAATCTTTCTGACGAGGTTTGCTGCGGCCTGCCAGTCAGGCAGCTTTTCTCCCAGGAATGCGTGGAAAACGGTACCGGAAGTGTAAAGCGTCTGGAGCTCGTCCTGGATATCGAGTGCAGAGTAGATATCCTCTGTGTAGCCGACAGGGAGGTGTGAGCTGTTTGTGTAGTAGGGGGTGCCGCAGTTCTTGCTGCTCGCCGTGATGATGTCAGGGTACCTGGCAACGTCATGCTTCGCGAATCTGTATGCGGTCGACTCTGCGGGCGTAGCTTCGAGGTTGTAGAGGTCGCCGTACTCTTCCTGGTAGTCGGACAGGCGCGATCTCATGTGGTTGAGAACCTGCTTTGTAAACTCCTGCGTCTTCGGGCTTGTCATGTCGGCCTTGATCCAGCGTGCGTTGAGGCCCGCCTCGTTCATACCGACAAGACCGATTGTCGAGAAGTGGTTGTCGAAACTGCCAAGGTATCTCTTCGTGTAGGGATAGAGGCCCTCGTTGAGGAGCTTCGTGATGACCGTTCTCTTGATGTGGAGCGAGCGTGCCGCGAGGTCCATGAGCCTGTCGAGGCGTGCATAGAATTCGCCTTCGTTTGCGGAAAGATAAGCAATCCTCGGCATGTTGATCGTGACAACGCCAATGCTTCCCGTGCTCTCGCCTGATCCGAAGAATCCGCCTGATTTCTTGCGGAGTTCACGGAGGTCAAGACGCAGTCTGCAGCACATCGAACGCACGTCCGAAGGCTCCATGTCGCTGTTGATGTAGTTCGAGAAGTAAGGGGTTCCGTACTTGCTTGTCATCTCGAAGAGAAGCTTGTTGTTCTCCGTGGGAGACCAGTCGAAATCTCTCGTGATGGAATATGTGGGGATCGGGTACTGGAAGCCGCGGCCATTGGCGTCACCTTCAATCATGATCTCGATGAACGCTTTATTGACCATATCCATCTCTTTCTGGACGTCCTTGTACTTGAAGTCCATCTCTTTGCCGCCGACGATACAGTTCTGCTCGGCAAGGTCAGCCGGAACGACCCAGTCAAGGGTAATGTTGCTGAACGGAGCCTGTGTACCCCAGCGGGAAGGTGTGTTGACGCCGAAGATGAACGACTCGAGGCACTTCTTAACGCCTTCGAAATCAAGCTTGTCTGTCCTTACGAAAGGAGCAAGGTATGTGTCGAACGAGGAGAATGCCTGCGCGCCCGCCCATTCGTTCTGCATNNTTGACCATCTGGTTGCAGAGAGTGGCAAGGTGTTTTGCGGGAGCGGAAGTGATCTTTCCGGGGACACCGCCAAGACCTTCCTTAATGAGCTGCTTCAGCGACCAGCCTGCGCAGTAACCCGTGAGCATGGAGAGGTCGTGGAGGTGAATGTCAGCGTTTCTGTGAGCGTCGCCGATTTCCTTATCATAAACCTCAGACAGCCAGTAGTTTGCGGTGATGGCGCCGGAGTTGCTCAGAATGAGACCGCCGACCGAATATGTAACGGTAGCGTTCTCTTTTACACGCCAGTCATTAACTTTAAGGTAATCGTCAATGATTGCCTTGTAGTCTACGAGCGTGGTCTTTACATTCCTCAATTTCTCATGCTGACGGCGATAAAGTATGAACGCCTTTGCAACGTCAGTATACCCTGCCTGGATAAGAACGGATTCAACACTGTCCTGAATATCCTCAACGGCAATAAGATCGTCCTTTATCTTCGGTACGAAATCTGCTGTAACCTTCAGCGCGAGAAAATCGATGATGCTTGAATTGGTATTTGTCTCACATGCCTCAAACGCAGACATGATCGCATTCGTGATTTTTGAAATATCAAAATCCACGATTTTATTGTTTCTTTTCCGTACTCTGTACATAGTCGATTTCCCCCTGTAAAATCAAGTGCTGACCGATTATATCATGTCAAAACGGAGCCTGTCAATAGCAAATTACAACATTTGGTAAAAAAAATCATTTTTCTTCAAATTTGGCACAAGATGTAGTTTTTGCTTGAATTTGCGTAAAATAGCGGAAGTTCTGACAAAAACGGGCGCGAAATCGCGCCCGCAAGACCTCGCCGCCGCAGGAAACAGGCCCTATATCTTGTGCTTCCGTTGGCGGCAAACTATCCCCAAACCGTTTGTGAATTACATTCCTCTGACAACAGTTTCGGGAATAAAAGCCCTTGCCGCGTCAAGAATTTCCCTCGCCTCTTCGGGCGTAAAAGCTTCAAGCTGCGGGCCGCTGTCCGACCTGTTTGCGAGCACGTCGCCCGAGTCGACAAACATCTGGAGGAAATATTTGCTGCCGGGACCTATCTCTGCCGCAATCTTTGCAACGTCTTCCTTCGTGTGGATACCCTTGACGATGGTGGTACGGAACTCGTGGTCAACGCCGGATGCCTGTATATATTTTATACTCTTTCTGAAAGGCTCAAAATCGATACCCGGTATGCCCGCTGCCTCGCCGTACTTCTCCGGCGACTGTTTGAAATCCATCGCGACGTAATCGACAAGGTTCCTGTCAAGCAGTGCCTTCAGCCTCTCCGGCAGAAAACCGTTCGTGTCAAGCTTTACCGCAAACCCCTTGGCTTTAATCTTTGCGATGAACTCGCCAATGTCTTTCTGGAGCAGCGGTTCGCCGCCCGTGATTGCAATTCCGTCAAGCAGACCCTTCCTCCTGTCAAGAAGGCTGAAAATCTCCTCCTCGTCAACAAGCGGCTCCTCGTCAAACGAATAGTCGCTCCCGTCCGTGTTTCTCCCCTTCTCGCCGACGACAAGGCTCGCGTTGTGGCAGAAAGGACACCTCAGGTTGCAGCCGCACGTAAAAACGGTCGCGGCAGTCTTTCCCGGGAAATCAAGAAGTGTAAGCTTTTGAAGCGCTCTTATTTTCATTTACATTCCTTTCATACTATGCCGGCAAGCTTTACTGCCGCATCGAGAACAAGACCGACCTTGTCGCGCGAGACCACGGCCGCATCGGCATCATAAGAAGTTTCCTGCCTGTTGATGAGAACAAGCCTGTTTCCCTTATAGTAACGGACGTATGAGCTTGCCGGATAGACCGTGAGCGACGTGCCGCCGATTATGAGCATGTCAGCTTTTTCTATCGCGTCAACCGCCCTTTCCGTAACGTCCCAGTCGAGCGACTCCTCGTAAAGTGTCACGCACGGCTTGATCAGACCGCCGCACTTTTCGCATCTCGGCACGCCCCGCGAGTTCTTCCCGTCTCCGAACACATCGTCAACGCTGAACTTGCTGTAGCAGTCCGTGCAGAAATACTTCGAAGTTGTCCCGTGAAGCTCGTAAACCGTTTTGCTTCCCGCGAGCTGGTGCAGTCCGTCAATGTTCTGCGTCACGACGCACGAGAGCTTTCCCGCCTCCTCAAGCTTCGCGAGCGCGTAGTGGGCCTTGTTCGGCTTCACGTTGCCGCCAATGAAATACTTCCTGTAAAAGTCGTAAAACGTCTCCGTGTGCCTGAAGAAAAACGAGTGCGAGAGTATGGTCTCAGGCGAGACTCCGTACTCCTTCACCGTGTTGTAAAGGCCGTCCTCGCTCCTGTAATCCTTTACGCCGCTCTCGGTTGAGACGCCCGCGCCGCCGAAGAAAACGATCCTCGAAGACGCCTTTATCATCTCAGCTATTTTGTCGGCATTGTCCGGAATGACGCCTTTATAATCCGCGCCCAAGCTTCCGCCGTCAGCCATCTCAAGAAGCCCCCTTTTAACCTTTTTTGTCGTAAATTACCGTAAATCCCTCAAACGTGTCCGCACCGCCGGCGATAACCTTTATGACCTTCTCGGTCACGTTGCCGGATGTGTCCTCGGCCTTTGCCTTGACCTCAAAAGTGCCCTCGTTTATGCGGCCGAGCCTGTCGATCGCGTCCTCCGGCCACTCGTAGCTAACCGACATGAGTATCGTATCATCCCCGGCCGCTCCGACCGTCTGAGGAACCGTGCCGGCAACGCATTTGATTGTATCCGTTTCAAAGTTAAACCTTGGCGGTGTCTTATCCGGAGGCATAACCTCTGCATTTATCGCCTTCTCCGTAATGTTTCCGAATCCGTCCGCCGACTTCAGTATCAGCTTGCATTTCGTGCCCGCCGCGGGGAATCCGTCCTCGTCAAGCGCAACGCCTTTCTCCCACTCGTAAGTTATGGGGCAGATTCGCTTTTCGTCGAAGTCATCTGCCACGGCGTCAACAACAATCTTTGATCCCTTCGGAATCTGCATGACCTCGGGTCCGTTGTAAGTGATGTCGGGGCCCTTGTGGGTGTCGTCCATGAAGTTCAGGGATATAAAATCGATGTAAAAATTTCCGGTACCTGCCGAGCGCCTTACACTGACCTCGAAAGCCTGAAGAATGCCTTCCTCGTTTGCGAGGGTCATGAGCGCGTTGTCGGCTCCGCACATGCGTTTTGCGTCATTTGTAATGTTGGTTCCGTCAGGGTAGATAACTATCGTGTTCCAGCGGTCCGTTCTCGAGCTCACGTCATACTTTACAATCTGGTGATCCGTGGCTCCGGGATAGACGATTCTGACCTCCGGATAGTGGCTGTCGCCCTCCGTGATGTCGCCGTCCGTGGATTCCACGTAAACCCTTATACTTATACTCTTTAACGTGTGCACGCTGATATTGGCTTCGCTGAAATCAAACGCAACGCCAAGGTTACCGCCCGGACTCATCGTCACGACGTGTCCCTTGTACCCGTCCGGCACGTTCTGCTCCGCAGCCTCCTCGGGCGTCAGAACTTTCAGCCTGGAGCATGAATAGGCGCTGACACCTTTGATTTTGTTCGATATAGTGCTCGGTCCGAACTCGCCGCCGTACGGCAGCTCTGTCTTCTCGGTATCGTCCGCAAGAGCCGTCCCTCTTCCGCCGCAGAACGCGACGAACGCGAGAATGATTGCCGTGAGCAGCGCAACGGCCTTGGCGGTTTTCTTATTCATTAACCCAACCGTATTTTTCATCGCTCAGCCCTCCAGTATATTGGCTCTTATGGCCTTGATTTCTTCCTTCGTGATGCCTATGTCAATCAAAAATCTCTCAACGCTCTGCTTAAGGTTCCCCTTGTACTGCTCCTTGAGCCAGTTGATCATGACTGTTAAGTTCCCGACGTAGTTGCTCGGAGTCGCAGGATCGTCCGCCGTGCCCGAAACCGAGAAGAACGAAGTCAGGTAGTCCTTTATGATCTCCTCTTCCGAAACGCCCGCGATAACCTGGATGAAGAAAGCGAGTGTGCCCGTCCTGTCCCTGCCTATCGCGCAGTGGAAGTAAATCGGGAAGTTGTCCGGGTTCGCAAACGCCCTGATTTCCTCGGCAAGTCCGACCTGGTACTCCGGAAGCTCGATGCCCATCCCGCTGTTTACGTAGCAGGGAGCGAGCACACTGATAACGTTAATATCCTTCCTGAACACCGAAAGCTCCGTTCCCGTGCGCAGGTCAATCTCAGTCTTTATGCCTAATTTTTCGAGAAAATCAACCTTGCCCTGTTTTGTGACGCCGTCAACCGCCGCGCCCCTGTAGATAATACCCTGCTTGATTTTCCTGCCGCCCTCGCCGACCTTGCCGCCAAGGTCTCTCGTGTTCGACACACCGTCAACGTAAACCGTCCTGATGTAGTTCTCCGTCTTGAAGCTGAACAGCACGGACGCCAGAACGTCGGTTCCCTTCACCGCAAAGACCCTGTAGTAGTACGTCTTGCCGGCAAAAAGCTCATACGCCTCAACGAAATTGTCAACGGTCACAAAATAAGTCGTGTCCTCGCTGCCCGAAATCTCGATGTTCTTCTTCATCGACAGGCCGACAATGTAATAGTCCGCGTCCTGCTCACACGTCCAGCTGATTTTAACCGGAACAGGCTGATAAATATCAAGCCCCGTCACAAAAGGATCCACCGATTTCGGATTCTCGTAGTTTGCGTAAAACGTCCTCAGCGATTCGGGCAGGATCGTAACAACTTCTCCGCTCGAAGGCGAGGCGTTGATCAGTTCACCCTTTTCCTCCTTCACGGCATTGTTTCCGCATCCGAAAAGTGCCGCGATCATTGTCATTGCAAGGATCAGGGCGATTACCCTTGGCTTGTTCTTCAAAACCGTCTTCATCATCAATCTCCTAACTGCCGCCAATGCGCTCCTCCGCGCAAACCTTTTCGGCTTTTCTTTTACTTCCCACTCGCCGCTCTTTTGTGATATAATGAGGGCAATGAAAAACCGGAGGGAATATTTGCTATGCTATCCGAGAAACAGCTGCGTGAAAAAATCAACAACAAACTGCCCGGCTCAGTTATAAGCGACTTTGTCCCCGGTGATTTCACGGCGATGGTATTCCGCGACCGTGACTATCCCGACGGTGACGACGTTTGTAAAATGCTTCTGCGTGCGGCGGCGAGCTTCAACCTGAAAACAGGTGCGAGGACTCTTTTCTGCGTCCTTACTCATACAGGCGAGGTCTATTCGCTTCTCCCGCTCTCCGAATCCGCAGGAATCCTCTACTCTAAAGAGGCCGAACTCATAATCTGACCGCGTTTCCGAAACAGCCAAGGTCAAATGCCTGCTTCAGATACCCGTCCCTATTATCAGCTCGATTGCCCTCTCGGGGGTAATCTGTCCGTTTTTTGACGCGACGTCAAAGTCCGCGATCATATCTATCATGCCGGCAAGCGTCGCCCTGTTATAGCTTTCGCACTGCCTGACGTATTTTTTAGCGATAAAGTCTCTTAAGTCAAGTTTTTCCGCAATCTCCGAAGGCGTCATCCGCATCTCCGAAAGACAGCAGACGTCGTAAAGAGCCTGGTAATGCTTTGCGACCGAAATTATGATGTACTGCGGCGCAATCTTGTCCTTCAGCATTGCGTCAAGGCACTCCATCGCCTTGTCAAATTTCTTTTCGACAACAGCGTCCGTAAAATCATAAATCTTCGCGTCGATTGAAAGCGGCGACTCCGCGAGCACGAGTCTTTCGTCTATCGTGCCGCCCGGAACGAGCAGCGCAAGCCTGTCGACCTCGTTGTAAAGCCCGAAAAGCTCCTTGCCGATACCCTCGTAAAGCAGTTTTATTGCCTGCGGCGTGATGCCGACGCCTGATGCATTGGCGCGTTTGGTAAGCGAGCTCACGACCTCGGGAAGAGTCCTCAGCGAGCAGTCAAAAACCGCCCCGCACTCCTCAACGATTTTGAACATCGGGTTGCCCTTGTCAGCTTCCGTTTCGACAAACAGCGCATAGCTGTCCTCTTCAAGCTCCTTCAAAAACGAGAAGCTGTCGGCAACGCTCTTCGACGCGCTCTTAAAAAGCCCTGAGTTTCTGACAACACCAACGGTCGTCTCCGCAAAAAGAAAAGACGTTTCAAGCTCGCTTCTGAGCTCGTCGGCGGTGACTTTTCCATCAAAACGTTTAACGTTCTCCCTGTCAACGCCAATCTTCTTTATAACCCTGCCTGAAAAATATGACTTCAGGAACTCATCCGGGCCATAAAACAGATAGACGTTCTTCAGTGCGTCCTTTTCTATCATTGCCGCCATAGCCGAGGCGCTCAAAAAAGTCTCTGTCTTTTTCGCCATATTACCGTAAAATCTCCGCCAAACGGGCTTTCTCCCGCGGTGACTCTTATCGCACCGTCGCGGTCCGTTCTGAATATGTCGGAATCCCTTACACCCTGCTTTCTGAGCGTTTCAAGAACGATCTTCGAAGGGTGTCCGTAGTTATTCCCGTACCCTGCGCTAATGATAACATATTTCGGAGAAATCTCCCACAACAATTTTTCGTTTCCGGACGAAATCGAGCCGTGATGCGCAAGGCAGAAAACACCGGTTTTTCCGAGTTCTCCCCGCTCAATCAGGTCGCCGAGTTCGCCGTTCTCCGCATCTCCCGGCAGCACAATATTCCCCCACCGCCCCTCAAGGCACACGACAAGAGAACCGTCGTTCAGGTTTTCCTTGGCGTCATAGGGTTCGACAAGCCTCATTACGGTATATTTGCCGAGGTTCAGCGAAAGGCTCCCGTCAACCTCAACCGCGTTCACGCCCATATTATCGCCAATGTCATTGCAGTAGTCGTCAAAAGCGTTGCTCGGAACGTAAACCGTCTCCGGTTTGTACACCGAAAGCACCTCCGCAAGCCCTCCGTAATGGTCCGAGTGGCCGTGCGAGATGACAATGAAATCGAGCCTGAACACCCCCTCCTTTTTAAGAAGCGACGCAATATCCGTGTCGCCCGTCCCCGTGTCGACAAGTCCCGCGACACCGTCAACAGTCCTCACAAGCGCCGCACTCCCCTGCCCGACGTCAAAGAAAAGCACCTCGATGCGCGTCATCCCGCGGCACATCAAAGCTATCACGGCGCAAAGTACAGCACCCGCCGGAAGAAGCTTCCCTTTTCTCCCTCTCACAAGCCAGGCAAGCAGCACATAGTATATGACGAAGAAAGCTATACCCGGGGCGGCGCACTCAACCCTGAAAAACCACGAGCCGCCACCCGATATGCTCCCCGCCGCCTTCTCAAGCCCGTACGACAGACTGACCATTGCCTGCGCGGCACTCTTAAGCGACATGAAAGAGAACAATTTGTCAAAGATATAAACCGCATAGCCTCCGACGGTTACCACGCACGCAACAAACGCGGCAGGCACCGAAAGAAGCATCCCGCACGGTGAAAACGCGCCGAACTGCCTCAAAATGACCGGAAACAGCCCCGTATTCACCGCGATTCCTGGCAGGAACCATCCGCAGATTCTGTTCTTGGCGATTCTCAGCCTCTTCAAAGCCGGAAGTATCTCGAGCGTCGCAAGTACCGCCCCGTATGAGAGCAGAAAACCTGTCGCAAAAACGCTGTATGGGTTTGAAATGAGCGTGATCAGTCCCGCTATTCCGAGCATGTTTTTCCCGTTCGGCGGCCTCTTCAGGACACCGGCAACGGCCGAGCAGATGAACATAATCACCGCCCGCGACACCGTGCACGAACCTCCCGCCGCAAACCACAGAAAAACAGCCGGAATTATGAGTATCAGCTTCCGCTTGTCGTGTCTTATCAGCGTCCGTCCGAGCAGCGCCGAAAACGGCAGCGTGAAAAAAGTCACGTGCGTCCCCGACACGGCAATGAGATGCGAAAACCCCGCCGCCGTAAGATTCCCCTTGGCCTCCGTATCAAGCGCCCCGGTCTCCCCAGTCATGACAGCCTTTATGAGCGCCGAAAAGTTGTCCGAAAAGTACCTGTCAAGGCTCCTTGAGATGTCCTCCCTGATCCTCGCAGAATAGTACATAAGCGAGCGCGCGGACCTGTCCCTCGTGCCGTCCTCATACTCAAACTCAGCGCAGAAAAACCCCTCGTCTGTCTTCTCAGGCACCTTCAGATCATCCGTCGCAGGGTACGCAACAAAGTCAATCCTGTGCGATTTCAGGTACCGGCAATAGTCAAACTCGTAAAAGTTCCCCGCCGTCTGAGGCGTCTGCACCTTCAGCTCGTCGGCCCTGCAGAAACCCGCTTCAAGCACACTCTCCCTCGTCCCCCGGTAAACAAACTCGCCCTTCACAAGTATCCTGTAACTCTTTCCGGAATTGTCCCGCGCGGTAAAGACAAAATCCTTCTTCCCGTTCCAGGGCTCCCTGTACACCTCGCCGCGAAGACCCTTGAGCGTGTAATACGTTTTATGCGCATTTCCATTTTCAACACTGACGCCGCAAAAGAACCGGCACATCAACGCAGCTGCAATCATCAGCCACAGACAAGGCGCCGTCTTAACCCTCCGCAGAGCTCTCTTCAGCGAACAAATCACCCCCAAGCTTTTATTGCGGGCACTCCCGCGCAAACTCCATGCCGCCAAGGCATTTCCCCGACTCAAAACCTTGAAAGAAACTATATCGCCAATGTCATTTTACCGCCTCAGAATATTTCCGACAACCCCCGGAAATATAATTCTCAAAGCTTTTTCAAAGCCGCCGCCAACGCACCGTTTTCGGCTATTTATAGGTTAAAAGCAGTATATGTTAATTGGCGGCGGGGAGGCGTTGGCGGCAGCGTTTCTTAAGACACAAAAAAAGTTGTTGACAAATCGTTTGAAAATGGTATACTTGCGTAGCAGTCTTCCGGGACTACTATGCGGGTGTTGTTCAATGGTAGAACGTCAGCCTTCCAAGCTGAACACGAGGGTTCGATTCCCTTCACCCGCTCCATTTTGTGCCCGTAGCTCAGCTGGATAGAGCAACGGCCTTCTAAGCCGTGTGTAGGGGGTTCGAATCCCTTCTGGCACATTTCCGGTAAGGAAAAGAAAGTTTG
>DBWH01000038.1:32280-41571 GCA_002308595.1 Mageeibacillus sp. UBA1243 | reverse complement strand
CCGGCGCCGCGGCTTAAGAGGCCTTGGCGCCGGCACGTTTTACCGGTTATTGTTTTTTGTTATTTGGCGGTTTCTTTTTTCTTTCTTACGATTATAATCACGACAACCGCCGCGCCGGCAACAACAACGCCTATGATTATGAATATCCACCACGGGAAGCCCGAGACTTTTCCGCCGCCGTTTCCGGAAGGATTGGCGGGGTCGTTTCCGGACTTTTTGCTCTCGTATCCGCAGACGGTGCAGACATTCTTCTCGTCAAAGCTGTGCTCCGTCTTCCTGAGCTCGGCTCCGCAGGCGCATGCTATCCAGTGCTCCGTGCTTGTGTGAGCGTACTCTCCGCCGACGTGGTTTACCGTGGAGACCGGCATTACAAGGTCTTCTGCGCTGACCGCGACCACACCGACGGGGCTGAGGTAAATCTTGCCGTCTTTGTCGGTGTAATACGTCTTGGTGCCCGGCGTGATGCAGTTTGCATGTACCGCGTCGTGCTTTGTGAGGTCAAGGACCGCAGTCTTTACGTTCGAGCCTTTCTTATAGTGGCAGACAGTGCAGCGGCCGCTTGCGTCAAACGTGTGTTCTGCATTGTCAATGTGAGCGCCGCACTCGCAGATCGTGTAGTGCTCTTTCTCGTTAAAGCCTATGAGGTCGCTGCCTACGTGGTTGTTCGGGTCAATCGGAAGCAGTATCTTCTTGATGCCTACCTTTTCCTTGCCCTCTGCGTCCTTGGCCATAGCGTAGCAGTTCTCGCAGTAGTAGTGCTCGTCAACACCGTCGTAGATGCAAAGGCCCGGAATTGCGTCAGCGTGGATCCATGAGTGGCCTGTTGCAGGCTCGACTTTTTCTTCGTAGTAGCCGCACTCGCACTGCATGCCGCAGATGCCGTCGTTTTCGCAGTCAGCGTATTTCGACCAGGTTATCGTATAGCTGTGAGGAGCCGTGCCCGAAATCGTGCCGCAGACCGAACACTTGTGGCAGTGGCCCTCGGGAGAGCAGATGTAAGCCTCTTCCCATTGGTGAGTTATCTCGCGCACGTTGCCGCAGACGTTGCACACCGCGTCACACGAGTTGTCGTATGTATGCTCCGTGAGCTTCGGTATGATCACGTTATCTACCGGCTTGCCGCCAATGCAGTTCCTGTTGCACTTGAGACACACCTGGTGGTCAAGCATTCCCTCCGCGGCGCAGGTCGCAGGATATCCGGCAACGTCAATGTACTTGCACTCTATATCCTGTTCCATGTAGGCGTTGTAATCCGAGCCGTTGAAGAGCTGAATTTCGACTCTCAGGCAGCGCCCCAGATCATCATCGGTAAGCTCGTAAGTCTTACCCAGACCGACCGTGTCACCTGAAATCTCATCTATCCAAGTACCGTTCCAGTTTCCCGCATTGAAGAGAGCCTCATCCTCGGGAGTCAGTTCATCCTTCTTTTCAATGGTTAGCAGAGTGTTGTGCGTACAGAAGCTGCCGACAATCGCAAACTGAGGCAAATCAATGCCGCAGACCTCGCAGGCTCCGTTTACGTATTTGTGTTCTGCCTCCTTGACCTCTCCGCAGACGGTGCAAATCTTCCAGTGCTTCGTGCGGTCGCCGTACCATCCGTTGAAATCGCCGTCGTTTGTGTACTTGTGTCCCTTTCCTGAGTCATGCTCAATATGCGCATACCCGCAGTCCTCGCAGACAATGGTCTTAACCGTCTTGGTGCAGTCACTGAAGACGTACTCTTTAAGGTTGTGCGGCTCCTGTTTTTTCACTACACCGCACACCGTGCAGTATTGCCAATGTTTATCACCGGAGAACTTGTAGTCGTCCGAATATGTATGGGGCAGATAACTGCCGCCAAGGAAAATGTCTATCGAATGGCCGCAGTCCTTGCAGACATAGTGACCTGTAGCGGATTTGCAGTCTCCGTACTTGCTTTCAAGCACGTAACGGTGCTTCATCGGGATTGTAAGCCTGGCGCCGCAGACCGCGCATTCCTGCCAGTGATACGTGCCGTCGTAGAACTTGAGTGCCGAAGCGCTGTAGTCCTTGTCGAAGTAAATCTTTTCGTCCCGCTTGCTTATCTTTCCGCTGACCCAGACACACGTATGTTGATTGTGTTTTGCGTTCCAGTCGATTGTGAACGGTTCGGAATAGGTGACCTTTTCTCCGCGCACGTCGTAAACAGCCAGTCTCCAGGTCAGTTTCTTGCCCTGAGCCGTGAATCCGGCGAATTTACCGTTGCCGGTTCCCGAATTTCTGTAGATTGTGCAGGGGAACACACCTGTTCCTGCCTCGTATGTCATGTCGTTAAGCCAATACCTGTAGTTTCTGATTTCAGTGTGATAGCAGTTGTTCATCAGCTCCTTAACGGTTTTGGGAAGCTCCTCGCCGTCAATCACCGGAATGGCTGAGATCTGAGTGTAGAATCCCCATGACGGAGGTGTTTCGCTTCCGACCTCGCCAATGCTCACGTAAAAATCAATTTTTTTCTTGTTCGGCATCACCTCAATGTCCTTGGGCTGCTCAACGAAGCAGTACTCCGGCGGAACAATCTTGGGCACTGTCTCCTCCGTAACGTCTCCGCAATATATGCACGTGCCTTTGCGCTTGCCCTCTTTGGTCAGTGTGGGATGTTCAAGCGTCTTCCAGACAAACACGTGAGGAGTCGAGTCGCTGATATAGTAATCGCATCCGGGGAAAGCGCACCATACGTCGTGGCATTCGTCAGACGATGACGTGTAGTGAAGTATGTGGTGATTCTCGTCATGCTTTGAAACGTCAAGCTCTTCGGGCTTGGTTTCTTCGTCAAGGATGCAGCGGTCAACACCGTAGTATTCGCTGTTTTCGCGGCAGCAATCTTCGCAAAGGCCGCAGTATTCGCAGATTTCAAGTCCGAGCGCTTCGGTGCAGCGGTCGCATTGGCCGCATAACCATTCTTCCGACATGCAGCACTCTATGCAGTGTTCGCCGGAGTCTTCGCACCTGCCGACAACTTCATAGCACTCTTCACAGAGCGGGCAGTGTTCCCAGCAGTTTTCGCACAGGTGACACTCTTCGCAGTATTCTATCTCTGCGCCGCGCGTACACGTCTCACAGCTCTCGCAAATGTTTTCACAGCAGTTTACGCAATGTTCCGCGCCTTCGGGGCACTGTCCTGCATCCGAATAGCACGCGCCGCAGTCAGGGCAGTGATAACCGTCTGAAATCGCACAGTCGGCACATATACCGCAGTATTCGCAAAGCTCCGCTCCCGAGCAAAGTGTGCATTCGCCGCACTCGCCGCACAAGAAATTCTCGTAGCACTCAACGCAGTGTTCGCCGCACTCTCCAAGGTTATCGTCCATCGGGTCGTTCTCGTCAAATATGCTGCCGATGACGTTGGTCTCGCAGTGGGGACAAAGGATGTTGAATTCATTCTCATCCATCTCCTGAAGGCACTCCTCGCAGAGAAGACCCATCGGGGTGTCTATGAGCTCAACGCAGTCCTCGCATATTCTGCAGCTTTCGCAGTGCGGATAGTCGCCGTATTCGGGATCTACGCATGTCTCTCCGCAAGAGGGGCAATGGAATTCAAGTTCCTGAGCGCACAGCAAGCATGCGAGACACTCCTGACAGTAATCCGAGGCGCAGTCTTCGCATATATAACAGTTAAAACACATTGCACAGTCTTCTTTCCATTCGCCGCAAAACTCACAGAAGAAGCCGTCTGATGCGTGAACGTGCCGGTTCATCACCCCTGACAGCGGAGATATCAGCAATACCAGGGCAAGCATCAAAGACATCAGTTTCTTTTTCATTGCATACTCCTTTCAAAAACGTTTATAGGCATATTTCCTCGTTATATTTATAGTCTCTTGTATTATTGCCGATTTCAAGGCGTTTTACATCAGCCGAACGGCTGATAAAGGCGGTTTTTTTACAAAAAAACAGCTGAAATCCCGAAAGGTTTTTCAGCTGCGTTTGTTTCATTGGCTATTTCTCTTCGCGCCTGCTTTTTATCACGATTCCGAGCCCCCTCGCCTCCGACACAAGTTCGGTGCGTGTTTTGAAGCCCGTCTTTTCCATCAGATGCTGGATATGGCTCTTTACGGTCGCCACGGATATAAACAGCCGCTCGGCAATCTCGGCGTTCGTATCGCCCGTTGTGAGCTCTTTTAGCACGTCAAGCTCGCGCTCCGTGAACTCGTGGTTTGTTGCATTGCCGATCCGTATAAGAGGCGTCTCGTCGGGGTAAATATGCTCTCCCGCCATCGTTCGCTCCATCACGTCCATCAGACCCTCTTTCTGGCCGTCCTTGTACCAGAACGAATCGATCCCGATTGACTTTGCGCGCGAAAGCCAGGAGTATTCGGGCATCGACGTGACAATTATGATTTTAATCTGCGGGAACTGCTGCTTGATTTCCTCCGCCGCATCAAGACCGCTCCTGTCAAGCTCCGTCATAACGTCCATCAGGATCAGGTCGACCTTGTTGTTCCTGCAGACCGACATCGCCGCTGAGGCGCTTGTGATCGAAAGCAGATGGTTGAACATGCCGCTCGTCTTGATGTAAATTTCAAACAGCTCGCGCGGTATATCCTGGTCTTCCACAATAAGCACGTTGTACGCCACGTCATCCGCCTCCTTTCCTTTTCTGAGATTGATTTTACACTTTTTCTGTCCCGTCCGCATCAGCCGCACGGCTGATATTTAAGTATTCTTCGGAAAAACAAGACTTACCTTAAAGACACCGCCAATGTCAGTCTCAATGCTCCCGCCCTGCCTCTTTGCAAGGAGCGACAGGTTGCTGAGCCCTCCGGCAAACTTCACCTTGCCGTCAGGGAGCTTTCCGTCGTTCGCAAACGAGCAGCGTATTTCGTCGTCTGTCTCGCTGAAGGAGATTTCGACCTGCTTTGCGCCTGCGTGCTTGGCGGCATTTACAACGGCTTCTTTTGCGGCTGAGAAGAACAGCTCGCGCCTCCTGTCGGTCAGCGATTCGGGAAGCTCGTTTTTCCACACGATAGTTACTTTGAGGGCCTCGCCGAGTTTTTCGATACCTGTCAGTTCTTCCGAGTCTGAGCTTCTGTCTGCCTCCATGCAGAGGAGCAGAGCGTTTTGCTCCCAGAGTGAGAAAATCCTTTCTTCCGCGGCAGAATCTTCACTCGCGACAGCCGCGGTTGAGAGCATCAGGCGGTTCATTTCGTCGTGTATGTTCACCTTTGCCTGGAGAATCTCCCTGCGCCTGACTGACTCGTCAATGCCGAGCATATACTCCTTGAGCTTCCGGTTGAGGGTCGAGAGCTCCTCCTTGTCCTTTTGGAGTGCCTCTGTCTCGGCATATTCGGCCGTTACGTCGGATGCAATGAGTTCGTGGAGTTTCTCACCGTCAAAGGTAAGTTCGCTTGCCGTAAAGCGCCACTTGCGGCCTTCAGCGTTCACCACAAGGCCATTGGCGGCATCCGAAAGCTTCCTGCCGTCAGAGAGCCTTTCACCCGTCACGGCAACGCAGAGCCTGTTCATGCAGACGTTTGAGAAAAGGACCCTTCCGTCATCGCCAAAGCAGCAGACACCGCACGGGATACGGTCGAGGCACTGCTTGACGGCATCGGGCGTTACACTGTTCCTTCCGTAGCGGCTCACGGCAATGCGGGTGACAAGCGCTGCCGCAGTGAGCGCAAGAAGCATAAGAATCCAGTATATAAACGGGATGCTGCAGAGAGCAGCGGAGACGGCCGCTTCGCCCTCCTTGCCGCCAAGCATATGCACGTCAAACAGAACCTGCCACAGGAAATAGCTGCAGGCAAACGGGGCAAGCGCGAGGGCGGCGTATCTCAGGCGTTTCAGGACGACCGAGCGCACGAGGCTGAACAGGCTGTTAAGGCAGATGATCAGCGACCACAGCGAGAAGAGGGACCTTGCGAATTCCGACAGAAGATACATTGGCGTCATAGACTCTGCCCCCTTTCGGAAAGCGTGAACGAGAGGTAGGTCACGTCGTCCTCGTAGACCGAGTCCCATTTGATGCCCGCGTTTGAAAGCAGCTCGCGCGATTCTTCCGCCACACCCGCCTCAACGTTTTCGAGGGTCAGCTTGCAGACGGTTTTGTCGCTCTCAGGGAGGCTTATGATAACGCCTTTCAGTGACTGTATATTGTCGGTGATGAGCGCCCCGAAGACCTTGAACATGGCAAGGGCTTTTTCCGCGCTCACGGAGCCCGACGCGTCGCAGACGAGCTCGCCGGGTATGCCCGCAAAGTTTAAGTACCTGAGAACTTCCGAGAAAGACAGGGCAAGTTCGCCCGTTTCAATCGTCCTGTTCTCGTACGACAGGAGCATGAGGTTTGCGTATCTTTTTATGTATGAGGCAAAGAGAGTTATGCGTTTGCGGCACTGTTCCCTCATTGCCGGGTCATCCGTTTTTCTCGCAGTTTTAGCAAGATTTGAGATTTCTCCCGACTGGCGGCGGGTGTCCTTGGCGATAGCGTCGTAGACCGCGCTCCGCTGCTCGATTTTCGCCTCGTTTTCGCGAAGTTCGTTCTGAAGGCGAAGGAGCTCCGTCTCCTGCGAGAGCTCTTCCTTGGCGAGTTCCAGCTCACCGTTCAGCCTGTCAAGCTCGGTCATATCGTCCTGCCAGAAGCCGAAGCCGCCGGGCAGTTCCATTTTGTGAAGGACAGTGTGCTCGTCGATCCTCGCGCCGTCGGGCCCGTTAAACTGCTCCTCCGTCAGCGGCGCGCTCGTTTTTGACATGTACACAGGCGTACCGTTTTTGTCCGTAATCTGCGCCGACAGCGAAAAAATACCGAACAGCTTGCCGTAGTTTGAGTTTGTGGGTATGAGCCCCAGCTGCATGCAGCACTCGAGGACACCGGCAACCATAAAAATCATCGCCTCCGGGAACTCGATAATGAAGGAGCCTTTGATATTCGGCATCGTTTCGGTCATCAGAAGCACGTTCATCGCAATTCCGATTGCGAAGGGAATCAGGGTCAGCCACGAGTACTTTTTGGCGTTGGTGATGCGGCACTTGACCACAAGGATCAACATCGCCAATAAGTAAAGCACGTACTGCCACGCCGTCGTCACAAAGAAGAGAGCCGTGCGCGAATAGTCGCTGTTCCAGTTTGCAAAACCGGGGTTGAATCTGAACACAAGGCCGTGGAGGTCATTGGTTAGTACAAACGCGATAAGAGCCGCAGAGACCGCGCCGAAAACGTACCATCGTTTTTTGATGTGAAGGTCTCCGTCAGGTGACACGAGAAGAGCAATATAAAGGAGGAACGTGGGCATCAGGAGCATCGGCAGGTAATACAGGTACCACGTGTGGCGCGCAAGCACGTCAACGCCGGCAAAAACACTGTACTTGAGGCCGCGCAGCAGAAGCAGCAGAAACTCCATCCACGAGAGCGCCTTGATCAAAAACGGCAGAGGCCCCTTGCCGGCAACCCTGTACGAGTAGTATCTTATAAGGCAGGCGCTGAAAAACAGGAGATAAATTGTCGAGAGATTTCGTGTCGGGAACGCGTCGGGTATGATATTGGCGCACGGAATAATGCTGACCGCAAGCAGCAGATAATAAAACGCCAACCGCCAAAGAGTTGTTTTCACAACTTTCATAAAAACTGTCCCCTCATCCTCGCACACGCCAATACGAATCACTGATGGAAGTATTTTACAAAGACGTGGGGAAATTATCAACCGGAAAAGCTGACGGGTTCGAGTCCCGTTATCTTTTTATTACTGAAGGTGGGGTGGCGAGTGGTACGCCGTTTACCCTGTTTATTACTGCTATTTGGGCTAGTGGGACTCGCCCGCCTGCTTCGCTTCGCTCGCATGCGGCGCTGCTCAAGCACGTCGCCCCAAGCGCCGACGACTGCGTCTTCCAAGAGGTTTAATAGATAATACTCTTGAAAGACTTCGTTCCCGTCGCTGAGGCTCCTTTACCCCATAAAATCTTACGATTTTTCGGGGCCCCCCTTTCGCGATTTCGGCTGCAAATCATCCACCGGAAGATTTGCTTAACGCCGAAACCCTCTCGGGTTCGAGTCCCACGTTTGGTCACATGAAAAAAGCAATCCCGACACTGGGATTGCTTTTTTCATGGGGTGGCTAGTGGGACTCGAACCCACGACCCCCAGGGCCACAACCTGGTACTCTAACCAACTGAGCTATAGCCACCGTGGCTTAGAGAGTATAACAAAAAGTAAATTTTGTGTCAATGACTTTTTGGAGGGGTTTTAAGGTTTTGAGGAGGTTTAAAACGCTCCGGGGAGACTATTCCTCAGTAGTGCCGGATGGTAGCGTGACCTTAGTGAAAAAACATCACAAGACACTGTTGAACCCATTAATGCTTTCCCGTACCAGTCCAGTGAAGTCTTGCAGATAAAATCATTCTCGTATCTTATCGATCTTTGCCAACGCCCTTTTAGCAACATTCCGTATTTCTGTTTTCTTTGATTTTAGAAAACGATTGAAAACAGGTCGTAATTCTATATTTTTATATTCACCCAAAGCAATTAATGCATGCAATTGAACATCGTCGTCCTCAAGAAGACTTATCAGAACGTGGATTGCTTCAGAATCTTTGATTTTTCCCAGCAACAAAACAATCATTTGCCGGTTTATTCCAAACGACTTGTTCAATACTATTTTCATATAGTCGCTGAGATATTCCTCTGCGCGAATTGTAAAAAGACAATCCGAAATATACCACCTTGTAAGACGGTCAGTCTGTTCATCATAAAAATCTCGAATTAGCATAGGTGCGACATCTCTAAGGCCACGCAGACTTAGACATTGCAGAAAAAAATGTTGTTCATTTGTAACCTTACGAAGTTTTGCTTTTTCATAATAGTTTATAACAACTGGAACAAGGTCTTTTTTGTGTTTTTTTACTAAATCTAACACCTGACTGTTCGATTCAAATTTCAGTCCTCTGTTTGTTAAGTCATCCCCGAATTGTTTAATAAAAGAGTCAGGATTACTCTTATCGTATCTTTCATTTGTTTCGTTCTCGTTCCATGTTTCCTTAGGGTAAATGGTTTCGCAATTCATAATGTTAATCCCCACATTGACTATCCTAACGGAAATACAGTTATTATTCCGCTTTTTTCACTGAGGTGACGGGACCTGAGGCTTCGGTTGGTGCCCCGGACGGGAGAGCGGCATTGGCGGCAGCTGATGCCGCCGAGATGTCGGCAAGCCTCTTGAAGAACTCGAGGTGGGCGCCCGTGTATTCGTCATTGAACTCCTCGTCGCGGCCGGAGTGGAGCCTTGAGATGTAGTCGTGCGAGTTGATTTCGAGCTTGGCTTCGGCTCTTACGACTGTTGCGAC
>DBWH01000038.1:32031-32273 GCA_002308595.1 Mageeibacillus sp. UBA1243 | reverse complement strand
CCGATGTTCGAGCAGACGTCGGAGATTCTTTCGAGGTCGGACATGAGGTTTGAGAAGCCCGTGTCCATGTAGACGTTGCAGCGGCCTGCGCGGAGCCTTGCGAGGTGGTTTTCCTTGAGGGCGTTGACGAGGTCGTCGACAACCTCTTCGAGAGGCTCGATGTGCTTGGCGGCAACTTCGTCGCGCTTTTCGAACGCGGCCTGGGCGTAGTCGAGTATGCGGTAGATTGCGTCGGAGAGGAC
>DBWH01000038.1:22527-31886 GCA_002308595.1 Mageeibacillus sp. UBA1243 | reverse complement strand
GACGCGGTCGGCCATGACGTCGACGTTGTCCTCTTCCTCCTCGATTTCCTTGGCGATTTCAGAGTCGTAAACGTCAAGCAGGCCGATTGCCTTGTGGATGTTGTTCTTCGAGGCCATGAACATCGCAAGCAGCACCTCGTAGCAGCTCTTGAAGGCGAGCGCGGGGGTTGAGAAGAAGACCGGGCTGAGGGCGTCGAGCTTTTCGTCGTACCTGCCCTTTTTGACCTTGTCGTCTTTGACGATCTTACACGCCAATGTCACCATGATGCCGCCGACGGGCAGGAGCAGGAGCGCCGTTGCCACGTTGTATATCGAGTTCGTATTGGCGATAACGCCGGCGTTCACGGTCGAATTCCAGATTCCGTCAAGCAGATGCGTGTAGTACGCGATGACGATGCCTATGATGACGAGGATCGACTTTAGGAAGTTGAAGATGAGGTTTGTGACGGCTACCCTCTTGGCGTCCGCCTTCGTGCCTATGAAGCATACGATGGCTGTTGTGACGCTGTCGCCAAAGTAAACGCCAACGATGATTGGTGTTATCGCGCTGAACGTCAGTGCGCCCGAGGACGAAAGGGTCTGCAGAATACCGATGGTCGCCGAAGAACTTTGAAGTATGAACGATACAATCGCGCCGGCAAAGTAGCCGAGGAACGGATTGTGGCCGAAGCTTGAGAAAATCTGCTTGAAGAAATCCGAGTTGATCGAATTGACGACAAGCGACATGCTGTTGAGGCCTGAGAAAAGGATGCCGAAGCCTATGAGGACAGAGCCTGTTTTATCAGAGTTTTTGAACTTGAGAAAAATGAAGAAGATGACGCCAATGGTAAGCGAAATCGGTGCAAGCGTCGACGGTTTGAAGATGTCAAGCCAGCTTGCAGAGCCGTTTGAATTGATGTCGATCAGTCTGATGATCTGGCCGGTGATGGTCGTTCCGACGTTGGCGCCGAAGATGATGCCCACCGACTGTCTGACCTTGAGCACGCCCGCAGAAACAAGACCCGCAGTGATGACGATTGTCGCAGTCGACGACTGTATAACAGCAGTTACAAGCAAGCCGAGCAGAAAAGCTTTGATCGGATTGTTTGTAACTGTCTCAAGTACCTTTTTCAACGCTCCCGAGGAGCTTTCCTTTATGGTGTTGCTCATGAGCCTCATTCCGTAGAGGAACATGGCAAGGCCGCCGCAAAGGGAAATTACTTTGATAACAATATCCATAGGCACACAGTATCCAATGCGGTTTCCCGCAAGTCAGATTCCCGAAATACCGGGGTAAGTCTTCAAGGTTTACGTTTATATGCAGAAATTGCCGGCAAGGCACCTAAAGACCCCGCCGGCAATCAATTAAGCTATTATTTTACTGTTACAGCTGTGATGTGCGGATTTGCTCCGTTGTACCAGTAGAGGAAACCTTCCAGGTCAACGGTGTCGCCGACCTTAAGAGCCTCAACAGCTTTGTAAACATCGGTGTCTTTTCCTCTCAGGTAGGATTCGACTGTGAATGTGTATGTTTCTTTGCCGTCGGTAACGTTGAAGTAAAGGTCGTCGCCCTGCTCACCGGAGTTGTCCCACTTGTAAAGGAAAGCATGCTCGGTCTCGTCGCCGGAAACCTTGGAAGCCGCAACGGTCAGGTTCTTGAATGCAACCTTGCGGTTCATCTTGTTGATGAGGTTCTCGGTTCCGAGGAGAGCTGTAACGTCGGTGGGAACAGAGATGTATTTTCCTTCTTCGATCTCAAATGATGCGTCGATGATCTCAACTTCGCCCGACCACTCGGCCTTGTAGCCCGTAACTTTGATTTTTGTTCCGGGAACAAGCTTTGCTGCGTCTTCCTCAGAGCAAGCCATTTCGTAGAAGAAATATGCGCCGTCGGCGTCCTCAGCGTAGACAGTTATCTTGTTATTCCACCATGACTGGTGATCCTGAACATAAACTTCCACAACTACCTGGGTGTCATTGGCGGCAGCCGCATATTCGGCATAGGTCATAACGCCTTCGGATTTTGTATTGACGTTGCTCTTAACCGCAACTGCTGTGATGTGGGGGTTAACTCCGTTGTACCAGTAGAGGAAGCCCTCCAGGTCAACCACGTCGCCGATCTTAAAGCCTTCGACAGCTTTGTAAACGTCTGTATCCTTGCCTCTGAGGTAGGACTCAACGGTGAATGTGTAAACATTCTTTCCGTCGGAAACGTTGAAGTAGAGGTCGTCGCCCTGCTCGCCGGAGTTGTCCCACTTGTAAAGGAATGCGTAGTCCTTTTCGTCGCCGGAAACCTTGGAGGCAACGACTACGAGATCCTTGAAGGATGCTTTTGCGTTCATCTTGGTCGCGAGGTCGTCGGTGCCGAGGAGACTTGTAACGTCAACGGGTGTTGCGATGAAGCTGCCCTCTTCGAACACGAAGGTTGCGTCGGTGATCTCAACTTCGCCTGACCACTCGGACTTATAGCCTGTTACTTTGATCTTTGTTCCGGGAACGAGCTTTGCAGCATCTTCTTCGGTGCAGGCCATTTCGTAGAGGAAGTAAGCGCCGTCTGCGTCAGCAGCGTAAACTGTGATCTTGTTGTCCCACCAGGACTGGTGATCCTGAACGTATACCTCAACAACTACCTGGGTGTCATTGGCGGCTGCAATATATTCTGCATAAGTCATGACGCCTTCGGACTTTATATCGGGGTCTTCTGTCTCGGAAGGTGCCTCTGTGTTTGAAGGTGCCTTCGTAGGCTCTGTTGTTTTTTCGTCATTGTTGGTGCATGCGGCAACGCCGACGAGCATCAAAATGGCTATAAATAAAACCATTAGTTTTTTCATTGTCTTTTGCCTCCGTTTCATTCATCATGAAATCCTAAAATAACAAACGTGTGCGGGAAACCCACACTTTTGGGAGTATACATTATCAGCGAGACTTTTTCAAGCGCTTTTTTAGTATCACGTGAATCAGGAAGCCTGTTCCGATAACCACCCATATTGAAACCAATGTAACAAGCAGCGCAACCGACTCTGCGGGGAGCGGTCCGGAGCTTTGTGCCGAAGAGGCGCGGCCGGGATTGAACACTCCAATGAAACCCCGGTCTCCGCCCTGCGAAGTGTTCCCCGTGCTTTGCTTTTTCTCTGAAAGGTCGAGGTTGTGAAGCTTTATGAGCTTTTCGTAAATATCGTCAATGCCCTTGTCGTCCATCGTCTCTCCCCTTCTCACACCTTTAACAGTGTATTCGATGAGGTTTCCGGCGGCGGACCTTAAAGCCGTCGAGCCGTCAAAGACAGGCGTGATGAATGAATTGCCGATATTGTCAAGGAGGAGCTTGGCGGCATCAATCTTGACGCTGTAGAACTCGCTGCTGTTTTCGTCAGCGGAATTCAGGTACTCGATGTATGTCGCGTCGTTGTGCGCCTTTTCGGTCACAGGTACGTAGCCCTCGGTCTTTGAGTACGCGATCTGCACGTCGTTTGTGAGAAGGAACTGCATGAAGAGCCATGCCGCGAGCACCCTGTCGTTGTCTCCGTTGTTAAAGAGGCAGAGCGACGGGCCCTGAGAGATCATCTGCGGGTTTTCGGTGTCAAACTGCGGAACGGGCCTCACGACGGTCTCAAAAATCCTGATTTCGCTCTCGTGAATGTCCGAAAGAGGCGATTTGGAGCCTATCCAGGTCGCGCCCGCCGTCGAGTCAATCGCGAAGAGACACTTGCCGGCGTTGAAGTAGTTGCCCGGATAGCTTGAGATGCCGAATGTAGAAAAAGCTCTCGATTTTCCGTGAACCGCGATCTCTTTTAAAAGTTCTCTCGTTGTATCGTTGAAGATATATATGTTTCCGTTTTCGTCAGAGTAGCCTGCGTTCTTCTGCTTCAGCATGGTTATCATCATGTTGTCGGTAGATTTGTAGATGCAGGGGATCATGACGTTCTGTCCGTTTGCCTTGTAAAGGTCCGGATTTTCGGGATCCTTTTCGAGCGCCTTTTCGGAGACCTCCCAGACCCATTCCCACGTGGGAACGTCCGGAATCTCGTAACCCATCGCCTCAACGTAGGTCTTGTTGATGTAGAGAGCCTCCGTGGACCTCATGTAAGGGAGCGCGTAAAGCGAGCCGCCGACGTAGCACTCCTTGAGGAACTTGTCGACAATCTCCTCCCTCTTCACGGATTCAAACCTGACCTCGCTGCCGCCAAGGCCGTAGCGGCTGTCATTGGCGAGTTGCTCAAGAGGCACGACAACGTTCTCACCCGTGAGATAGGTCGCGATGTGGTCGGGGTACGTTATGCACACGTCCGGCGTTGTCCTCGTTGCGATGTTCGTCCTGACGTCGTTGAAAATCTGACCGTAGTCCGAGTACGACTTCATGGTCACCTTGATGTTGGGGTAGATTTTCTCGAACTCGTCAATCGCGGACTGGTAAATCTTTTTCTGCGTGATATTGCTGTCGTTCTTCGCCCAGAAAGTGATCTCGTAGATTCTATCCTCGTCAAAAGTGAGCGGGAGGTCAAACGAAGCGACTTTTCTTGCCCTGTGGCAGCCGCCGAGCGGGAGCGCAAACGCCAGGAGGACTATTGCGGCAACGACCAGGACGCCAATGCGTTTAAAAGCAATCTTTTTCATCCCTTCGTGCCTCCTCTCGAAACGCCCTCCATTATCTTTCTGCGGAAGATGAGGAACAGAACTATCAGCGGGACGGATATGATGACGACTGCGGCCATCATTGCCGGCACGTTTTCCTTGCCGAATCCGTTTTCTCTGATCTCCTGGATACCCTGCGAGACCAAATAGTGGTCCGGATCCCTCGTGATGAGCCTCGGCCATACGTACGAGTTCCAGCACTCGATGACTTTCAGTATAACGACCGTGATGATCGTCGATTTCGACATAGGAACCATGACCCTGATGAGGAACTTGAAGTCGGACGTGCCGTCGACCTTGGCGGCTTTGTAGACCTCGTCCGGCACCAGTTCAAAGCTCTCCTTGAGCAGGTAAATGTAGAAAACCGACGTGACTGACGGCAATATGAGTCCGAGGTACGTGTTTCTCATGTTCAAATCCGTAATTGTCACGAAGTTTGTGATGATTACAAGCTCCGACGGAATCATCATGAGCGACAGGAAGAGCACGAAAACCGCATTCTTGCCCCTGAAGCTGAGCCTTGCGAACGCAAACGCGGCAAGCACGATGACAACGACCATAATCGCGGTGGTCACTATCGCAAAAAACGCCGTGTTGAGAAGGTATCTCGGGAGCGGCACGTTGCTGTCGCCAAAGAGACTCGAGTAGTTTGCAACCGTCCACGTCTTAGGCACAATCGCGGGCGTAATCTCCGCGCTGTATGAGCCGTAGCTCTTGAACGACGTGATTATCATAAAGTAGAAGGGGAACAGCACCATGACAGCCCAGAGCGCGAGCATGAAGTAGACGCCCGCTTTTCCGGCAATACCGCCAAACGTATACTGTTTTTTCAGATCTTTCGGATGTCTGTCACGCACGGCCGCCACCCCCTTTGTAAGTCAGTTTGTTTCTCACAATGAGGTTTATAACCGTTATCGTAAGGATTATAAAGAACAGTATGAGAGCCGCCGCGGAGGCATACGAAGGATATCCGCCGCTGTCCCCGTAGAGCTTGTCGTATACGTAGCCGACAATGGTATTCATTCCGGCCTCGTTAAGCTTTGTTCCGAAAAGCGCAACCGCGTCGCTGTAGGCCTTGAAAGCGCCGATGAAGCCCGTGATGAACAGGTAGAAAAGCATTGGCGATATCATGGGGAGCGTGATGTGCGTGAATGTGCGCAGTTTTGAGGTGCCGTCGACCTTGGCGGCATTGTAGTAGTCCTTCTTGACGGACGCGAGCGCGCTTGTGAGTATCAGAATTTTAAACGGCAAGACGATCCAGACGGTGTAGAGGCACAAAACGAGCATCTTGGCCCAGTACGGACCGTTGATGAAGTCAATTGTGGGACCTCCGAAGAACCTGATGAACGTGTTGATCATGCCGACCGAGCCCGAGGACTCGTTTTTGTTGAAGAGCATCATGAACACGAGGCCTACCGCCAATGTATTTGTGACGTAAGGCAGAAAATATACTGTCTGGAAGAACTCCCTCAGCTTTTTGATGGACGAAAGGCCGAGCGAGATAAGGAGAGCGAGGCCGGTCGAAACAGGCACGGTTATCGCAACCAGTATGAACGTGTTTTTAAGCGCCTGGATGAAGTACGGATCGCGCAGAACAGTGTTGAAGTTGCCGAGACCGACGCCCGTCGCGGTCTGTGAAGTCGTCGTGAAGCCCTCCTCGAACGAGTAGATGACAACGTCGATCAGCGGGTACACCATGAACACGACAAGGAACAGTATCGCAGGCAGCAGGTACAGCCAGGCTTTTAAACCAAACTTTTTCATCAGTTAACCCTCCGCAGTCCTTGCCTCAGCCAACGTAGATTCTCTCTTCGGTCTTGGCGTCAAACACGAAAAATTTGTTTTTCTTAAACGAGAAGCGAACCTTCTCCGGATTTTCCTCAATTTTATTCTCGGAGTCGACAATGGCCCTGATAACAGGCGCCTCAGCCTCGCCGTGCGCCGCAACGATCATATAGTCCCTTCCGAGCACGTCAATCGACCTGAAATCGCACGTGAGCGGGCCGTTTTTGTCCGGAATGAAGCCCTCGGGCCTGATGCCGATGAAAACTTCCCTGTCACCGCAGCCTGGCACGTCCGAAACTGCCTCATCGCCAATGTAAACCTTGCCGCCTTCAATCCTGCCCTTGAAAACGTTGATTGCGGGCGTTCCGAGGAACTTGGCGACAAACAGATTGGCGGGGTTGTCGTAGACGTCCTGCGGCTTGCCGCTCTGCTGGAAGACACCTTTTTTCATGAGGACAATGATATCCGAGATGCTCATCGCCTCTTCCTGGTCGTGTGTTACGAACACGGTCGTGATGCCCGTGTTCTTCTGGATGCGCCTGATTTCCTCCCTGGTCTCAAGTCTAAGCCTCGCGTCAAGGTTTGAGAGAGGCTCGTCAAGGAGAAGTATTCCCGGGTATTTCACAAGAGCCCTTGCGATGGCGACGCGCTGCTGCTGGCCGCCGGACATATTTCCGGGTTTTCTTTCAAGCAGGTTTTCGATCTGTACAATGCGTGCCGCGTCGAGCATGCGCTTGTTTTTCTCTTCCTTGGTGAGTTTGGCCTTTCCCTTAAGGTTTCCGAGCGGGAAAAGTATGTTTTTTCTGGCTGACATGTGAGGATAGAGAGCATAGTTCTGGAACACCATGCCTACGCCCCTTTTCTCGGGCGGGAGCTTTGTTACGTCGTTTTCGTCAAAGAAGACGCTGCCCGACGTCGGTGCCTCAAGGCCGCATATCATATTTAAAAGCGTGCTCTTGCCGCAGCCTGACGGGCCGAGAAGAGCGACGAGTTTTCCGTCCGGAATTTCGAGGTTGAAATTCGAGACGGCTGTTACGGGTGATTCTTTTTTGCTGTGCGGCGGAAATACTTTGGTTATGCCTTCCAGGGTTACTTTCATTGTTTTATCCTCTTTTATGAACGGTCGGATTGTAAAGCGCGCGCGGCTTGATTCCGGGTTTTGCGCGCGCGGTTTCATTGGCGGTAAACTATCGCTTTTTTAGGTGAAAAATCAGTTTTTCGGAACGTCCTTTTCTTTTACGAAATAGTGGCGTGCGATCCAGCTTGAGAGGCCCTCAAGTCCGGGGTAGACGATTCTTTCACTGATATTGAGCTGGTCGAGCATGTCGCGGAGGCGCCACCTGAGTTTTCCGTCGATCACGTACTTTACCGTGTTGGAAGTTTTCTCGTCAAGGAACTGCTCGACGTCCGAGATGCCCATCGGAACGATTGATAGGAACGAGTACTGGTTCACGATTCTCTGCTCGATTGACGGGGGCTCGATGACGACCATTGAGTCGCCTCTCATGTCCATGTCGTACTGCTCAAGGCTGTCCGTGACGCTGCTGAGCGATTTGACCGAGAAGATGCTGGTCGTTGATTCGCTGAGAACTTTTTTGTACCTGTCGGGGAGGAGCGAGTGGATTTCCGGCATGTCGATGCGCCAGACCGCGCAGTCGTGGTCCTCCATTTTGTCCATGTCGATCTCCGTCGCCGCGAAGTGGAGCGCAACGAGGGCCGAGTGGGACCAGTCGAGGAGCCTTGTCGGCAGTCCGTAGTGCTGGCCGAGTATCATCTGCATCCAGACCGACTGCTCAACCGAGGGGTCGTTCAGGACGGCGTATTTTTTGAAGTTGTTCAGGATTGCGGGCTCGAGCTGCTTCTGCAGATGCTTGCAGTTCCTGTAAAGGCTCGTCGTCATGTGGTAGTCCGCGTCCGGCACGCCTCTGTAGACGTACATGCTGCGGTACCTGTCAATCTCCTTGCGGTAGTTCTGATCCGCGATCAGTGTCATCAATTCTTCTGTTTTGGTGATTCTGACAACCTTAATCATGAGCCAATGCCCTCCTTTTCGGAAAAATTCCGACACGATAATTATAACTGCCGCCAATTTATAATTCAACACAAAAACGCGACGGCCCGGACACATGTCCAAAGTCATCGCGTTTCGAAAGTTTAATTCAATTCGGGATCAGTCGTCGTCATGCTCCTCGAAAACGTCGTCGTCATCCTCAACGTCGCCCGTTGCGTCTCCGTAGAGGTCGGGATTGTCAAGGTCGTCGCCCATCATGTCGGTGCCGCCCATGAGTTCCTCTTCCTCGTAGTAGTTGCCGTCGCCGTCAACGATTGAGAAGCCTTCCTGAGCAAGAACTTCGTCGTCAAAGTCCGTGCCGTAGTTTCCGAGCATCGGTTCGCCGTCATCGCCAAGCTCCGGATTCTCGATATCGCCAAGGAGCTCGCCTCTCGCGCCGTTGCGCTCGAGCTTTCTCATGTTCCTGAGTTCTTCCTGACGCTTCTCTTCGTTCTGCTTGTTGATGAGTTCCTGAGCCTTGCGGATCTCGGTTACGCACTGCGGAACGTCGCCCGTGACCGTGATGTCGTTGTACATCGCCATACCGGTACCTGCGGGGATGAGCTTTCCGATGAGCACGTTCTCTTTGAGACCGTGGAGCGGATCGATCTTGCCCTTGATGGCAGCTTCCGTGAGAACCTTGGTGGTTTCCTGGAAGGATGCTGCCGACATGAAGCTACTGGTCTGCAGAGCGGCNNTCCTGGAAGGATGCTGCGGACAGGAACGAGTCGGAAGCGATAACCGCTTTCGTGATACCGAGGAGGAGTCTCTCGCCCTTGGCGGGTGCCTTGCCCTCGAGCTCTGCCCTTGAGTTATCCTCTATAAATGCGGCATTATCAACTGTGTTGCCTGCGATGAGGTCTGTGTCGCCTGCGTCCGTAACTTTGACTTTGCGGAGCATCTGGCGGACGATGAT
>DBWH01000038.1:22220-22465 GCA_002308595.1 Mageeibacillus sp. UBA1243 | reverse complement strand
ATACCGAGCACGCGCATAACGTCATGAGGATCCTTCGAACCCTGAGTGATGTTGTCGCCCTTCTTTACTCTCATGCCTGTGCCGATAGGTTCGAACGGCTGGCGGACTGTTCCGTCGGGGTTCTTCACTCTTTCGAGCATGCTTTCGAGGCAGACGAACGACCACTGCTCACCCTCGTCGGATGTGACTGTGACGCTGACTTCGCCCTTCTTGTCGCGGTGTGCAACCGTAAGAGTACCGTCGAG
>DBWH01000038.1:20706-22193 GCA_002308595.1 Mageeibacillus sp. UBA1243 | reverse complement strand
TTCGGCTTTCTCGCCTCGAAGAGCTCCTCGACTCTCGGGAGACCCTGGGTGATGTTGTCGGCTGTTGCGATACCGCCGGTGTGGAACGTTCTCATCGTGAGCTGCGTACCGGGCTCGCCGATGGACTGTGCCGCGATGATACCTACGACCTCGCCAAGGCTGCAGATGTTGTTCGTAGCAAGGTTGGAGCCGTAGCACTTTGCGCAGACGCCGTAGCCGCATTCGCACTCGATGACCGACCTGATCTTGACGGCTTCAATTCCTGCCGCCTGGATCTTGGCGATAATCTCGTCGTCGATGAGCATGTCTCTCGAAACGATGAGTTCGCCCGTCTTGGGGTCAACGATATCGTCGGAAACGTATCTTCCTCTGATGCGGTCTGCGAGCGGAACGACAACCTTGTTGCCTGCTTCGCGGACGTCGCGGTATTCGATGCCTCTGTGCGTGCCGCAGTCGTATTCCCTGATAACAACGTCCTGTGACGCGTAAACGAGACGTCTTGTGAGGTAACCTGAGTCAGCCGTTCTGAGAGCCGTATCGGAGAGAGTCTTTCTCGTACCGTGGCTGGAAATGAAGAACTCGATGACGTCAAGACCTTCACGGAAGTTAGCCTTGATCGGGATTTCGATCGTACGGCCGGAGGTATCGGACATAAGACCTCTCATACCTGCCAGCTGCTTGATCTGGTTCATACTTCCTCTCGCGCCCGAGTCACTCATCATGTAGATCGGGTTCGTGCGGCTCATGTTCTTCTGAAGTTCCTTGGTGAGATCTTCAGTCGTGGTGTTCCAGACCTCGATTGTCTTCTGGTAGCGCTCTTCCTCATCGATTTCACCGTCGATGTAGAACTGGCGGAGGTTTTCGACCTTCTCCTCAGCTTCCCTGATCATCTTCTCTTTGATGCCGGGGACCGTGATATCGGCAACGCTGACCGTGAGAGCGCCTCTTGTCGAGAACTGGTAGCCCTGGGCCTTGATCTTGTCGATGACAGTCGCGGAAACCGTGAGGCCGTGCGTTTTGATGCACTTGTCAATGATGGTCGTGAGCGTTCCCTTCTTAACGAGCTCGTCAACCTCAAGCTTGAAGATGTTCTCTTTCTTTGACCTGTCCACCATGCCGATGTCCTGAGGAATGGCCTGGTTGAATATGAGTTTACCGATGGTGGTTTCAATCCTTCCGGTGACCTCTTTACCCTCCCACATAGCCTTTCTGCGGACGATGATTGGCGTGTGAAGTTTGATGACGCCAAGGTCATAAGCCCTTCTCGCCTCGTCTTCGCTCTTGAAGACAGGAGCGTTGTCGTAGCTCTCGTCTGTCTTGAACGTGAGGTAGTAGCTTCCGAGGACCATATCCTGTGTAGGAACGGTGATCGGTTTTCCGTCCTTCGGAGCGAGGAGGTTGTTGATTGAGAGCATCAGGAATCTGGCCTCAGTCTGAGCCTCTACCGAGAGCGGAATGTGGATAGCCATCTGGTCTCCGTCGAAGTC
>DBWH01000038.1:20437-20625 GCA_002308595.1 Mageeibacillus sp. UBA1243 | reverse complement strand
GGAGCACGGTTTAAAAGAACCGGGTGTCCCTTTATAACTTCGTTGAGAGCTTTCCAGACCTTCGGATCTTCGCCCTTCTCGACAACTTTCTCAGCACTTGTCATTGTGAAAGGCTGCGAATTGCCGGGAGCCGTGTTTCCGTAGTCTTTTACGAGCTTGCGGATTACGAAAGGCTTGAAGAGTTCGAG
>DBWH01000038.1:18497-20368 GCA_002308595.1 Mageeibacillus sp. UBA1243 | reverse complement strand
TTACCGAGAAGGTTCTGACGGAAGCGTCCCTGTTTACCGCGGAGCATGTCGGAGAGCGACTTGAGCGCCCTGTTTCCGCTGCCAGTGAACGGCTTTGCTCTCTTGCTGTTTTCGAACAGAGCGTCAACGGCGGTCTGGAGCATTCTCTTCTGCTGGTTGATGATGATCGAAGGAGCGCCGCACTGCTTCTGCTTCTTTAACGTATTGTTTCTGTAGATAATCTTGCGGTAGAACTCTGTGAGGTCCGAAGTACCGAAGCGGCCGCCTTCGAGCTGGAGGAGCGGACGGAGATCCGGAGGGATGACCGGGAGAGCCTCGAGCATCATATTGGCGGGTGAAGTTCCGGACTTTCTGAACATCTCGATAGTGTCAAGACGCTTTGAAAGCTTGAGGATCTTCTGCTGTGCAGTGCTCGTGGGAGCTCCGTTTACGGAGTCCTTGCTGAGTTCCGAAATCTCTTTTCTGAGAGAAGCCGAGAGCTCGTCAAGATTGAGTTCCTTGAGCATGTTGCGGATTGTTTCGCCGCCCATGCCGACTTTGATCTTCTGTGTGCCGTTTCTGCGGTAGAGCTCGTTGTAGTCATCCGTTCTGATGGTCTCGCCCTTCTTGAGAACGATCGGCTGGCCGAATTCGTCCTTAACGTTGAGGACCTGATCTTCGGTGACTATGTAGAGCGCGTAGGAGAGGATCTTCTCGAGGTCCTTCTGGGGAATGTCGAGAACGATGCTCATACGGCTGGGGATGCCCTTGTAATACCAGAAGTGGGCAATAGGAGTCTCAAGGTCGATGTATCCCATGCGGATACGTCTTACTTTTGAAGTAGTTACTTCGACACCGCAAGTGCTGCATGTCTGGCCGATGTGCTTGCCCTTCTTGTACTTGCCGCAGCGGCACTCATTGTCCTTTTTAGGCCCAAAGATTTTCTCGCAGAAGAGACCGTCAGGCTCAGGCTTATGAGTTTTGTAGTTTATTGTTTCGGGCTTTGTGACCTCGCCGCGCGCCCATTTCCTGATTTCGTCAGGAGACGCGAGACCGACCTGAAAGGAGCCGACGTTACCTAAATCCATACTGAAATCTGTAGCCATCATTAGTCCTCCTTATCACTCGTCAATATCTTCCGACTCTTCATCGGGAACGTCTTCAAATCCTGTGTCTTCCGCATCGGCAACGGCAACGTCGACTGAAGCTTCAATCTCGGCTGCTACGTCATCGGCAAGGCGCGTCTTCTTCGGTCTTTCACCGCGGCGGCCTCTGAAGAGACTCGGATTCTTAACATATTCTTCTTCGGCTTCCTTGAGATTGATAGGAGTGCCGTCTTCTGTGTACATCTTCACGCTGAGAGCAAGACCCTGGAGCTCTTTGATGAGAACCATGAAGGACTCCGGAATTGCCGGAACAGGCAGTGATGCGCCGTCCTTGATAGCCTTGTAAGCCTGATTTCTGCCGTATACGTCGTCGCTCTTAATCGTGAGGATTTCCTGCAGAGTGTGAGCAGCGCCGTAAGCTTCGAGAGCCCAGACTTCCATTTCACCGAATCTCTGGCCGCCGAACTGCGCCTTACCGCCAAGAGGCTGCTGCGTAACGAGCGAGTACGGTCCGATCGAACGTGCGTGGATCTTGTCGTCAACGAGGTGGTGGAGCTTCAGGTAGTACATGATGCCGACCGTGACCTTGTTGTCGAAAGGCTCGCCTGTTCTGCCGTCGTAAAGCTGAACTTTACCGTCTTCGGGAAGTCCCGCTTCTCTCAGTGTCTCGACAATGTCTTTCTCGGAAGCGCCGTCGAATACAGGGGTCTCGATCTTCCAGCCGAGAGCCTTGGCGGCAAAGCCGAGGTGAACTTCGAGGACCTGACCGATGTTCATACGGGAAGG
>DBWH01000038.1:18031-18384 GCA_002308595.1 Mageeibacillus sp. UBA1243 | reverse complement strand
GAGAGCTTTCTCTTCTGGGCAACGTAGACGCAGACTTTGCGGAGAACACCATTGGCGAGTTCGTCAGAGTTTTCTCTGTCATATTGCTCTACTTTTACGACAAATCCACCCTCGCCGTGAGGAACTCTGAGAGGAGTGTTTTTGGTATCGTTTGCCATCGGGCCCATGAACGCGTTCAGGAGTTCCTGGTAGTTGTCGTTCTCTTTGTCGCCCTTCGGTGTAACTTTACCGACGAGAATGTCGCCTGCTTTGACTTCGGCGCCGACCATGATGACGCCCTCGGAATCGAGGTACTTCTTCTGGTCCTCACCGATCTGAGGCATGTCGCTTGTGATCTCTTCGGGACCGAGCTT
>DBWH01000038.1:0-17948 GCA_002308595.1 Mageeibacillus sp. UBA1243 | reverse complement strand
TCGTAGTTGTAACCTTCCCAGGTCATGAAGGCGATCAGCATGTTTCTGCCGAGCGCGATCTCGCCCTTGTCGGTCGAAGGACCGTCTGCGATAACCTGCTTTTCGAGAACTCTCTCACCCTTCTTTACGATGGGCTTCTGGTTGATGCAGGTATCCTGGTTGGAGCGCATGAACTTCAGGAGGTGGTACGTATCTTCCGTTCCGTCGTCATTGTCAATGATGATCTCTCTTGCGGTCACGTCCTTGATAACACCGGCCTTCTTAGCGAGAACCACGGAGCCGGAGTCAACGGCTGCCTTGTACTCGATGCCCGTTGCGACGATCGGGGACTCGGATCTGATGAGCGGAACTGCCTGACGCTGCATGTTACATCCCATCAGTGCACGGGATGCGTCGTCGTTCTCGAGGAACGGGATCATAGCTGCGCCTACCGAAACAACCTGCTTCGGTGAAACGTCCATGTAGTCAACTCTCTCAGGTTCAACCTGGATGAATTCGTCTCTGTAGCGGCAGACCACTTTGGAGTTCTTGAAGTGACCTTCCTCGTCGAGGGGTTCGTTAGCCTGTGCAACGATGTACCGGTCCTCTTCGTCAGCCATGAGGTAGTCGATATCTTTCGTAACCACCTGTCTGGACTTGTCGTAGCGGCGGTAAGGAGCCTCGATGAAGCCGTAGTTGTTTACTCTTGCGAACGTCGAGAGCGAACCGATAAGACCGATGTTAGGACCTTCAGGAGTCTCGATCGGGCACATTCTTCCGTAGTGGGAGTAGTGAACGTCGCGGACCTGGAATGTCGCTCTGTCGCGGTTGAGACCGCCGGGGCCGAGAGCCGAGAGACGTCTCTTGTTAGCAAGTTCGGCAAGCGGGTTCGTCTGATCCATGAACTGCGAGAGCTGGCTGGATCCGAAGAACTCTTTGATGGCCGCATTGATGGGTCTGATGTTTACGAGTGACGTTGGCGTTATCGTGCTGACGTCCATCGATGCCATACGGTCCCTTGCGCCCTGCTCGAGTCTTGCAAGACCGATTCTGAACTGGTTCTGGAGAAGCTCGCCGACTGAGCGGATTCTTCTGTTTCCGAGGTGGTCGATATCGTCGAAATTGCCGACGCCGTCTGTAATATAAAGAATGTAGTTTATAGAGGCGATGATGTCGTTTACGGTGACAGTCTTCGGAAGGAGCTCGTTGATGTTCTCGGCGAATATCTTCTTCTGCTCCTCGACGGGCTCGTCCTTGTAGGCTTCGAGCATCTCGGAGAGAGCCGTGTAGTTAACTCTGTCCTCGATTCCGATTTCCTTGGGATCGAACTCTACGAAGTTCTTCATGTCAACGGTGTTGTTTCCGATTACGCGGACGTACTTAAGTCCGGAAACCTCGATAACCACGTCGTTGATGCCTGCGTCCTGAATTTGGTACGCAACGTCCTCTGTGATTACGTCACCCTTCTTGACGAAGAAGTCGCCCGTTGAAGGATCGATGATATCGAAAGCTGCCTTGAAGCCGGTGATTCTTGCGGCAAGAGCAAGCTTCTTGTTGAGCTTGTAGCGGCCGACCTTGGCGAGATCGTACCTTCTGGGCTCGAAAAGAAGTCCGTAGAGGTGTGACCTTGCGGATTCGACTGTCGCGGGCTCGCCCGGTTTGAGCTTTCTGTGTATTTCAAGGAGAGCTCTGTCGCCTTTTCTCATGAGTTCTTCTTCATGAGTTCTTGCGGGAGTCTCTTTCTCCATCGTCTTTGTGATCTTTTCATCGAGCTTGTCGAAGTTCGCAACCTCATCGGAAGGAACCATCGCATTGCCGGCAATGGCGAAAAGATTTGCGATATCCTCGTCGGAGCTGTAGCCGAGAGCACGCAGGAAAGTCGTCATGCAAACCTTGCGGTTCCTGTCGATTCTCACCTGCACGACGTTCGTGTGGTCTATCTCGCACTCGATCCATGCACCGCGGTTAGGGATGATGGTCATATTGATGGTCTCGCGGTTCTTGCCTTTGTCGACATTCTTCTCAAAGTACACGCCGGGGGACCTCACAAGCTGGCTTACAATGACACGCTCCGCGCCGTTGAGCACGAACGTACCATTGTCCGTCATCTTGGGGAAATCGCCAAGGAAAATAGGTTCCTCAATCTGGACGTCGTTGTTCCGGTTGGTAAAACGAACCATAACTCTGAGCGGCGAAGAATACGTGGCGTCACGCTCTTTGCACTGCTCAATGGTATAGTTGGTCTTCGAGTCAATTGTGTACTCGCCGAACTCCAGCTGAAGTTTTCCCGTGCTGTCAGTAATAGGTGAGATATCGCGAAACGCTTCCTTGAGACCCACTTTGCAGAAATGCTCGTAGGATTCCTTCTGGACCGCTATGAGATTAGGCATCTCAAAAACTTCTTCGTTTCTCGAATAGCTGTACCTCTTACTCTTACCGTGTGAGACTTCATGTACATTAACCATTTTCTTTAATCACCTCAAAGCTTTTCTCAGCGAAATATTCAAATTTATACTTACCCGCCGGGGGCGGATTTTCACATAAATTTCTGTAGACAAGACACCGTTTTTTTGGTATTATGTCCTTGATTGCGACAGTATCCCATAATGAAACACTGCAAGTTAGCATTTTACAAAATTCCAACAGCCTTGTCAACACCCATTTTTTAAAAAAACAGCGCTTTTTTCAATCATTTTTCAAGAAAACCAAAGATATATATATATTAGAGCTTTTCCCGCGCGCACGCCCCGTTACGAACAATTATCTTGACACCCGGCACCGTAAACCTTAAAATAGCAGGTTAGCTGCCGCTTTCTTTTGAGTTGCGGCCGCGCGGAGGTATCAAAATGACTTACAAAAGTACAAGAGGAGGCGACTCGGGTAAAACTTTCTCGGAGGCGGTCATCAAAGGTCTCGCATCCGACGGCGGTCTTTTCGTGCCCGAAGAAGAGGTTTCCTTCTCGCAGGAAGAAATCAGAGTCATGTGCGGAATGGATTATCAGGGCATTGCCGCCAATGTAATTTCCCGCTTCGCAGATGATTTCACCGCTTCTGAAATCGAAAAGTGCGTCACTGACGCATACCGCAAAGAAAAGTTTCCGGACGGTCCCGCAGGCTTCACAACGCTTGACAAGGATCTTTCGGTTCTCGAGCTCTGGCACGGACCCACTTGCGCCTTCAAGGACATGGCTCTTCAGATCATGCCTCTTTTCATGCGCAAGGCTATCGAGAAGTGCGGCGAATCAAAAGAAATCACAATCTTAACCGCCACGTCCGGCGACACCGGCAAGGCAGCCCTCGAAGGCTACAGGGACGTCCCCGGTATAAAAATCATGGTCTTCTACCCTTCCGAGGGTGTCAGCGAGACCCAGAAGCTTCAGATGGTCACCCAGTGCGGCGCAAACGTGAACGTCGTTGCCATCAAGGGCAACTTCGACAACGCGCAGACGGGCGTCAAGAAGATTTTTTCCGACAAAGAGTTCGCAAAGAAGCTCGCTGCGGACGGCAAGATGCTCTCAAGCGCAAACTCAATCAACTGGGGCAGACTTCTTCCCCAGATCGTGTACTACTTCTTCAGCTACACAAAGCTCGTGTCCGCCGGAACAATCAAATTCGGCGAGAAGATAGACTTCTGCGTGCCTACGGGCAACTTCGGAGACATATTGGCGTGTTACTACGCAAAGAAGGCGGGACTCCCCGTTGAGAGGATCATTTGCGCGAGCAATGACAACAAGGTCGTTGCCGATTTTCTCAGTACGGGCGTCTACGACAAGAACCGCGAGTTCCTCACCACGACCTCCCCTGCGATGGACATCCTCGTTTCGTCAAACCTCGAGAGGCTCATCTACGATGCGCTCGGGAAGGACTGCGGAGCCGTGAAGGGCTTCATGGAGCAGCTTTCGAACGTCGGAAGGTATGACATTGGCGGCAAGGTGCTCGCAAAGATCAGAGAGGACTTCGACGCGGGCTTCTCGGTTCAGGAAGAGGTTTCGGAGACTATCGCCAATGTGTACAAAAAGTACAATTACCTCATCGACCCGCACACGGCTGTAGGCGTAAGCGTTTACGGCAAGGTTTCCGACAAGACGCGCCACACGGTCTGTGTTTCGACCGCAAGCCCGTTCAAATTCAACACCTGCGTTGCCGAGAGTCTTTTCGGCAATGACATTCCGGAAGGCATCGGCGAGGACAAGGTTTCCGCCCTGCTCTCCGAGAGAACCGGATTCCCGGTACCCGTGCCGCTTCGCGGACTTTTCGACCGCAAGGTGAGGTTCAGTGAAGTTGTGGATCCGGACATGATGCCGAAAAAAGCGGAGGATTTTATATATGACAGATAAAGCTTTCAACATTGCCGTTATAGGCTGCGGAGTCGTGGGCTCCGGCGTTGCGGACATTCTCATCAGCGAGTCCGAAAAGCTCAGCGCGCGCTTTTCAAAGAAGGTTGTGCTGAAGTCGATTCTTGACATCAGAGATCTTGCGGGCACGCCCTACGAGAAATACGCTGTGAAAGACCCCAAGGATGTCCTCTCGGACGATGAGATCGACGTTGCCGTGGTCACGGTCGGAGGGCTCGATTTTGCCTATACCATCACGAAAAAAGCAATTCTTGCCGGCAAGCACGTCATAACTTCAAACAAGGATCTGGTCGCTGAGCACGGAAGAGAGCTCGAGGGCCTTGCGTACGACAAAAACGTTCGCTTCCTCTACGAAGCAAGCGTCGGCGGCAGCGTTCCGATCATCAGACCCCTCAGGATCTGCATGGGCGCCAACAACATCAGCGGAATCATCGGTGTCGTCAACGGAACAACCAACTACATGCTCACCCGCATGGAAGAGGACGGTCTCTCGTTCGAAGAGGCGCTCTGGGAAGCTCAGACAAGGGGCTACGCGGAGGCAAATCCTTCGTCGGACGTTGACGGTTTTGACCCCGCAAGAAAGATTGCAATTCTCTCCTCTATTGCTTACGGTCAGTTTGTGGACTATAAAAAGATTCCCACAACGGGCATCAGAAAGATCACCGCGGACGATATCGCGATTGCGGGAGCCCTCGGCGGCCGCGTAAAGCTCATCGCCTGCACACGTTTTGAAAACGGCAAGGTTGCCGCATTCGTCGAGCCCCGGCTCGTCATGAACTCAAGCTACCTCTGCTCGGTCAGCGGCGCCTACAACGGAATAATGATCCAGGGCAAGTACACCGGCAACACGTTCTTCTACGGAATCGGCGCCGGCAAGCTTCCTACCGCCAATGCAATCTGCGGCGACATTGTCGAGCTCCTCACGGGCGCTCAGAACGACGCGGTTAAACCCGGCTTCATCTCAAGCGAGGCCGAGATCATCGAGAGCGACACGGCTGTTAAGTACTACATCAGGCTTGACGGCATCCCGGACGGCGAATTTCAGCCCGGCATCGCTGACATCCGCATCGTGACATGCGGCAGCACGACCGCTTTTGTGACCGAAAAGATCACGAAAAAAGAGCTCGACGAAACTGTCGCCAAGCTCACAAAAGCGTTCCCAGGCTCGTCAGTCGGCCTCGTTCTCAGAGTGCTTGACGAAACCGTCTGAATTAACGTTTAAAGATAAAGCAATCCGCCGCGGCATTTTCAGTTTTGCCGCGGCGGTATTTTTTTCCTGCTTTTCAGTTTACCACAAACCGTTTTTTGCCCTCTTTCCAGAGTTTCAGGCTCTCCGTGATCATTTTGGCGAGCCTCTCCCTTGCCTCTTTCGAAGCCCAGGCGATGTGGGGCGTGATCGCGCAGTTTTTGGCGGTTCTTAAGGGATCGTCGCTGCGCATCGGCTCTGTCTCAAGCACGTCAATTCCCGCGCCGGCAATCTTTCCGCTGTTTAAAGCCTCGGCAAGCTCCTCCGAATCGACAACGCCGCCCCTTGACGTGTTAACTATAAAGGCGGTGTCCTTCATGAGCGCGAGAGTTTCCTTTGAAACAAACTTTTCCGTTCCGGGGTTCAGCGGGCAGTTCAGCGACAGGAAGTCGCTCTCTCTGAAAAGCTGTTCCTTTCCGCACTGCACGAACGGGCAGTCGTCGTAAATATGCCTTGAGTGAACTATGACGCGCATGCCGAGCGCGCTGCCTATCGCGGCAACTTTTCTTCCTATCGCGCCGTAACCGACGACGCCGAGGGTCTTGCCGGCAAGCTCAATCAGCCTGTAAGGGAAGTACGCGAACGTCTTTGAATAGACCCACTCGCCTCTGTGAACGGACTCGTTGTACTCCGAAATGCTCGTCGCGTATGAAAGTATAAACGAGAAAACGAGCTGCGCGACCGAATCCGTGCTGTAGCCGGGCGCGTTGACGACGTCAATGCCTCTCTCCCTCGCCGCCACGCAGTCTACGTTGTTGTAGCCGGTCGCAAAAAGGCCTATATATTTAAGGTCCGGGAGCGCCTCTATGACCTCCCTTGTCATCTTCGCCTTGTTGATTATGACCGCATCCGCGCCCATGCACGCGGGAACGACCTCCTCCGGCGGCAGAGCGTCAAAGTATCTGACCTCGCCAAGGGCTTCCAGCGGCCCGAAATCAAGGTCACCCATCGTCACAGTGTTTCTGTCAAGAACGGTAATCTTCATTTTTGTTTTCCTCGCATTGGCGGTTTCAGTCATAAGACTTCGGATTTCAGACGATGTCTGCCGTTTTCACGCCGAATTTATCCAAAAAAATCTCGGTTTTAACGTCCGCAAGCTCGCCGACTTTTCCGGCGGAGAAGCAGATGTTTTCAAATAGAATGCACGTCTCGTCGATGAACGTTTCGAACTGTTTTTTCATACCCACAGGCGAGCAGCCGCCGTGGATGTAGCCGGTCGTCTTAAGGAGATCCTTTTGCGGTATCATTTCGACGTATTTCTCGCCGCAGACGGCCGCCGCCTTTTTTAGGTCAAGCTTTCCCCTGCTCGGCACAATGAAAACGTGGTTCGCGCCGCTCTTTCCGACGGTCACAAGCGTTTTGAAAACCCTGTCGGGGTCAAGTCCGAGGCGCTCCGCAAGCTCACCCGCGTCCGTAAAGGCGCCCTCAAACTCGTAGGCGCATATGAAAGCGCCGGCGTCCTTAAGAAGTCTTATCGCATTGGTTTGTTCCGCCATAGTTTTCGCTTCAGTCTTTCGTTGGTCTTGGCGGTATCCGCCGTGAGATATTTTACCACACACCGAAACCCCCGTTCAAACGGTAAATCGCAAAATTCTGTGGAAAAAAAGACTGTTTTATGATAAATTGTATTTTGCGAAAAAACGCGCGCGGCACCGCAAAAGGCGGGCCGAAAAAGTTCAAAAGAGGGACGTTTATGAAAAAAACCAGAACAAGATTTGCCCCAAGTCCGACGGGCTACATGCACATCGGAAATCTCCGCACGGCTCTTTACGAATACCTCATCGCCAAATCAAACGGCGGCGATTTTCTCCTCAGAATAGAGGATACCGACCAGGAGCGCTACGTTGAAGGCGCCCTTGACGTTGTTTTCAACACACTTAAAGCCACCGGAATCGAATACGACGAAGGCCCCGGCAAGGAAGGCGACTGCGGTCCCTACATCCAGAGCCAGAGACGCGATATATACAAAAAGTACGCGGAGATGCTTGTCGAAAAAGGCGCGGCATACTACTGCTTCTGCACAAAAGAGAGGCTTGAGAGCCTCAAGACAAGCGACGAAGCGCTCGGAACGGGATTTAACTACGACAGGCACTGCCGCGACCTTCCCAAGGACGTGATTGCCGCCAATCTTGCCGCCGGCATCCCTTACGTAATCCGCCAGAAGATGCCTCTTTCCGGAACGACCACATTCACGGACGCGGTCTACGGCGACATCACCGTTGAAAACAAGACGCTCGACGACCAGGTTCTCCTTAAGAGCGACGGGCTTCCGACGTACAACTTCGCAAACGTTGTCGATGACCACCTCATGGGCATCACTCACGTCGTGAGAGGAAACGAATACCTCTCATCCACCCCGAAGTACAACCTTCTCTACGAGGCGTTTGGCTGGGAGATACCCACCTACGTTCACTGCGCCCCCATCATGAAGGACGAGCACCACAAGCTTTCGAAGAGAAACGGCGACGCATCATTCTTTGACCTTGTCGCAAAAGGCTACCTTCCCGAGGCGATACTGAACTACATTTGCCTTTTAGGCTGGAGCCCTTCGGGAAACGAGGAGTTCTACACTCTCAAAGAGCTTGAGAACGTGTTCTCGATCTCAGGCATCAGCAAGTCCCCCGCCATTTTCGACATCGAAAAGCTCACGTGGATGAACGGCGAGTACATAAAGCGCATGGACGACGAAAAATTCCTCTCCATGACTCTCGACACCGTTAAGAAGGTGTTCGAAGACGCCAATGTCGCCGTGCCGGATTCCGACATCCTCAAAAAAATCGCCCTCCTCGTAAAAACCAGGATAAACACTCTTGCGGAGATCCCCGAAAAGATCGGTTTCCTTGCGGTGCTTCCGGATTACGACAATGAACTTTACGTCCACAAGAAGATGAAGACCGACAGGGAAATTTCCCTTCAGTCCCTCAAAGTTACGGAGGAGGCCTTCGAGGCATCGCCTTCCGTCAAGGACAACTGGAACTCCCAGGCGATATACGAGTTTCTCATCGGCGTTGCCGAGAAAAACGAGCTCAAAAACAGCCAGATTCTCTGGCCTTTAAGAACTGCGGTGAGCGGCCTTCCCGCAACTCCCGGAGGAGCGACGGAGCTTGCCGAAATTCTCGGATATGACGAGACAATGAGACGTATCAAAGACGGAATAAAAAGGCTCACGAATTAACAGTTCAACAAATTTACAGTCGAGATTTGTCAACTCCCGCGCGGCCGGGCATAAAAGGCCGCGCGGCTTTTTTATTTGTAAAAAGGTTGTGCCTGTAATATAATCAAAGTATTCATTCCGAAAGAGAATCCTTACCTATACCGAAACGGAGGGCTTTAAAATGAAATCAGTTCTGTTACATGTCGCGGTGATATTGGCGGCTTTGGCATTGGCGTGTTCATTGCTTGCGGGCTGCACAGGCGGCAGCAAACCCGTTGTGCCGCCGGAAGAAACTGCAAGGCCTGAAATACCCACCCAGGAGCCTGTCGTCTACAAGGACTACACGGGGCCCTACGGGGACACGATAACCACCGCCGCAGCGCTTGCCAACACGGTGAACGGGTACTACGACAGCAACGGGAGGTCCTCATATATTCTCGAGAATGCGGTTTCGAGGCTTGAGTATTCCCTCTCCCCTCAGGGCGGGTTCAGCGGGCTCAAGTCCCTTCAGAACACCAAGGGCAAGGAGTACATTTCCAACACCATGGACTCTTTCGTCACCATGAACACGGGTAAGACGTTCTTCTGCGGGTCCACTCTTTCCAGGGCAAACCTCTACGACCAGGGCATCTACTACTACAACCTTCACATTTTGGACCACATGTTCGCCTCCGGAGGCGAGGGGGATTACGTTGACAAGGCAGAGCTCTCCATTGACGACTGCTTCATAGCAAACGACATGGAAAAGCCTGTGAAGGAGGCTGACGGGTCATACAAATTCGTTGTGAAAAGCACTTACGATCCCTACATGTGCTTCAGAGTTCCGGCAAACACATACAAGGTCGATGATTACGATGCGTTCGTTGTCACGCTGAAATGCTCCGCTGCAAACGGCTGCGAAATCTACTACGTTGCCAACAAGCTCACCACATTTGTCGCTGAAGCTCATATGAGCTTTAAACTCATATCCGACAACGAATACCACTCTTACGTTGTATATTTTGACAACAACGAGAATCTGAAGGGCTACATTTCACAGTTCCGCCTTGACTGCGGAGGCGCCGTGGGCGAAGAAATATATGTTAAAGATTTCTCGATGGTGAAGCTTTCAGAGGACATACCTCCCTTCATGCTTGATATCAATTACAACGTTTATTCGGACAAAATTCACGAGAATGTGAGATACGTTGCGACAGATGCCACAACTTCGGTGAGCTCCGTGGGAACGGTTACAAGAATTGCCGCGGATACCGTTGACAAGTTCGTGGTTAACGACAGCAACGGGCCCCATTACTCGCTTGACGAGGTGGACTGGGAAACCGCCGCTTATACGGGATTTGACATAAAAGATGCCGGAATTTTCGGAATAATACTCGGAACCGACGAAAAGTATGCGGGAAAGCTCACCGTAAAACTGGAAGACGGTGATTATGTCATCACACAGGAACTGGCTGTAAACGGTAAAAAAGTCAAGAAAGGCGGCAGCATTTACACCGCCTGCCGCATCTACAACGACGAGAACCACGATTTTTCCGCATTTCTTGAGGCAGCCTACTATGAGCGCATTCCTTTGGATGTAACGGTGGACGCCTCCGGATCCTCGAAAAAATCATCCTACAAGGGCTACGACCAGCTGACAGGAGCCTACAAACTTAATATAACGGGCCCCGGCGGTTTCGACGATCCCTACAATAATCCTCTTAACGAGCACAAAGTCAAATTCAGCGTTAACGATGAAGGCGCAAAACGCACGGTGTATATCATTGGCGAGACCCCGGACAGCGGATGTCTTGAATGCGCAGTGCTTCTGGACAAGGACGGAGTGCTTCTCCCCGTGACGGTTGAGGCCTGCAAGAACTTTGCCCACGACGGCGAAGAGCTCTTCTACACCGACAACGACAGCTACTCATACGGTCTTTCGGTGTTCCCCATGGTGGTGGGCAGCGGCACTGACAACACAGTCACCCTCTGCGACCTTTACGAGCAGTGGGGCAACTACCGCCTCAAGCAGGTCACATCCATAAGGTTCCACTCGGCTTACTACCACCTGTCCCTTGGCGTCACAGAGACGAACTGCATCCACCTCTACTGTGCGGAGACAAGACTTCCGGACCACAGGGGACTTTCCGCGCCATACTGGGCAGACGATTATGTGGAGGAAGTTGACGCAAACGGCAATCCCACGGGAGTCAAGGTCAAGTTCGGCCAGCAGCCCCAGCACTCGAACAACGGCACCCACCTTTTCCTCCGCTACACGGACGCTGACGGCAACTTCAGTTCCTACGAAAACACGGGCCGCACAGTCATATCTTCAAGCGGTCCCACACTGGCGGACATCACTCTCAACTATCTGTCCTACGACGGCAAGGTATACGAGACCTACAGGCACGTGGAGATGCCTGACACCGACGAGAACAGGGCCTACTATGAGGTTGACTACGAGTTCCTTGGCGATGTCACCATCGACAACGTGACGGAGAATATGGTGCTCTACGCCATGAGCCAGCCCTATGAAAAGTTCGGCTACCTTGACAGCAGCAACAATCCGGTCATCGAAGACGCGTCCCTCGACTCGGTGAGAGTCATAAAGCTGGGCACCGACTTCCCTTACTTTGACTACTTCCATAAAGTCACTTCCACACCGGGCGCCTACGTCAGGTCCGACAGCAGTTCCAACCTTTCCTTCATACTCAAGTCCAGCGACATTGTCATTGGCGGCAAGCCATACACAGGCGGTTTCGTGGTGCGTGAAGGCAGCGGCACGGCGGCGTTTACCCTTGATCTCACGGGAAAGACCACCTTCAAAAAAGGCGACCATATAAGGTTTACGTGCATACTGATGCCATGGGGCACCTATTTTTCCGAGGATGACGCCAATGTGCGCATGGTCCGTGAAAACACCCTGAAAAATCCCATTAAAATCGACGCCGCCAAGGGCACAGTCCTCCCGGACGACATAGTCCCCACCGTTGCCACCGACGACGGCAAGTCCCTGGAATTCACAATTTCCGGCGGTCTTAACAACGTAAGAGACCTCCCGGGCTACGCTACCAAGGAGTACACCGACTACAAGTCCTTCTGGGAGCGGGACCACAACGTCACTGTCGTCGCCTCTGGTTTTGAAAGCCTCACCGTTCCCAGGATCTACGAAAAAATAGGCGGAGATTGGGTGCCCTATCAGATAGCTTCTTCTCTCGGCTACGACGGTTACTTTGTTTCCTACTGCAGCGACGGCACATTCACCTACAGCTTCGCAGTGACAATGACCGAGGGCACCCCCAGAACCTTCAGGGTCGAGGCCTGAAACCGCCAATGCAGCTTTCCGACAGATACAACTCAATAAGCAATGTGCTCCGGGAAAAGTACGGCACCAAAGTCTACAAGCTTGCCCTTGAATCCGGCACCACCTGCCCCAACCGGGACGGCACCCTCTCCTCCCTTGGATGCAGCTTTTGCTCTGCGGGAGGCAGCGGCGACTTTGCCTCAAAAGGGGCCGACTTTTCCGCAGAAGGCATAAACAAAGCTATCACGGATGCAATAGGCAAGGTCTCCGCCAAGCTGAAAAACACCGAAAAGCCCCTGTTTATCCCCTATTTTCAAAGCTATTCTGCCACATACGCCCCCGCAGTCCTGCTGCGGGAACGCTATTTTGCGGCAATAAACCACCCGCTGGCAGCGGAGCTTGCCCTTGCCACCAGGCCGGACACCGTATCGGAGGATGTGCTCGAACTTTTAAAAGAGCTTGCTGAGATAAAGCCTGTGACCGTGGAGATGGGACTTCAGACTGCTGATGACACAGTTGCGGAGTTTCACAACAGGAAGTGTCTCACGGAAAAATACAAGGAAACCATTGAAATCCTAAAAGACGCAGGCATAGGTACGGTGCTTCACATGATTGTGGGACTCCCCTGCCCTCCCGAATACGGCAGGGACAGGGACGGTCACGAACTGATGCTTGAAAGCAGGGAAAACATTCTCAAAACCGCGGAATTCATAAGTTCCGCAAGGCCGGACGGCATAAAAATTCACATGCTCCACGTTATGGAGGGCACACGGCTTGCCGGGTCCTACAAAAAAGGGCTTTTCAGGGAGCAGGCCCTTGAAGAGTACGCGGACACCGTCTGCGACATAATCGAGCACCTTCCGAAGGACATGGCGGTCCACAGGATAACCGGCGACGCCCCGAAAAAGATACTTCTGTCGCCAATGTGGTCCGGTGACAAAAAGCGGGTCCTCAACACCATCGCAAGGCGGATGGCGGAGCGGGACACTTATCAGGGAAAATATTATTGCTGAACAAAAACGCACCGCCCGCGGCTCAGGGAAAAAAGCCGCGGGCGGTGCCCGTTTTATGTATTGGCGAGTCCGCCTGAGTCTCAGCCTTTTTTGGCCTCGCCCTTTGTCTCGCAGTAGATGCAGCGGTAGACGTGGTTTTCGCGGTCGGCAAGCCTGAACACGTGCGGCAGTTCCTGCTCCGTTGTGGTTATGCAGCGGGGGTTTTTGCACTTGATGACGTCCGTCAGAAGGACAGGCATGTCGATTGACTTTTTCTCGACGAGCGAGCTGTTCCTGATGATGTTGACGGTTGCGCACGGGTCTACGTAGCCGATGACGTCAAGGTTTATCTCAACGTCGCCGTCGATTTTTATAATGTCCTTGCGGCCGAGCTTCGTGCTGGAGACGTTCTTCATGATTGCGACCGTCACGTCAAGGCTGCCGAGGCCGAGAAGCTCGTAGATCTGCATGCCCTTGCCGGCTGTGATGTGGTCTATGACCACTCCGTTTTTGATTGAGTCAACTGTCATATCGTTCCCGCCTCCTTCAGAAGCATAAGGATGAGAGCCATTCTCATGTACTTGCCGTTAAGCACCTGCTTGAAGTAGCACGCACGCGGGTCGCTGTCGACGGCAACGCTAATCTCGTTCACGCGCGGCAGCGGATGCATTACAATCGCGTCTGCCTTGGCGGTTTTGAGTTTCTCGGGCGTCAGAATGTAGCTGTCCTTCAGTCTGAGGTAGTCCTCCTCGTTGAAGAAGCGCTCGCGCTGGACCCTCGTCATGTAAAGAACGTCGAGCTCCGGCATGGCCTCAAGAAGGTCCGTGGTCTGCTTGTAAGGGATGCCCTTTCTCTTAAGCACGTCGTTTTTGACGTACGACGGAAGCTTCAGCTCCTCGGGCGAGATCAGCACAAACTTCACACCCTCGTAGCGCGAAAGAGCATTGATCAGGCTGTGGACGGTCCTGCCGAATTTCAGGTCTCCGCAGAGGCCCACGGTGATATCGCCAAGGCGTCCCTTTTCCCTGAATATAGTCAAAAGATCGGCAAGCGTCTGCGTCGGGTGGCAGTGTCCGCCGTCGCCCGCGTTGATGACCGGCACCGAAGCGTTTTTGGATGCCACGAAAGCCGCGCCCTCCTTCGGGTGTCTCATCGCGATGATGTCGGCGTAGCAGGAGACAACACGCGCGGTGTCAGAAACGCTCTCGCCCTTGGCGGCAGATGACGAATCCGCACTTGCCACTGAGAGCACGTTACCGCCAAGCTCATACATTGCGGCCTCAAAGCTCAGCCTTGTACGCGTCGAGGGCTCGAAGAAGAGAGTTGCAAGCTTTTTGCCCCTGCAGATCTGCGAATACTTTTCCGGATTGTCTATAATGTCGCAGGCGGTACTGATCATCTGATCAACCTCGGCGACCGAGAGGTCAAGTATATCTATGACACCTCTCATTTTGCACCTCCGATCCAGGACTCGTCCTGCGGATTGTTTCTGAATTTGATCAGGCGCTCAACGTCCTCGCGGCTCACGTAACCCTCTTCCGCTGCGACCTCGGCAATGACGTCGAAGTTCGTGAGCGAGTGGTTTTCCACATTGGCGGCTTCAAGTCTCTCGAAACCTTTTGCCATGTTATAGGTGAAAATCGAGACCACGCCAAGGACTTCCGCGCCCGCCTCGCGAAGCACGTTCACAACCTCGATAACGCTTCCGCCTGTTGAAATGAGGTCCTCGATGACGACCGTTTTGGCGCCCTTGTCGAGTCTGCCTTCAATCTGGTTGCCGCGTCCGTGGTCCTTTGCGCCCGAGCGGACGTAGCCCATCGGCAGGCCGAGAATGTGTCCCGTGATGGCCGCGTGCGCGATTCCCGCTGTGGATGTTCCCATAAGAACCTCGGCGTCCGGGTAGTATTCCCTGACGGCTTCAGCGAGCGCGTTTTCAACGTCGTTTCTTACATCGGGGGCCGTGAGAGTGAGTCTGTTGTCGCAGTAGACGGGGCTTTTGATTCCGCTCGCCCACGTAAAAGGCTCCTCAGGCCTGAAAAAAACCGCTTTTATCTTCAAAAGGTCGGCCGCAATAAGTCTCTCTCTTTCAGTCATTTCATTCCTCCAAAAACTCGTGAACAGCTCTCATGTATGCCGCGCACGGATCCGCCGCAGCCGTTATCGGCCGTCCCATAACTATATAGTCGGCGCCCTGTTCCCTCGCTTCATGCGGGGTCATGACGCGCTTCTGATCTCCTTTGTCGCCGTCGGCGAATCTGACGCCCGGCGTTACTGTCAAAAATGATTTGCCGCAGACCTCGTGCACCTTGGCGGCTTCAAGAGGCGAGCACACCACTCCGTCAAGGCCGGAGTTTTTGGCGTTTTCTGCGTAGCTCATGACAACGTTTTCCATCGGCTCTTTTATGAGTATCTCGTTTTCGAGCGCCTCCCTGTCGGTTGATGTGAGCTGAGTCACGGCGATGAGAAGAGGTCTCGTACCGTCATCTCTCGTGAGTCCTTCAAGCGCCGCACGCATCATTGCCGATGTACCCGCCGCGTGGAGGTTTGTGATGTCAACGTCAAGCCTTGAGAGCACTGCCATTGTCTTTTTCACTGTGTTAGGTATGTCGTGAAGCTTGAGGTCAAGGAATATCCTGTGGCCGCGCGCTTTGATCTCGCGCACGATTGAGGGGCCCTCTGCGTAATAGAGCTCCATTCCGATCTTCACGAACGGTTTTCGGCCGTTGTTTTCGAACTTGTCAAGGAATTCAATCGTGGTCTTCGCGTCCGCAAAGTCACATGCGACGATTACGTCTTTTGCCATTATTTTGCACCTCCGATAATATCCGCAAGCCTCGTGATACCGTATTTTTTCATCGCCGAGGGCAGATTTTCGATTATTTCAGGGCAGGCGAACGGGTTTACAAGGTTCGCGCAGCCGACTTCGACAGCCGTGGCGCCCGCGAGCATCATCTCGATGACGTCCTCAGCCGTAGACACGCCGCCGCATCCCACAACCGGCACTTTCACCGCATCAGATACCTGCCAGACCATTCTCAAGGCCACGGGGAAGACCGCGGGACCTGAGAAGCCGCCCATTTTATTGGCGATAACAGGCTTTCTGGTTTTAAGGTTGATTCTCATGCCGAGCATTGTGTTGATGAGGCAGATTCCGTCGGCGCCCGCCGCTTCGCACGCAAGAGCTATTGAAACTATGTCTGTGACGTTAGGCGAGAGCTTTACGATAACGGGCTTTTTGACCGCCTTTTTGACTGCCGCAACGATTCCCGCAGCAGCTTTGGGGTCTGTTCCGAATATCATACCGCCGCCGTGAACGTTCGGGCAGCTCACGTTGACCTCGAGCCAGCCGACCTGGGGCTCCCTGTCGAGTTTTTCGCAAGTTTCGACGAAATCTTCAACGGAAAAGCCGCTCACATTGGCCATAACGGGCTTTGAGAAGCACTTTTTGAGCTTCGGAAGTTCCTCTGAGATGACCTTGTCGACACCCGGGTTCTGGAGTCCTATCGAATTTATGAGGCCCGCTTCACACTCGGCAATGCGCGGAAGGGGGTTCCCGTACCTTGGCTCTTTAGTCGTTCCTTTAAAGGAGAACGTTCCGAGCACGTTTATGTCGTAAAGCTCCGCAAACTCGTAGCCGAAGCCAAACGTTCCCGACGCGGGGATGACGGGATTTGAAAGCTCGGTTCCGCACAATGTAACTCTTAAGTCTTCCACAGCAGATCCTCCTTTTCAAAAACAGGTCCGTCCTTGCAGACCCTTTTGGGGCCGCTTGCCGTCATGATGCTGCAGCCCATGCAGGCGCCGAAGCCGCAGCCCATCCTCTCCTCCAGGCTGAACTGGCCCGAAGTGTTTGTCTTTTGGTATACCGCTTTTAGCATCGGAAGCGGTCCGCAGGTGTAGAAATATGTGTAATCTGAAGGCAGCGCGTCGGTCACAAAGCCCTTAAGCCCGTACGAGCCGTCAACAGTCGTGACTTTAATCTCGCATCCGAGCTTTTTAAACTCATCCTCGAAGAAAACGTCCGCCGACGAGTTGAAGCCCATGACAACGCAGGGTTTTGCACCTTTTTCAACAAGCTTTTTCGCGAGCAGGTAAAGGGGCGGAACACCCACGCCGCCGCCAATGAGAAGCGGCCTCTCCCCTGCCTTTGATAGGTCGTAGCCGTTTCCGAGGCCCGTCAGCACCTTGAATGTGTCTCCGGGGACCGCCTCAGACATCCTGGCTGTGCCCTTGCCGACAACCTTGTAGATTACCGTGAGCAGCCCTTCGCGCGAGTCGCAGACCGAAATAGGCCTTCTCAGGTAGAGCCCGTCGATTGCGAAGTTCACAAACTGCCCCGGATTTTTAATCTCAGACGTGTCGCCCGAAAGCTCCGCCAGATACACGTCCTGCGCGATTTTTCTGTTCGATACGGTTGTAAATAATCCGTCTTTCATCCGTAATGATCCCTTTCGGTTTTCTGTCGCCATTATTATATCAGGGACAGCTGTCAGGAGTCTATTGTCGATATCGTAAGAGTCGTCTCCTCGAGCACGTCAAGGAGCACTTTCACGGTGTCGAGCGATGTGAATATTGTCGTGTTGGTTTCGGTCGAAAGCTTTCTGATCTCAACGCCGTCGCTCTCCTCGACCATGGAGCCGATGTCCCTCGTGTTGATGACATAGGCAATGTGTCCCTGCCTGATCGCGTCCGGAATGTCGCTGCTGCCGTCCGAAATCTTTCCGAGCACGTGCGTGCGGATTCCGTTCTCCTTAAGGAAGCTGCCGGTGCCCGCGGTGGCCTGGATGTTGAAGCCAAGGTTATAGAAGCGCCTGATGAGCGGGAGCGCTTCGTTTTTGTCCTTGTCGGCAATGGTCGCAAACACCGTTCCGTAGTTCTGGAGGTGCGTGCCGGATGCCTGCAGCGCCTTGTAGAGCGCGCGGTTGAGCTTGTCGTCGTA
>DBWH01000022.1 GCA_002308595.1 Mageeibacillus sp. UBA1243 | reverse complement strand
CCCTCCATGAAAAATGAATGAGTCTCCTCGCGGTACTTGCGGAGTTCCAGCTTCTTCAAGCTGCGCACTGTTTCGTTCTTGGTGCTGGTGATAACCATTCCTGCGTGCCTTTTACCTGTTGCAAAAACGTTTTGATGTAATACAGTTTACAAAAAACGCAGAACGAGCCTTACTTAGTAGAACCGTTCTGCGTATCAGATTTATTAAGCTTTAACCTGAGCTACGAGCTTTGCGAAGCCTTCCTTGTCGTAAACCGCCATGTCTGCGAGAATCTTTCTGTCGAGGGCGATTCCGTTCTTCTTGAGGCCGTTCATGAGGCAGCTGTAGGTTGTGCCGTTCATTCTGGCAGCCGCGTTGATTCTTGTGATCCAGAGCTTTCTGAAGTCTCTCTTCTTGGCTCTTCTGTCGCGGTATGCGTAATTTGCGGACTTGATAACTGCCTGGTTAGCTGTCTTGAAGACTGTGCTCTTTCTGCCAAAGTATCCTTTAGCGAGCTTTATAACTTTCTTACGTCTTGCTCTTGTAGCAACTGAATTTTTAACTCTTCCCATTTCTCAGTACCTCCCAAATCAAGCATACGGCAACATCTTGCGTACGGTTGCAGAATTAGCATCGGCTGCGTAGAGGCTCTCTCTGTGCTGCTTCTTCACTTTTCTGTCTTTTGTGACGAGTCTGTGACGTCTGTAGGCGTGGGTCATTTTGACTTTGCCATTGGCGGTAATTTTGAAACGCTTCTTAGAAGCACTGTGTGTTTTTAACTTTGGCATGGTTAAACATCTTCCTTTCACAATCCGCGCACATTGCCAATGCAGGCACGGACCTTTATTTTAGCCTGTAAGCAGGCGATTTATTTCTTGGGTGAGAACATTACCGACATGCGTTTTCCCTCAAGCTTCGGCTTCTTGTCCATAACTCCGTACTCGGCAATGCCTTCGTAGAATTTGTCAATCAGCTCTTCGCCGGAGGTGGTGTAATTCATTTCCCTCCCGTAGAATTTCACGGTTACTTTTACTTTGTCGCCGTCCTTCAAAAATCCGACCGCGCTCTTGATTTTTACGTTAAGATCGTGATCGCCAATGCCAAGGGACAGACGCACTTCTTTGATATCAACAATCTTCTGGTTTTTGCGGGCATCTTTCTCTTTCTTGTTGAGATCAAAAATGTATTTGTTGTAATCAATCACTTTGCAGACAGGAGGATTGGCCATCGGTGCAATGTTCACAAGGTCAAGGTTCTTATCCTCCGCATACTTCAATGCAGTTTCAATGTCCACAATTCCCGCCATGACGCCTTTTTCATCGATAAGACGCACTTCTTTAGCGGTTATCTCTTCATTAATCGCCAGTTCTTCTTTAGCTATGACGCAACACCTCCGTACTCCGTTAGTTGATAAAAAAATGTGTGCCGTAAAGTCAAATCTGCAGCACACCCTAAATCTCAAGACGTTTATTAACCCGCCCGCGCCTGCGACCAAGGTGAGAAGCTGCACTTCTGCTTTATTGCCGTGTTATGATAAAACAAACGAACCGCCCTGTCAAGCGTTTTTTCGCCTTTTTTGGGGAAATTTTAAAAATTTTCCTAAATTGAGGGCTGTTTGGTCATTTTTTGTTCTTTTTTCCGAGTCCCGCCACCAGGAAGAACACCAGACCGCCCGCATAGCTGAGCGCCGGCGAGAACCATCTGTAGGCCGTGAGCGTGAGCAGGCCCTTCTTCGACACGATCATGACAATCAGTCCGATGACCGTGAAAACTGCCATGAGGCAGAGGAGAGTCTTGGTTATAATCGACGAAATTTTCGTGCTTCCGAGCATGCCGATGATCGCCTCCGTGAGCTTGCAGAGGATGAGCACGATCAGGCCGCAGAAAATAAATGAAATCGCGTAGGAGATTGCCGTGTAGAGCGGTTCCTTGCTGAGCGACTCGCCAAGGGCCTGAATGCCCGCGTTCTTCATCACAATCTCAACGATCGGGTAAACGATTTTATAGGCAAGGAAATTGAGCAGCACCGTGTCGATCACGAACACCGCCAGGGTAATAAAGGACCAGGTTTTGAAGGACAACCCGCCAATGGCATTGGCGCCTTCACCGTTCTTGTACACGCCAATGAACCCGCTGAGCTTGCCCTTGGCGTAGTCCGAATTGCCGGCAGTCTTTTTTCTGATGAGGTCCTCAAGCTTTTCGGCCTTGACCTTGTCAACCCTCGTCTCAACGACAGATGAGTGCCCGTCGTCGTTTTCCTCTTCGTTTTCGCCTTCCGGCTCGCTTTCGCGGGCCTCCTCAGCGCGCTTTTCCGCACCGACCCACTCCGTCGGAAGGTCGTCCTCGCTCACCGAGCCGTCGCCCTCGTCGTAAAGGGACGCGTGTCTCTCTGAGGCAGGAGCCGCTTCGGCGTATTCGGTTTCGCCTGCGTCTTCAACTTCGTAAGCAGTTTCCGGCTCGTAAGTTTTTTCAGTCCCGTAACGCGCTTCGTCAGCTGTTTCGGCTTCGTAAGACGCTTCGCAAGGCTCTTCGTAGGGCTTTTCGGTCTCCGCGGTTTCTTCCGTTTCGGCAGCCGGTTCTTCCACAGCTTCCGCAGGTGATTCAGCTGTATAAGTTTCTTCTTCAGGCTCCGCGACCTCTTCGTCAGCCTCGCCCGCTTCGTCAGTTTCGCCCCTCTCCGGCAGCGCCTCAGTCTCAGCGGCAGTCTCTCCGCCAAACCCTTTTACGGGCACAAAAGTACCCTCGGGCGCGTCCGTGTACGCATCATCGGCGTCATCTGCATCTGCAATCGCTTCGGACGCCGCATCTTCGTTTTCCTGTATTGACAGCTCGCCGCTCTCAAGATCAAAGACAAGATCCACAAACTGCTCGTCTTCTTTGGGCTCGATATCCGGTGCGTTTTCTTTGTTCTTTTTGCCGAAAGCCATGGTTTTCTCCCTTTGTAAGGCCTCTTTCAGATCACGAGGCAAAGCCAGCGGCTCGCCATTAGGGCCGCAGTTTTTATACCACCGCCCGTGATTTTAAACCTTTTGGCTTGAAATTTCAATCACGGCACCCAAAAAACCCAAAAAGAAGACCCCGCACGTTGCTGCGCGCAGGGCCTTGCTTTCATCTATCGACAAGGGCTTTCGCCCTTTTCAGTTCATTTAGGTGCCACCATTCCGTATCCGCCGTCCTTACGTCTGTAGATGGTGCAGATGTTGTCCTCTTCGGCATTCAGGAAAACGTAAAAATCGTGGCCGAGCGTCTCCATGTTGAGGATTGCCTCTTCGGCGGTCATCGGTTTGAACTCATACCTCTTGACTCTGACCAGTTTGAAGTCATCGTCTGTCGCGTAAGCGTTCTCATCCGCTGTCTCGGGCTCAGCGCTTACCTCAAGCTGCGCGCCCTTTCCTTTGCGGCTGATGATCTTGTCCTTGTGTTTTGTCATTCTGCGCTCAAGAACATCCACTGCATTATCGAAAGCTGTGTAGAGGCCGTCGTTTGAAGCCGCCTCTGCGCGCATCTGGTATCCGTAGTAAGGGAGTGTGATCTCTGCCTTGAAGCCAAGCTTTGTCTCCGAAATTTTGACTGTGGCATCTACGGAATCATTGCCGAAATAACGTGTGAGTCGCTGGGAGAGCTTTTTCTCCATCGCCTTTCGGTCCTTGTCGTAAACGGTTGCGTCTTTTGTGCTAAATCTGACTGTCATATTATTACCTCCCATCTGATTTCAGTCTCTATTCTTTTCCCGCTGTGTTCACAATCTAAATATACCCTGAGAAGCTGAAAAAATCAATAGCGCCAATGCGTTTCGCGTACAAAAAAAGAGGAGCTTTTTCGGAGCTCCTCGCGTGTGTGCGGCGGTTAAACATTGGCGGCAGTTTTTTCGAAGAAAAGCACGGCCTCGCTCTCGGGAACGGGCTTTGAGAAGATGTAGCCCTGGAGAAATTCGACGCCGGCGGACTCGAGCTTTTCCCTGTGCTGAGGTGTTTCGACGCCCTCGACGACCGCCTGCATGCCCAGGTCGTGAATCATCAGGACGGAGTGGTGGAGCAGCTTGTCGGATTTTTCGTTCTTGTCGGCGCCCCAGAGGATCGACTTGTCGATTTTGATCACGTCGAACGGGAACTGCATAACGTAGGCGTTGTTCGCGTAGCCTGTGCCGTAGTCGTCAAGAGCAAGCAGGTAGCCCCTTTTGCGAAGGTCCTCGATCACGCTGCCCATCTTAAAAAGGGAGGATGACAGGGCCGATTCGGTGATTTCAAGGCAGATCTGCTCGGGTTTGACGTCGTACCTGGCGATAATCCTGTCCCAGCGCTCGGGAAGCTCCCTGTCGATGCACTGGACGGCTGAGATGTTGACATCAACCGACGTGAGCCCTATGTTGCCTTCGCGATGTCTGCTTAGGAAGCGGCAGACCTCCTCGAAAACGAAATCGCCAATCTCCTTCATGAGGCCCCGCTTCTCGGCAAGGGGTATGAAAAACTCCGGCGAGATCATTCCGAGCTCAGGGTCAAAGAGCCGCAGGAGTGCCTCGGCTGTGTGGATGCGGTTCTGGTTTGTGTCGTAAATCGGCTGGTAGTAGACCATCAGCCCGTTTGTCTTGATCGCGTTCCGCAGGACAAACTCGACCTTGGCCTCGTAGGCCTCCTTGGCGGTTTCGTTGATGCGCATGATCTGCGAGCCGTTCCTCTCGGGAACAATCTCCTCTTCCATGACGTAGACGAACTGCTCGATCGATGCGAGCTTGTCGGGTATGCTTCCGATGAGGATCACAGAGGGCAGATCGATGCTCCCGCCGTCGTATTCCCAGTAGCCCGAGAACCTTTCCTTGATCTGTGAGGCGATGCCGTAGAGGTCTGTGTCATTGGCGGTAGGGGCGAGCACGGCGTAGTTGTTGCAGCTGACCTCGTACATCTGCCAGTGCGGCGGAAGGATCCTCAGGATGAAGTTTCCCATGTCGCAATTGATTTTGGCGACCGCATTGCCGCCAATGGCAACCGCAACGTTCTGCGTCGACGGCACCTTGACGAATATGACGCCCGCCTTATCGCCAATGTCGTAAGCCTGCTTCGCGTCGTGGTAGAGCGCGTATTTGTTGTAAAAACCGCTTTCGGGCGACCTGACGGCCTCCTCGTTGTCGATTGTAAGAGCGGCGCCGAGCAGACCGAGCGTCTGGAAAAACAGCGCCCACTTGAGCATGGGATAAAAGCTCTGCACCACGACGGGCACGAGACAGAGCAGCGTAAAACAGTAAAAAGCCGCCTTGGTCTTCAGTTTCAGCGCCTTCCTGTAGCGTATAACGATGAACACGCCAATGAGCACGTACATCGCTGTCAGAACGTAGAACGCGTTAAACAGCGGCCCGTGCTTGTAGGTCGTGCCGTCGGCGTAATAGTAGACGAGGCGCCTTGCCGGCATGAACAGCATCCAGCCTATCATGATAATCTCGGGGATCATTATGAGGACTGTCGTGATTTTTTTGTACCTTCTCTGGAGGTTCAGCAGCGAGCCGACGTAGCATGCGTAGAGCCACGGAAGCGTGTTGCGCACCGTGAGGAACACCATTGTCGATACGTCGGAAGTTACGCGGTCGAAAAGCTGCGGATTGTTCTGCATCAGGATGCCCGGAATGTCCGAAATCGAGGAAATCACCATCGCGACGGCCATCGCCAGGAACCACCTGTTTTTGGTCTGCTTGAGGTCCTTATGCATCAGCGTGTCCAGCACGAGGATGCACGCGAGACACAAAGCGCAGATATCAAATTGCCAAAAGTATGTCATTGGTTATCTCCCTGTGTCCTTGCGGGCTTCATTCGGAGGACCCTGTGAGGATCACCGTCGTGCTGCCGCTCGATTTGCGGATGTCCTTGTCAACGTACATCTTCTGGTCGGCGCGCTGGATGCAGTTCTTGAACGAATCACTCTCATTGAGGATCTCGTCGTAGCCTGCGCCGATGGAAATGATGTAGGGCGTCTTGCTGTCAACGCACTCGTTTGAAATCCTGCTTCTGAGCTCCTCGATGAGTTTTTCGAGGCTGTCCGTGCTCTCGGATTTTACTATCATGATAAATTCGTCGCCGCCGTACCTGCCGAGGAACATGATCGTGTTCTTGGCCTTGGCGACCGATTTGAG
>DBWH01000042.1 GCA_002308595.1 Mageeibacillus sp. UBA1243 | reverse complement strand
TTGAAGATCTGCTCGAAACCGAGGAACTTGATTACGCTCTCCGTAACGTTGCCGCGGAATCTGATGCCGCCCTTGTAGGGTCCTATAGCGTCGTTAAACTGAATTCTGTAGCCTCTGTTTACCTGAACATTGCCGTTGTCGTCAACCCACGGAACTCTGAACTTGATGATTCTCTCGGGCTCTACAAGACGCTCGATGAGACCGGCTGCCTGATACTCGGGATGAGCTTCAAGAACGGGTTTGAGTGTCTCAAGCACTTCTTCAACTGCCTGGTGGAACTCAGCCTCGCCCGGGTTTCTCTTCTTAACTGTTTCAAGAACAGAAGCAATATATTCGTTAACGTTCATACTCAATCCTCCCTGAAAGAAAAATGCCCGGCAGCCTTCATTTGCGATCCTTTGTACCGCGTCCCGCCGGGAGACGTTTTTGTGTGCTTCTCCGGCTTTAGCAAGGTAAAGCACACAAAAACGTTATTATATTTTTTCGAAAAAAATTCTGCAAGTATTTTTTTGACGGATTTGGCCGTTTTTTAGCTTCGGGCCGTGCGTCAGTCTTTTCTGCCTTTGTTTTTTACGGCAAACAGCGTGCACGCGGCAATTCCGGCAAGAAGAGCCGCAGACGCAATCACGATGAGCACTATTGCCCATGCGGGTATCGAATCCTTGCCTTCACTGCTTCCGTGATTGTTTTTACCCTGATTTGGAGAGCCTTGATTTTCAGAGCTTTGGCCGGATGAGCCGCCGTTTATGTTTTCGGGATTGTCTTTTTCTGTTTCCCACTCCTCGTCGGTGAAGACGGTGCCTCTTATTGTTATAAGAAGCGGCTCACCTATGCCGTCGGCGTAAACCTTCACGGTCGTCTCGTACTGTCCGGGGTCGTTTCCGGCAAGCATGCACACTCTGAAGTTGTCACCGGTGTCGCTTCCCGCGCCGAGGCTGTCAACCGACGGGCCGGTGATATTGAAAATGTTCTTCGATTCATCATCGACAACAAGGCGCACGTTTGTCAGCGAAACCGTTCCGGTATTTTTGATCACAATCGGCACGTAATCCGAGGGGTCCGAGTAGCCTGTGGCGCACTTTATCACCGAATTCTCAGTTTCCATCTTGGCGGTTGCCTGCTCGGAGTCGAGAATCTCGAAATCAAAGAACACCGAGACGGGTTCCGCGAGGTTATATGCGTAAAGTGCAGCGGATTCGTTGTAATATCCGACGGGATAATCGGTTTTTATTCTTATGCTGTACGAAGTGCTGTCGCTCTCCCCGGGTTTAAGAACTGTCAGTTTTTTGTTCTCGATTATTTCCGAGGCCATATAGGTGTCGCCCCCTTCAAGGTAAGCTATGCGAAGGTCATTCTTTCCGGTATTCTTGATTGTCAGCGGGATGATCTTTGTTTCGGAGCCGCGCAGGATGTTTCCGACAGCCGGAGCCGAAAGCTCCGCAGTTGTCAGATCGTCCGGAGCCTTCCATGTCACCGTAAACGGTTCACTGTAGTACTCTCTGTTGTCTGTGCAAAGCATGATTCTGCACTGAAATGACATATTGGCGTATACACCCGGTATTTCGCAGGTTTTCCCTGTTACGACTTCCACGTTGCCCCATCCCCACGTTTCGTTTTCACGCGACTGAAGGACAAAAACGTCATCATCGTCAAGTTCGCAGTTGACGTCCCACGTCAGAACGTAGGGTCTGTAGTTTTCGAGCGTAACGCTTTTCGGACTATTTGTGAATTTGATCTCATCGGCAAACGAAACCGCCGACAAAAGGACGGCCGCGTAAACTGCTGTCAGTAAAAATGCGAGAATTTTTTTCATTGCAGCTCTCCTTGCACTTTTTTTCGCGATTATACCATATTGCGCGGAAACACTCCACAGAGAACCGCGTCCGCATGCTTTTTTTCGCTATTTATGGTATTTTTCACCGCTTATTATCTTCATTGCCCTGTAAATCTGCTCAAGAAGTATGAGCCTTGTCATCTGGTGTGTGAAAGTCATTTTCGAAAGGCAGAGCGAAAAGTCCGCGGAATCGGGGATAGACCTGTCAAGACCGTCCGAACCGCCAATGACAAACGCGATGCTCGAAACACCGTCCGTCATCTTGGCGTCAATGAACTCCGCAAGCTCCGTCGAGCCGAGCATCTTGCCCTTAAGGTCAAGCGCGACAACAAAAGCGCCCGCCGGAATCGCCTTCTTCAGGAGCTCACCCTCCTCGGCAACGGTCCTGCACTCCTTCACCTCGGCAAAGACCACCTTGCATTTTGAGGAGAGCCTCTTGGCGTAGTCCTCGATGGCTTCGCGCATATACTTTTCTTTGATCGTGCCGACCGCGCAGACTGTAATTTTCAGCATACTATCATCTCTCCGTGCGAGTACCTCGGGGCGAGCATCACGCTACAGCTTTCAAGGAGGCCCCTCTTTTCGAGTTCCTTTTTCACCGTCTCAAACGCAAGCTCCGGAACGTTGTTTTCCTCGCTCAAATGGCCAAGGACAATCGTTTTGGTCCCCTTGCCGGCAAGCTCGCACGCATAATCCGCCGAGCTGACGTTTGAAAGGTGCCCGTGACTGCCCAGTATTCTTTTTTTCAGCGGATAGGGGTACGGCCCGTTTTTCAGCATTTCGATGTCGTGGTTTGCTTCAAGCACAACCGCTGCGCACCCCGCCGTGCCTGCTCTTATGTCGTCAGTTATTTCCCCTATGTCCGTGCTCACGGCAACGCTTACATCCCCCGATGTGAACCTGTAGCCGACCGGATCTGCCGCATCGTGCGGAATCGGGAAAGCTTTCACGACAAGCGTACCGCATATAAAACTGACGTTGTTTTCAAAAACTATAAGGTTTTCAGGCATGATCCTGTTCAGAATGCCCGCCGAGTCAAGGTACTCCATTGTCGCGCGGTTTGCAAAAACAGGGATCCCGTATCTTCTTGCAAGAACCCCGACCGACGTGATGTGGTCGTTGTGCTCGTGCGTCACGAAGATTGCGCTCAGTTCTTTTCCTGACACGCCAATGCCCGCCAGTTCCTCTTCTATCCTTTTCCCCGTCAGCCCCGCATCAACGAGAACCGACGTCGTTCCGTCCGAAATATATGTCGAATTACCGCTGCTGCCGCTTACAAGTGTGCACAGTCTCATGTCTGTCTCCAAAAAAGTGCCCCTGCCGACTTTTGCTTCAACCGGTCACAGGGGCTTTCTCTCAAATATCTTCGCATTCCGCGTCTTCGCGGTAAATCTCAGCGCCGAGGGCTGCCAGCTTGCCTTCAAAATTGTCGTAGCCCCTGTCGATGTAGTGCGTTCCGTAGATGGTCGAAGTGCCCTTGGCGGCAAGCGCTGCAATCACGAACGCTGCACCCGCGCGAAGGTCAGGCGCTTTCATTGAGATGCCGACAAGCGATTTGCTTCCCGTCACCGTCGCGGTCTTGTCCTGGATCATTATATCCGCGCCCATTCGGCTAAGCTCCGAGGTGTACGAGAAACGCGAGTTCCAGATTGCCTCCGTGACCTTGCTCTCGCCTTCCGCAGTGGAAAGGAGTGTCACGATCTGAGGCTGCATGTCAGTCGGGAAGCCCGGGTAAGGCGCCGTTTTGATGTTGGTGGATTTGAGGCGGCCCTTGTCGTAGATTTTGATCCAGTCGGGACCCTCTGTGACGCCAATGTTCATCTCCTCAAGTTTTGCGGTGAGCGCCTCCTGGTGCTTCGGTATGACGTTTCTCACAGTCACTTCGCCATGAGTCGCCGCCGCGGCCACCATGAACGTGCCCGCCTCAATCTGGTCAGGTATGATTGAGTAGATGCACCCGTGGAGTTTTTTGACGCCCTGGATTTTAATGATGTTCGTTCCTGCGCCCCTTATGTTAGCGCCGCACGTATTAAGGAAGTTTGCAACGTCAACGACGTGCGGCTCCATTGCGCAGTTTTCGATGAGCGTATTGCCCTCAGCCATGCAGGCAGCGAGCATTATGTTTATGGTTGCGCCGACCGACACGATGTCGAGGTAGACGTTGTTTCCGATGATTCCGTTCTCAGCCGTGATGTCGACCTTGCCCATTTCGACCGAAGTTGAAGCGCCGAGGGAGTTGAAGCCCTTGAGGTGCTGGTCAATGGGACGCGGGCCTATGTTGCAGCCGCCGGGCAGGTAAACCTGAGCCTTGTGAAAACGGCCGAGAAGAGCTCCCATGAGGTAGCTCGAGCCGCGCATCTTGCCGATGTATTCCTTGTCCGCAATATATTTGTTGACGCCGGAAGTGTCAATGACAACAACGTCGCCTTTTCTCTCATAGGACGCACCGAGATATGTCAGAGCCTCAAGAAGAATCTTGATGTCAGACACGTCAGGTACGTTTTCAAGTGTGCAAACACCGTCTGCGAGAATCGTGGCAGCGATAATTCCGACCGCGGCATTCTTGCTGCCGCTTATATTGACTTCGCCATGAAGAGGCTTTCCGCCTTTGATAACAAGCTTTTTCACAGTTTATCCCTTTATCCCTTTTCCTTCGTACTGTCACCTCGCGGTGAGGCTTTTGTCTTTGGTTTATATACGCGGAGTCCGTGAAGAATTCGGCTCCTGTTTTACGTTTTTGTTACTCGCGAGCGCTTTGTTCTTGGCGAGCGGGAAGCTCGCGGAAAATACGAAGAAGCCCGTTGTTTTCTTCGGCAAAATGCGTAAAGAGCCCAAAATGTATTTTGGAGCTATTTTTGCGTGCGCGACCCCGAAGATGTATGAATATACTTCGAGCGGGGAGCTCGCGCAAAGCATTTTGCCGTCGAATTTACTATTCATCGTGTTCGAAGAATCTCAGAATGAGAAGATTTTCGAAAGGACGAAGCTTTTTTAAATTTTCTTCGGCAAAATGCGTAAAGAG
>DBWH01000034.1:84634-90149 GCA_002308595.1 Mageeibacillus sp. UBA1243 | reverse complement strand
CTTGACATACGCTGATGAGGCTCACAGACTTGTCGCCAAGATGTACGGAGACTGGAACGGAGAAAACCAGGTCAAAGAGTGCATCAATGCCTCTTTGTTTACAGTATTCCTGATTGACGAGGACCAGCGCATCACCACGAAAGATATTGGTTCTGTTGATGAAATCAAAAAGTGGGCGAAGCATTTTGACAGTTATTTCCTTATGAATGAAGATACTGTCTTAAGGTCTCAATTCCGTTGCAACGGAAGTGATCAGTATATTCAGTTCGTAAACAATGTCCTGCAGATTAACGAAAGTGTAGACATCGATTTTGAGGAACTGAAATACGATATAAGGGTCTACGATGATCCCAATTCCCTCAGAAATGATTTGAGGGAAATCAACAAGGTGAATAACAAGGCAAGAATGGTTGCCGGTTATTGCTACGACTGGGATGTGAAGAATCATCGCGGCAACGTTGATATAAGGCTTAAAAACGGCTTTGAGGCGAAATGGAATCTTGAAACGGATAAGATCTGGGCAATCAATCCAAAGTCCTTTGAGGAGGTCGGATGCATTCACACCGCTCAGGGGCTTGAGTTTGATTACGTTGGCGTGTTGGTTGGAAAAGACTTGCGATTTGATCCGGAGACAGGACGCATCATTACAGATCAAACGCAGATTTCTAAAGACGACAATTCGTCCGGTATCAGAACCGCCAAACCTGAGGTTGCAGAGGTGTTAATCAAGAATACGTATAAGACGCTTTTGACGCGCGGCCAAAAGGGATGCTTTATCTATTGCGAGGATGAAGCATTGGCGGGTTACATTAAGTCACTATTGAAAAAGTGAGGAGATAGAGTCTGTAATTAGATACGAAGCTTTTATATTATTCAACCCATTGCAATAACGGAAAGGAGTAAAAATGAGAGAATCCCTATATGAAAGATTAATGAAGGAAAAATTGTGCTTTGCAACTGAGATTAGGAAAGTGTATAGTATAGTTCGAGATGACAATAAAACATTATCTTATTTCGAAGAAGCACTCAGAAAATCAGTCTTTAGTATTAAATATACAAGTTTTGAAGAAGCCTTGATCGGGACTTTCGATTATGATAACGATTATTTTGATCCTCAACGTTCGAGTTTTTGGTACTTGATTAATTATACCATCACCTACAATGTGGAGTTAACCTTAAATAGTTTTTTAGATTATTTAGAGCTGTTTAAAACTTTACTAGATTACAAAAGTAATAATACCACAGATTACATTAGTCAAATAGAAAGAATTATAGATTTCGATTGTGAAAAAATAGGATATTGTTTTGTGAAGAATAGTAAAAAAAAGTACTATTCTGTAAGACAAATAAATCCTGAAGCCGAGGCTGTGGCTTTACAAGTAAAGGAAAGCGTGAGAGATAAAATTTATAAATACTTAATGATTAGAGAGGGAAAATCCAACGATAAAAGAGAATGTATTAAATCTTTATCTGATGATGTCGAAGTCATATGCAATAAAAAGAATAATAACCCCTCAGAGTATGATAAATTACGACAGTTTATTCAATGTGTAAGACATACAAAAGATAAACCAAAGAAGGAATTTCCTTTTTATTACGAAGACGAGGAAAAATGGCTTGATAAAACTTTTGATATGATAATTGGTATCTTAGCATTCACTAAAACAAAAGAAATTGTTGCTGAGCTTACGGAGCTTGAAAAAGAATATGCCAAAAAGCAACAGTAACAAGAGCATTAAGGAGGAACCAACAAATGCTAGGCGCGATTCTTGGCGATATAATCGGGTCGCCGTACGAGTTTGACAGGGGCGGGAAGACGAAAGACTTTCCGTTGTTCTCGAGAAAATCGACTTTTACGGACGATACGGTGATGACGGTGGCTGTTGGCGATGCGCTGGTGAGGAGCCTTTGCGGTGATAGTGAGGCTGTGAAGGCGGAGCTGGTGCGGTCTATGCGCAGGTGGGGGCGGAAGTACCCGGACAGCGGTTACGGCGGCAGGTTCAGGGGCTGGCTTTGGGCGGAGGATCCGAAGCCTTACAAGAGCTACGGGAACGGGTCGGCCATGCGTGTTTCGGCTGCGGGATGGCTGTACGACACCATTGAGGAGACCAGGTATGAGGCCAGGCTTACGGCGGAGGTGACCCACAACCACTATGAGGGAATCAAAGGGGCCGAGGCTACGGCCAGTGCGATTTTTCTCGCAAGAAAAGGCGAAAGCAAGGAGTTCATCAAGGACTACATCGTGAGGGAGTTTAGGTATGACCTGTCGCGGACATGCGATGAGATTAGGCCTAATTATAGGCATGTGGAGTCCTGCCAGGAGACGGTGCCGGAGGCGATTACGGCGTTTCTGGAGGGCGAGAGCTTTGAGGATGTGGTGAGGACGGCGGTTTCCCTTGGCGGTGACTGCGATACGCTGACTTGCATCGCGGCAAGCATTGCGGAGGCTTACTACGGGGTGCCGGACTGGCTCGTGGAGGAGTGCAGGAAGAGGATTCCGGAAGAGTTCTGGGAAGTTGTTGAAAAAATTAGGAACATTTGCAACCAGTAAGTTTCCTAATAAACATAGATTCTTTTTGATAAGAATTAAAAAGTCTACAGGGAAATCTTTTCAATTCTTATCATAATCTGTATATCTTTTATCTAGAAAACATATATTCATAAATACATGGAGGATAAGTAGATGTTTTTTATAAGTAGAGTAAGAGTTTCAAAACCTTATCACGTTATTCTTGATGTTCAGCTATATTTCAAGAATGAATCTTTGAATAAATCGTTGAACATTATTACACTCATTTTAGGTAAAAATGGTGTCGGGAAAAGTTTTTTGTTAAAAACAATTATAGATATTTTTCTATTCTTGGAAAAAGCAAAAACATGTAAACGAAGGAAACCTAAATTTGAATACAGTGAGTTTGAAATCAGTTATACAATAAATCACAATGAGTATCAGGTTTCTAAAAGCGAGGCAAACATTTATTCAAGCTGTAATGGAGAACAAATTGATTATAGAGAACTGGAACTCCCTAGTATAATTCTGGCTTTTGCCTTTATGGTAAATGATAAATTTCGATTTTCTAAGGATATAGAAAACCAGATGTATTCATACCATGGAGTTCGTTCTTCGTCTAATTCAACCTATACTAGTTCAATCAATAGAAGAGTTTACTCTGATGTTCTTTCTGCACTTAAAGAGTATAAATACGATCTCATAAAAACCGTTCTGGATGTCTTGGAATTTGATCCTCAACTATGTTTAAGATACACTGGTAATGAAAAAGAATATGAGAAAGAATTTTTTGTTGACTTATGTGGATTAGAAAAACATAGGACAAGTTCGATATACGAGGATGTAGATTATTACGAAGTATTATTTTATAAGAACCGACAACAAATTTCTTTTGATTCTTGTAGCTCTGGGGAAAAGCACCTTCTGTTTACCTTTTTAGGTATAATAAACCGAATACAAGATAGCGGTCTAGTTATCATAGATGAACCTGAAATAAGTCTTCACCCAGATTGGCAAATAAAGTATATTGATATCATTAATCGAATTGCTTCAATTGCAAGAGGATGTCATTTGATGATTGCTAGCCATTCTCATTATCTGGTTTCGGGTTTAAGACCTAATCAATCGTCAATTGCTGTATTAAGCCAGAAACGTAATGATTACGGACTTACTACCTTAGGCGAGACACTTCCATTCAGCACATTCGCCTGGTCAGCAGAAAACATCATTTACAATGTATTTGGTGTTAGAACAACGCGCAACTATTATTTTGAACAAGAGCTTAGCAAACTAATAAACGCACTTAAAGACTATAATTCTAATAGAAAATCCGAAGTTCAAAACATGATTTGGAAGTTTAGAAATCTTATAGAAGGATCAAATGATCCTTTAAGAGAGGTTGTTGAGGAGGCACAGAGGATAATCGATGAGAAATGAAAAATTAAATGAGGTTATCATTTCTGATAATCTTTTGTCAAAAGTAAAAAAGTATAATAAACCCGGTGGTTGGGAATCTAAAGATGCTTGCGTGAAAGATTTTAAAAAAGAAATGAAACAAAAGCTATTTATTAATCAAGAAAAGAGGTGTGCTTACTGCGGACTTCCGCTTGAAACGAGAAATCCTGAAATCGATCATATAGCGCCCAAGGGAGGTCTAGAGAGACAAAAATACTATGAAGTTACATTTTTGCCGCTCAACCTCGTTTATGCATGCAATAATTGCAACTGTTCATGCAAGCGTCAAACAGATACAGTACAATCAAAAAACAATAGTGATGATTACAAATTATGGACGTTTAAGATTGTCCATCCATATCTTGATGACCCAAGAGATTTTTTTGAAGTACCTCAAGATGACAGTGTTATTGTTTTGCCCAAAAAGGATGCAAGTGAAGAAGTAAAGGAAAAAGCTAATTTTACAATTAGCCTTTTCAAACTAAATTCAGAGCAGATGCTTTCAGAACAAGCAAAAGAAAAATTGAAAGAAAAATATACTGAAGAAATGAGAAGAATGGTCGAAAATATAAGCACCTATCATTGCTTCTCTTAATCGTAAAACTGGTTTTAGTATTCTGAAGAATGAATCTTAAGAGTAGTAAATACTGTTTTATCTCAAATATTTCTTGAGTGCGCAACCTTGCAAAGCTCTCGCCAAGGCCTTAACTTTTCAAACGTCTTGGAGGCTGCCAGCACGTCTTCGTCACGGAATTTCCTTCCGATGATCTGCATGCCGGCGGGGAGGCCGTTTGAGGTGAAGCCTGCGGGGACGGAGGCGGCGGGGTTGCCGGTGAAGTTTTCGATGAATGTTTCGCAATAGCCGATGCGCCTTTCAAGCGAAACACCTTTGATCTTTTCGGGGCCTTCGGTCATGCCGCGAATCTGTGAGTTTTTGACGGGGCCGCAGACGGTGACGGGCGAGACGATGATGTCGTATTCACTGAAGATGTCCTCCTGCGCGTCAAGAAGGGCGGTTCTGACCTCGTGGAAGCGGTAGTAGTCGAAGATGGTTGTCTTGGCGGCAAGTTCGTTCCAGCGGCAGAAAGCCTCAGGAAGCTCGTCCCTGTGGTCGCCGGGAAGGTCAAGACCGTTTGCCTTGAGCTCGGCAAGCTCAATCGCTGTGTCAATGCTGATGGAAAGGCACCAGAGCTCCGCAAGCTCATTTGCGGTGTAAGGAATATTCGGCTTAATATAGGAAACTTTTGCGCCTGCCTCGGAAAACGCCAAGGCAGCTTTTTCGGTTAAATCTGCAATCTCGTCTTCAACGGGGAATATGCCGAAATCGGGTGTGAAACCGATTTTCATGCCTTCGATTGACCTGTCGGCAAGCTTCAGGTAGTCTTTCTTCCGCTGAGGAATGCTGTGCGGGTCACGGGGGTCGTAGCGGGCCATCAAGTTAAGGAGGGCGGCCGCGTCGTCGACGGTTTTGGTTATTGCCCCGTTCATGCAGTAGGGGTGAGAGGCCGCCCAGCCGTCAGGCCGGATGACTTGCGGCACGGTGCCGACGGA
>DBWH01000034.1:80212-84563 GCA_002308595.1 Mageeibacillus sp. UBA1243 | reverse complement strand
GCTGCCGCCGGACGAGCCGCCTGAGTTGTAGCTCGGGTTAAACGGGTTGGCGGTCGGGCCGTAAAGGACGTTGTCGCACGTGCCGGAGAAGCCGAACGCGGGGGCATTGGTTTTGCCGACGGCAATGCCTCCCGCGCGTTCCATGGCCTCGCAGAAAGCAGAGTTTTCGGCGTCGATTCTTGTGTATGACGCGACGCCGCCGTGGCTGCTCGGCCACCCTTTTTTCGACGGCAGAAAGTCCTTAAGAGCAAAAGGCACGCCTGCAAACACGCCAAGCTTTCTGCCTTTCATTATCATCCCCGAGAGCTTTGAGGCCTCTTTTTTTGCATACTCAAATTTCCCGTAGACGAAGGCGTTAAGCGACGGGTTGCGGCGCGCGATTCTTTCCTCAAAAAAGGTGATTACTTCAAGCGGTGAGACCGCTTTTGACTTTATTGCATTGGCGAGTTCGAGCGCTGATAAAAGCTCGAGTCTGTCGTCATGCTTCATGACGGAGCTCCTTGCTAAAGTACTTATTTCTGTAAGTTTTGCCGACGTTCTTTTCTCTCCACTTTTTGCAGACGAAATAGCCAAAGGGAGCAAAGACCGCTTCCGTTACGAGCTCGAGGATTGCGCAGAGAATTGAGCAGACGAGAATCTGCGGCATTGTCCAGCGGACCGGGAGAGCCGTGGGAATGTACGGGAAGATGTAGAACGCCAGGAACAGGAACAGGAAGTTGTCCGTGAACTGCGAAATGAGGGTCGAGACGAACGACCTTACGGAGTAGGCGAGCTTGCCGTCCGGGTTGTTTTCAAAGGGCTTGGCGAGTGCCGCGTTCAGGTAGTTGTTTGAGATTGCGGACGCGACAAAGGCGATTGTGCTTGCGGNNNNCGTGGCCGCCGATAACGCTGTCGAGGGTAGGGTTCTTGGCGATTGCACAGATAACAGAGCACACGACCGAGCACGTGAAATTCACAATTGCGGCGATGACCGACAGAATATTGGCGGCTTCGGGACCGAAGTGTTTCGTGACGATGTCGAGGATGAGGAATGAGATCCATGAAATCGTGATGGCTGCGTTTACGGCAAGCCACGGAAGGTTTACGATGGTGTACCTCGCGAGAAAATTCATCAGTATCGTGTCAACGATAAAAAGAATTGTAACTACTATCGGCAATGATTTGAGCAGGCACGCGGTCATCGCGGCGAGTGATCTTTTCTCCAAAGATCCGGTTTCTTTTGAATGCATTTTCAGTTTCTCCTTGGTTTTAGTTTGTAGCGCGAAGGATTTAGAGGCCGAACTCCGCGTTGTGGAAAAATCCGCCGTCATTTTAGCACTTTATAAGGAGATGTCAAGCCGCATGGCCGCCAGGGTTTCAAGCTTCTTTATACGAAAAGTACGTTTTTTGGCCTTGTTCAGGCAGATTTTTTCTTGAAAAGGATACCGCCAATGTTATATAATGCAACCATCAATAATCTATAGAGGAGTTTTAAGATGAAACCGCTTCAAAAAACGTTAGTAAGAATTATATTCATCGTGCTGGCGATTGCATTGGTTATTCCGCTCGCATCATGCACAAAAATGAAACCTTGGGACGGAGAACTTCCGCAGGATTACAAGCCCGAGGTTCGCGGAAAGATTAAGGTCTCGTGTATTAACCATTTGTACACAAATGAGGAGTCACAGAGAGGCGTAAGAGCCTGGATCAATGCTTTCTGCAGAAAGTATCCCGACGTTCAGGTTCAGACCGAATTCAACATTCCTGACTACGCGCCGCTCATTTCTTCGAAGACCCTTGGCGATCTTTTCTACATCTCGGACGGCGGTCTTACAAAGGAGGATTCGCTTTATCAGTACGCTGTGACCAACCAGACAATGATGCCGCTCGACTTCTACGTTGAGGCTTACGGTATCGATACCAATGAGGTTTACGGCGGTATTCTTGACCTTTGCATCGTTGACGGTAAGCTTTACATGGCCGGCTACACCTGCGGTAACGTTATATTCACGTACAACGTTGACGCGATGGTTGAGGCGGGCATCCTTGAGTACGGCGAGAGGCTGCCCAACGACTGGACTTGGGAGCAGTTTAAGGACGTCTGCGAACAGCTCAAGCTTTATGACGTTGACGGACGTACGCTCACACAGGTCGGCTGCTGCTACGATTTCAGCTGGTCGAACCTCTATTCTCCGTTCCTCTATGCCTACGGAGGAGACTGGTTTGACAAAGAAAACAAGAAGGTCAGCCTTGACAACGAGGCTGTGAGACAGGGTATTTCGGAAGCAATCTACATGATTGACAACCGTCTGGCGAAGCCCCTTGGCGTGTCCATGAACAGCGACATGCAGAAGGAGTTCTCGAAGGTCAATCCGTACAACGGATGCGTGCTTAACTACAACGCGTCGTACACGGTTCTTACGGAGAACGTTAAACAGTATCCGAAGGGAACGGAATGGGACGTTGTTGCTTACCCGCTCTTCCCGTATGCGGCTTCACCTTGCGGAGCTCTCGGGTTCTCAGTTTTCAGCTATACGAGAAATAAAGACGCTGCCGCAGCTCTTGCGCTCTTCCTTCTCACGGAGGACGGACAGAGGGCTATCCACGGACAGGCCGGCGGTGACGTGCCGCTGCTCAAGAAGCTTGGCGATGACGAGTTCTGGCATCTCACGGGCGACGGCTACGAGGACAAGAACTACGATGCGTTTACCGCAAACTATGAGAGATACGTTCCCGGTCAGATCAGCGCCAAGGTGCCTCCGGAGATCACATCGATCATTCAGGCAGGTATCAGCAAGCTGTTCTCCAACTACTGCTCAAGCGCTTCGTCCTGGGAAGACCAGCTCGCTCTCATCCAGGAGCAGTGCAACCAGATGTGGGACAGCCTTTACAACGGCTGACACACCTAAATACTTTAAGACATGACCCCGCAGTTTCTGCGGGTTCATATTTTCCGGAAATATCCGGGATTTAACGGGACGGTCCGTTAACACCAAAGGAGGATTAGAATGGGTTTTTTTGACGTGATAAAGAAGCTGTTCTCCGGTTCTTCGAACGGAAACAATACTGCTAACAACACAAACAACGCGAACAACATCAAGAAGGCTGCGGACACTGTTGCACAGGGCGTTGCCGCCAATGTCGGCAAGGGCAAAACCGAAGTCCAGACGTTCACTTTCGCCAAGGTTCCGAAGACTCTTGACGAGCTCAAGGCTCTCCCTGAGGCAAAACTTGACACGCCTTTCAAGTGCGTTGCTCTCACGATGCTTGTTCTCCTTAACTACAAGGACAACCAGGAAGAGATGTTCAAGATGCTCGATTACTTAAACGGTCCGGAGCCTGTCACACCTTACACAAGGACATTCATGCACGACCGTCTTAAAGACAAGGAGTTTGTCGTAGCTTCCTTCTTCAAGGGTTCAAGCGTTGCAAACGATTACACACCCACTGAGCCTTACACGATTGACGTTAAAGCCAACCCGTACTCATTCGACAATGAGAACTACGCGACCCTCTGGCTGAGAAGCTCCGGTGCCGACAATGAGAGATCCATTGCCCTCAGAAAGAAGCCCTCGACAGGTGAGTGGTTCTTCAGAGAGATTCAGTGCCTTGGCGATATCAGAAAGCCTGTCAGCAAGGATGCATGGGCCTGATTTTCCCTAAATATTCAGCAATCTGAGACTTACGGCCGGAGGCTTTAAATTTGCTTCCGGCCTTTAAAAAGCTTGTTTGAAAGGAATCCTATGGAAGACATACTTTCGGTAATGCGGAAAAGACATTCCGTGCGGCGCTACAAAAACGTTCCGCTGACTGAGGAGCACGCAAGGCTCATTGAGGATGAAATCGCCAAGGTCAACGCGCAAAGCGGCTTTTCAATCAAGCTCATGGTTGACGAGCCTGAGGCATTTAAAGCCGGCAAGCCGCACTACGGGAGCTTCTCGGGCTGCAGAAACTATCTTGTGATCGAGGGACCGAAGAAGAGCGATGAGCTTGCGGGTTACTACGGCGAGCATCTCGTGCTTTTTGCCCAAAGTTTAGGCGTAAACTCATGCTGGGTTGCGCTTACGTACGAAAAGTCCAAGGTCACAAAACCGAAAGACGGAAACGATATTTACGTCGTGATTGCCCTTGGCTACGGCGAAAACGAGGGAAATCCGCACATGTCAAAGCCTATGGAGAAGCTTGTTAAGGGGGCTGACGGAGCGCCCGACTGGTACAGGAAAGGTGCGGAGGGCGCGATGCTTGCGCCGACGGCAATAAACCAGCAGCAGTTCAGAATCGAGCTTCTTGACGGAAACGTAGTTAGGGCCAAGGCGCTTCCCGGACCCTGCCGCATCATTGACCTTGGCATTGTAAAGTACCACTTTGAGGC
>DBWH01000034.1:79970-80109 GCA_002308595.1 Mageeibacillus sp. UBA1243 | reverse complement strand
CAGAGAGACGCCTTGTCTCAACGTGCCTGTAAGGCGCCTTCGCTTCGGCTGGAAGTATGACGGGGACGAAAAGAACCTCTGTCAGACCGCCTACAGGATTGAGATTCTGAAGGACGGCGAGACCGTTTACGACACAGGC
>DBWH01000034.1:79782-79910 GCA_002308595.1 Mageeibacillus sp. UBA1243 | reverse complement strand
TTCGACAACTACGGCCACAAAGCCGAAACCTCCGCAGAGTTCATGACCGAGCTTGACGGCAAGACATTCGCCAAGGCATCCTGGATAAAGCCCTGCGAGCACATCTCAGGCTGGGCGCCTTACGTAAG
>DBWH01000034.1:0-79621 GCA_002308595.1 Mageeibacillus sp. UBA1243 | reverse complement strand
AAAAACTGCCTGGCGGTTCTCCTTGGCGAGGGCTTCTATTCGCAGAGCAGAGTCTGGGGCTCAAACGGTATGATCTACGGCGACGTATGCGTAAAGGCGGTCTTGAGACTCACTTTTGAGGACGGAACCGCCAAGGATATCGTGACGAACACAAANNAACTGGAAATACAAGTACAGCCCGATTTCGCTTAACAACGTTTACGCGGGCGAGGTTTACGACAGCCGCCTTGAGGTGAAGGGTTTTGCTGACGCAGACGGCTCCGACGAAGGCTGGGGCAAGGTCATTGTTGACGAGACGCCCAAGGGACGCCTCACTCCCTGCCTCATGCCCCCTATAAGAGCTATCAGGGAGATTCCCTGCGTGGGCTACCACTGCGAGAGCGGCAAATCCGACGGAGCTTGGATTTTCGACATGGGTCAGAACTTTGCGGGCACCTATGAGGTCACAATCCCTGCCAACTCGCCAAGAGGCGCAATCTACGTTATAAGAACGTCTGAAGCTCTTAACGCGGGCGGTACGCTTGACCACAGATCGACCGGCGCTTTTGCGACCCAGTGCATCCAGCAGGATATGTACATCGCTGCGGGCGGCCCCGAGCCTGAAGTTTTCAGGCCGCGCTTTACCTACCACGGCTTCAGATTTGTCGAAATTTCAGGCATTCACGACTTTTCTAAGGGCTACGGCACGGAGCCTACGCCTGCGATGATTAAAGGTATAGCTCTTTCTACGGACTTTAAAGAGACCGGAAAGTTTGAGTCTGACTGCAAGGACCTCAACGACCTTGACAGGGTCATGAGAAACACGTACAGGTCGAACTACCACGGCTACCCGGAGGACTGCCCGGCAAGGGAAAAGTGCGGCTGGCTTGGCGATGCTCAGGTTGTCGCAAACTGGGGCCTTCTTTCGTACGACAGTGTTTCGGCTTACGAGAAGTATCTTGACGATATCAGGGCGAGCGACAAGGTCTACGGCGTCTGGATGATGATCGCACCCGGCAAGCGCGGCTGCGGCGAGGCTTCACCTCTCTGGGGCTGTGCGCAGGTGATCATTCCCTACTGGCTCTGGAAGTACCAGGGCGACAGGCACGCGATCGAGTCGAACCTTGACTTGATGAAGAAGTGGGTAAAGCACGAGTGCGACAGGGCTGAGGACTGCGTGATAACGGTTGGCCTTGGCGATTGGGACCCGCCGCTCGGTAACGAAGGCCCGCGCAGAATGCCGGTTCCGCACTCATCGACAATGATGTTCTATGAGGTTGCCCTGAAGCTTGCCGAGATCTGCCATGAGCTTAAGGACCGCGACGAGAAGAAATATCTGAAACTTGCCGCCAAGATCAAATCCTCGATTATCAGGCATTTTTACGACAAAAAGAAACATTCGTACGGCTACACGGGCTCAAACGGCGTGGCGCTGAAGCTCGGAATATGTCCGAACGGCGATTACGAGAATCTGCTCAAGGCAACTCTTAAGGAGCTTGCAGACGACAACTTCGCGATGTACACGGGCATCTACGCAAACAAGTACACGGTTCCCGCGCTCTCAAAACTCGGCTATGCTGACACGGCAATGAAATTCCTTTTCAACAGGGACGCCTTCAGCTTCGGAACGATGCTTGACGACAATGCAACCTCGATGTGGGAGTGCCCCGACATGCATTTTGTTGAGACCAACAGAAACGTTAACGTCGCGTCATACAACCACCCGATGCACGGCGGCTTCATGCTTGCGTACTACGAGAACATTGCCGGCATCGAGCCCATAGAGCCCGGTTTCAGAAAGTTTAAGGTCGAACCTGACGATTATTCCGACGTCAATTTCTTAAACTGCTCGGTTGAGTCACCTTACGGAACCATCTCCGTAAACTTCGGACCTGCGGAGGGCGGAACGAGAAAATACGTTGTGAACGTGCCTGCGGGAACAACAGCTGTTATAAAGATTAAGGGTATTAACGAGACAACCGTCGGCTCAGGCGAATGGGTTTTCGACAGGGATATGTCAAAATAAGTTTTTAGCTAAAAACAGGTAAAATTGCGGCCCGGGACTTTGCAAAAAGTGAAACCCCGGGCCGCGTTTTTTCAGTAATTATCAGCCTTCAAGTATATTGGTGAGTTCCTCGTCGGTGATCGACTTGTTTTTGAGGAGGATGTCCTTGGCGGTTTTGAGAGCCGTGAGGTTATCCGAGATGATGTGCTTTGCGTCTTCAAAGCACTCAGCGAGAATCTCGTCAACTTCCTCGTTGCCCTGCGCGGTGCGGTCTTTCTTTACAGTGAAGCCTTTCTTTGACATGCCGTAGCGGGAGATCATTGCCCAGGCGATGTTTGTGGCGCTCTCAAGGTCGGAGGTGCCGCCGTTGCCGTATTCGCCGAGAACGACTTCCTCTGCCGCGATGCCTGCCATGTTGACCGAAATCTGCTTCTTGAGCTCCGTGGCGGTCTTGTTGCCGATGCCGTAGCCTTTGTGCTGGACATAGCCAAGGGCGCCGTTGCCTTCCGCAGAAATCGTAATCCTTTCGATGGGGGTCTTCGGGAAGAGCTTTTTGCAAACAATTGCGTGTCCGAGCTCGTGGACGGCTGTCCTTAAGTGCTGCATCTCTTCTATATCTTCGGGGTTCAGCATCTCGTCGCCGTTTGACATGTGCTCGATGAGGTACTTGACGGACGGGATATCGTCAACTGTTATATTGGCGAGCTCGTCAGGGTCCGTGAGGTTCATGCAGCGTTCGGCGTGAATCTCAAAAGTCATCTGCACAACGCGCTCCGCAAAGCGGCCGTTGCCGAAATTCGGGACGGATACGAAGTACTGCATGATGTTCCTGGTCTTTTCAAGAACCGCAGGGTCGTCTGCCCTAAGGCCTGTCTTTGTGACTTTCAGCCTGAAAATCTGCGTGAGCTCGTCAGCCGTGTAGTCCTTGAAATTGAAAGTAAATCCGATGCGCGATGCAATGCCGGGGTTTGAAGCCACGAACTCGTCCATCTTGTCGGTGTAGCCTGAGAAAATGATTACGAGGTTGTCCTTGTAGTCCTCCATGGCCTTGACAAGGGTTGTCACAGCTTCCTCGCCGTACGAGTCGCCGCCGTTTCCGCCCGAAGTGAGCGAGTAGGCCTCATCGATGAAGAGGACACCGCCAAGGGCTCTCGTTATAACGTCCTGCGTCTTAGGAGCCGTCTGGCCGAGGTACTGGCCGACAAGGTCCTGCCTTCCGACCTCTATGAGCTTGTTCTCGGCAACGATACCCGCGTCATAAAGCTCCCTTGCCATAATCCTTGCGATGGTTGTCTTGCCGGTTCCGGGGTTTCCGCAGAAGAGCATGTGGTTGTTGCCGCGAGGTATTTTTATGCCTAAATTTCCGGCTTTTCTTCTGAATGCGACCGTGTTCCTGAACTTCTTGATCTGGTCCTTGATATCGTCAAGTCCGATCAGGTTTTCAAGGCCTGAGGTCTTGGTTTCTTCGGCCGAAGTCTTGACGGACATATCCTCGACGGTCGGAACGTCCTCCTCGGTGATGAGGTTGAGCTGCCAGTCGTCCTGCGTCTGTTCGTTCTTGGCGTGTCTTATGATCGTCTCCTGGGTCATCTTCTTTACGAAGCGGCCGTTTCCGAAATAGCGCCTGTTCACGAAGAATTCGGTGACGTTTTCCATCGTTTTGCGGACGCCGGGGGAGAGGGTGAAATTCGATTTGGTGAGGTTGTTCACGTACATCTGAGAGAGCTCTGAAAGCGAGTAGTTTTCGAACCTGAACGTGTAGCCGACGCGCGACTCGATACCCGAATTTGACTTCAGGAAGTCGTTCATCTCCTTCTCATAGCCCGCAAAAATCACGATGAGGTCCTCTTTGTGGTCCTCCATCGCCTTGACAATGGTCGCAATCGCTTCTTTTCCGAAGCTGTCGGAATCGTCAAGCACCAGCGCGTACGCCTCGTCTATAAAGAGGACACCGCCAAGGGCTTTCTTGATAACCTCACCCGTCTTGTTCGCGGTCTGTCCGACGTACGACGCGACAAGGTCCTTCCTCTCAACCTCAATGAGCTTGTTGCTCTTTAACACGCCAATGTCAAAAAGCATTGAAGCGATGATCCTTGCAACAGTCGTCTTACCTGTTCCGGGGTTTCCGGTGAAGAGCATGTGCATGTTGCCGTGTTCAACCTTGATGCCGGACGCCTGCGCCTTCTTCTGGAACGCCATGAACTGCTCAAAGTCCTTGATCTGCTGCTTGATAGCGCTCATGCCTATCATCTCTTCAAGGGCGAGGGCGGCGTTCTTGTTGTTGTATGCATTTGGCGGCAGCTCGGGCTTGCCTTCGACGTTGCTGTAATTGGCGAGGTAGTTCACAAGCTCTGTGTTGCCCATCGGCAGGAACTTCTCGTTGAACGCGATGTACTCGGCAAACTTCTGCCTGAACTCCTCTTCGTCCTTGATCTGGCTCCTGACGTCCTGCGAGAGCTCGGAGAGATACTCCCTGCAGAGCTGCTCGGTGGTCATGTTCGGAATGTGGAGCCTGTTCTGACCGTAGAGGAACTTGTACCTGCTGTCAAGGGCAAGGAAACTGTCAACCTCGTCAGGGCTGAGACCGAGTATCACAACGTAAGTGTCTTTTTCGGCGCGCCCCAAAATCTTTAAGATGTGCTCCATGCGTGTCTCGTGCGCGCCTTCCTCCTCGACGTCCCTGAGGAACTTCTGGAGGCCTGTCACGACGTAGAGAACCTGCTTTTCAAAAACGTTGTACTTCGGGCCTTCGTAGTAGGGGCCTGACGGATAGCTGTAGGGGTCGTGCTCCTCACGGTAGGCGGGCTCGTACGACCTTATAAGGGTCCTGCCGAGCTCCTCAAACGTGCATTTCTGGTAGTCCTTGGTTTTAATCTTGCCGTTCTGGGCAAGAACTTCCGCGATGGTCTCGACGATCTTTCGCTTGCCGGTGTCCTTGCTGCCTTCGATGATGCAGAAGAGGGAGTTTGTTTTTTCGTTATTGGCAAGTCGCATGATGCGCTCGAGTCCCGGAACCTGCTCGGTCTCGCGCATGAACCTGTCAATGACCTTGGCGCGTCTGAAACTGAGCGTTTCGGTGTTGAAAGACGACTTCCTGAGGTAGTCGAGGGCGACGGTGGCTCTCAGCACGATTTCGTAGAAAGGAAGCTCCTTTGAAGTGAACTCGAGGCTCTTGATGTGGTAGATGAAAACGCCTTCGGTCTCGTCGCTGCAGAAGAAATCGCCAATGGTCTTCGCTTCAGTCAGAACTTTGCCTTCTTTATAGTACCAGATCGCAAGGTCGCAGATTATATCCTCGTCGTCCTTGCTCTTGTGCTTTTTGTCCTTTGGCGTGTGCGGAAAAACGCTCACCTGGCCGCTGTCAAGGAGCCTGCTGACACCGTCAAGCACGTCCTTCGGGAGGCACAAAATCTGATCGACAAGCTTTTTGACCGTCTGGTCGCTCTCTTCAAAAGGCATTTTCGTGCCGTAGCGTATGTTCTCGGGGAACTCCTGGCGCTCGAGCTCGGCACGCTTTACCATGTTCTCGTAGCCGCTCTCCCTGAGGTATTTGATGTATGCCGCGATGACGGGCACGCAGAATTCGCATTTGCAGTTTTCGCACGTTCCGCTGCAGTTGGAGACCGCCGGATTGAATTTTGTGCCTATCGTGATGCCGTCGCCCATGTTGGACGTGAGCCCCTTGGTTCTTTCGAGGTGGAGCATGAAATCCGTGAAGGTGAAATTGGCGTCCTCAAGCTGAAGAGAACGGCAGATCCTGTTGTCAAAATCGATCGGAATGAAGCCGGACTTCGAGGGCGTGGGCCTTACGGTGCAGAGGTCGTAGAAGAGGAGCTCCTCGGCGGCGTCGATGTAGTTCTGCGGGATCACGTTAAGAGAGTCTCCGTCGGGCAGCCAGTCAAACTCGAACACGTCGTTCTTAAAATCAGGCTTCGAGCGGAATTTCTCGCGCTCTGAAAGCACATCGCCAAGCCAACCGTTTGTCTCAAGGTACTTCATGTATGCCGCGATGAGGGGAATGCACCTGTTTCTGCAGCACGTGGGAGTGTCGCACACGCCAATGGCACCGTCAATCGTCGTCTTCACAACCCTGTCTTCGTTCGTCGGTGTGTACTCGTCGTTGAGCGCCGCCGCTTCGCACGTTTCGACCGAAAAATAGGCCCTTACGGTCGGTTTGCCGTCAGCCTCGGTGATTGAAATGCTCTTGACGTAACCTTTCTTCAGGAATTCACTTGCAAGCGCAAATGACGCGTCGTCAATGAGATTCAGCCTGTTCTTCGGGGACCAAACAGCGTTCGATGGCCTCTCGTTTTTGTTGTCGCCTGCCGAATTGGTATTATCTGCCATGTCGTACTCCTTTTAAACAATACGTGAAAATCTAAATATTGCCTCCATTTTAAATATGCGCGCGCGAAAAGTCAAGGAAAAAGCGCTTGGCGGAGAGGTTCGGAGAGGTTCGAAATTTCCTGAAAATCTTTTTTTGCTTGAACAGAAACCGCCAAAAATTGTATAATCAAGGCGATTAAGACATAAGGGAGGCCTTTTATGCTTATTAACTTAAAATGCTACCACTGCGGAGCCGAAGTTCAGGCGGACGACGGCGAAACTCAGGTTTTCTGCGATGCCTGCGGAACGAAGCTCATGATCCCTGTTAAAACGTTTGCATCTGTTGCAAGCGAACCTGCGAGCAAGACAAAAGACTCGCCGAAGAAGGCTGAAAGCGGGGAGGCTGAGAAAGCGCCTGTACCGATGCCGAAGTCGTTCCTTGGCGGTGTCGATCTTTATGATAAAGGCGAGTTTGAGACCGCTTACAAAGGGCTCCTGGAGCTTGCCGACAATGACAAGAGCGTCTGGGGCTCAAGGCTTTTTGCGGGCCTTGCGTTATCGGCAATGTCAAAGCCTCTCGACCTTAAGTTCAGAGACGGTATAACCGCCGCTAAAAATGCGTCCGCGACCGGATATTCGGGAAGTGATAAAGCCGAAGTTTTGTCGCTTTTTACCGACAGACTTGTCAAGTTTGTGAAGCGCTACAGCGAAGAGCATTACACGCACAGCGGCGATTTTATTTACGAGAACGCGGACTACGCCAAGGACCACTACGACGGCACCTGCAGGCTTGTCGAGTATCTCGAATCATGCGCCGACCTCATCAACCAGGAGAGCCTCATACGCTGGTCGAACCTTGAGAACGTGAAGAAGGACCTCATCAAGGAGACCCTCGACTATATCAAGGAAGTGTCAAAGCCGATCGAGTATATCATTGGCTATAAGACAGTCGTTAAAGGCAAGGACCTCATTGTGACGGAGCGCGTTGACCAGAAGATGCCTTGCCCGTTTGTGTCGCAGTACAAGGCCCTCACGGAGAAGCTGAAGACCGCCTATAACAGTATTCCTTCAACCGTGAACCGCCTGAAGAGGTACGACGAGGACATCGCCGCAAACCGCAGCATCATTGACGACTACAAGAAGTCGAGCGAGGAATATTTCGCTAAAAATCCGGAAGACGCCAAGGTCTACAAGCGCTGGAGACTTTTCACTTCAAAGAAGACCATCAGCGAGATCGAGTCGAGATTCCCGTCGAGCCTTCTTGACAAGAAAACGGCGGCACAGAGGAGCGAGACAATCGTTTCGACGCTCATTGCCGAGAGAAAGAAATTCGAGAAAGAGAATACTATCTGACAAAGAGATATGTACGCAAAGTTTTTAAAGCCCCTTTTTGATTTCGTTGCTGCGCTGATATGCATCCTGCTCACGCTGCTGCCGATGGCCGTGATTGCGGTCGCGGTGCTGGTTTCGAGCCCCGGCCATGCGTTTTACAGCCAGAAAAGAGTCGGAAAGGGGAAAAAACTGTTTACGCTCATTAAGTTCAGAACGATGAAGAAGGGCACGCCCGAAGTGGCGACCCATCTGCTTGATAATCCCGAGGACAGGATAACGGGCGTGGGAAGGTTTCTGAGGCGGTTTTCGCTTGACGAGCTGCCGCAGCTTTTCAACATTCTGACGTTTAAGATGAGTTTTGTGGGGCCGAGACCGGCGCTCTGGAACCAGGACGACTTGGTGGAAGAGCGCGACAAGTACGGCGCCAATGACGTAAGACCCGGTCTCACAGGTTGGGCGCAGATTAACGGAAGGGACGAGCTTTCAATACCGGACAAGGCAAGGCTTGACGGCGAATACGTAAAGCGCATGGGCATCGGTTTTGACTTCAAGTGCCTCATCGGAACCGTCAGGGCGGTCTTCCGCGCCGAGGGCGTTGTGGAAGGAAAGAAGACTTCAGAAAGCAATGATTCTTCCGAAAAAATCCAATAATTTTAATGATTTGAAATCAACGAGGTTTTTATGACTCTCTCAGAAAAAATCGCAAAAGGTGAAAAGAGACTGGCGGTTGTGGGGCTTGGCTATGTCGGGTTGCCGCTTGCCGTTGCTTTTGCCGAAAAAGGTCTCAAGGTGACCGGTTTTGATATATCGGAGAGGCGCATCGGCGTGCTCAAAGAGGGCATCGATCCGACTGAGGAGGTCGGCGACGAGGCGCTTTCGAATGTTGACATTTACTACACGAGCGACGAGAAAGATCTTCGCGACTGCGCCTTTTTTATCGTGTCTGTTCCGACGCCAATAAATCAGGACCATACGCCGGATTTGACCCCGGTCATTTCCGCGAGCACCATCATAGGAAGGAATCTTCCCAAGGGCTCAATCGTTGTTTACGAGTCGACGGTTTACCCCGGCTGCACCGAAGATACGTGCGTACCGATTCTTGAAAAGGAATCCGGACTTAAGTACGGCGAGGAGTTTAAAGTCGGATACTCTCCCGAGAGAATCAATCCCGGCGACAAGGCGCACAGGCTTTCAGGCATCAAAAAGGTCGTGTCCGGTATGGACAAGGAGTCTCTTGGCGACATCAAGGCGGTTTACGACATGATCATAGACGCGGGCACGTTTCCTGTTTCAAATATCAGGACGGCGGAGGCGGTGAAGGTCGCGGAGAACAGCCAGAGGGACGTAAACATCGCTTTCATGAACGAGCTTGCGATAGTTTTTGACAAGATGGACATCGACACGGGCGAGGTCATTGCCGGCATGAACACAAAGTGGAATGCGCTTGGCTTCAGACCGGGGCTTGTAGGAGGGCACTGCATAGGCGTTGACCCGTACTATTTCACGTACGAGGCGGAGCGGCTCGGGGTGCACTCGACGATAATCCTTGGCGGCAGGGCAGTGAACGAGGGCATGGGAAAGTTCGTTGCGGACACGGCTGTGAAGAAGCTTGTCGCGGCGGGTTTTATGCCTGAAAATGCGAAAGTTGCGATACTCGGACTCACGTTCAAGGAGAACTGCAAGGACATCAGGAACACGAGGGTCGTGGATATTTACAAGCGGCTTCGCGAGTACGGAATCGAGGCCGACGTCACCGATCCGAGGGCTGTGAAAGAGGATGCTTTCCGCGAGTACGGAATAAGTCTTAAGGACATCGAGAGTATATCCGGCTGCGACTGCGTTATTATTGCGGTTGCGCACGACGAGTACAGGGCGATGGGCCTTGGCGGTATCATGAAGCTTTTCGGAAGCTCCGACACGCCGAAGGTTCTGCTTGACGTCAAGGGAATCATTCCGAAGGACGAGCTCGAAAGGTCGGGCATCTCGTGGTGGAGGCTTTAAAGGCTTAAAGGCGTATTTAAAAGCTTTTATTTATTGCAAAGAGGCGGTTTTTGTGTTATCATCGGGGTAATGCGAAGCCGCTCTTTTTTTGAAGGTTTGCGGCTTGACTTTCCGCAGGGAATCCGAGTGAAATCCCTGCGGGTCTTTGACTTAAAAAACACACCGGAAACGTATGCGACATGGCTAATAATACGAATGAAAACGTCTCAAAGCAAAAGAAACCGAGGAAGCACACCGGCCAGACGGTGCTTGTCCTTTATGATTTGGTGATATTCTTCGGCGTTTGCTTTCTGATGCTCGTTCTTTACCAGAACCGTTCGGCTGATGAGAAGCTCGGAGCGCTCGATATGTTCATCCATATCGCATTGGCGGGAGTGCCGATCTTCGCTGCGAGGATCATCGGCAGGATCTACAACCAAATCTGGAGATACGGCGGTATCCAGTGCTACATCAGGCTCCTTGTTACGGACGGGGCCGCTTTTGTGGTTTATATTCTTCTCGAACTTTTCCTTCCGATCAAGCACATCACCATCGCAAGGGGCTTTTCGATTTACTGCGCGACACTGCTCGGCTCGCTCGCAATCAGGATGATTTACAGGTACGTTTACAAATGCGGGAACACGAGGACCAAGTACGGCCGCTTCCTGCTTTCGGTTTTCAGACTTTTCGCTCTTTCACCTTCAAACCAGGACAAGGATTCTTCGGCGGTCCAGTCGAACGTTGTGATTTTAGGTGCGGGTGACGAGGGTTCCGCTCTTGCCGAGGAGATGATCGGCGACCCCGAATCGAACTACGTGCCAAAGTTTTTTGCGGACCTTTCGCGCGACAAAATCGGCCGCCAGATTCACGACCTTAAGATTTACGACGCCTGCTCGATCACGGACATCATGCTCCGCGAGTACGAGATAAGCGAGATCATATTTGCCTGCCCGGACATCGACGAGGATATCGCCAAGGTCCTCTACAAGCGCTTCCGCGACTGGGGCTTCAAGGTCAGAACGTACGACTACAAGTCTCTGCGCGGCGGGGAGGCGGAACGCGGCAAGTTCAGAAGCATGGGCCTTGACGACCTGCTTTTCAGAAAGCCGAGGAGCATCCTTGACGGGAAAACGGCGGCTTATTACAAGGGCAAGCGGGTTCTCGTAACAGGCGGGGGCGGCTCGATAGGAGCCGAGCTCTGCAGGATACTCGCCAAGATGAAACCTTCGCTCATCGTCATTGTCGACATCTACGAAAACGGCGCATATGACGTGAGACAGGAGCTCAAAATCATCTACGGCGACGAGATTGACGTCAAAATCGAGATCGTATCCGTAACTAACTACTACGGTCTGCTGAAGACGTTTAAGAAATACAAGCCCGAGGTTGTGCTTCACGCTGCTGCGCACAAGCACGTGCCTCTCATGGAAGAGAACTGTGTCGAGGCCGCGTACAACAACGTATTCGGCACTCTCAACACCGTAAAATGCGCGGTTGAATCGGGCGCGGAGCGGTTTATAATGCTTTCGACCGACAAGGCCGTAAACCCTACAAACGTTATGGGCGCGACGAAGAGGCTCTGCGAGATGATCGTCGCGGCGTATGCGGCAAAAGAGGGCAATACGGTAAACTTCTCCGCGACGCGCTTCGGCAATGTGCTCGGCTCCGCAGGCTCGGTCGTGCCTCTTTTCAGAAAGCAGATCGCATACGGCGGGCCCCTTACGGTAACCGACAAGCGCATAATAAGATACTTCATGTCGATTTCGGAAGCCGCGAGCCTGGTGCTTATTTCCGGAGCTATGGCGGCGAGCGGCGAGCTGTTTGTGCTTGACATGGGCGAGCCTGTTAAAATAATCGAGCTTGCCGAGACCATGATAAGACTTTCGGGCCTGAGGCCTTACGTAGACATAGACATTGACGAGATCGGGCTCAGACCCGGCGAAAAGCTTTACGAGGAGCTTCTTCTCAAGACCGAAAACCTTGACAAGACTCCCAACGAGCTCATATTTATCGAGAGAGACGTTCCGCACAGCCTTGGCGAGGTCGAGGCAAAGCTCGGCTTGCTAAAGGATGCGATTGAAACGGGCGACGACGCCAAGGTCAAAGAGACCCTGATGCGGATCGTGCCTGAGTACAGAACGCCTGAGGACGTTAACGGAAACGTTGCGAAGGCTTGACGGAAGGACGCGCTTTGGCGGTCCCATTTACGGGTGAAAGCTATGTTTGAAGACGTTAAATTCAAATGCGACGGAGCTCTTAAGCTTCTCATAGTCATCGGTACGAGACCGGAGATCATCAGGCTGTCTGCTGTCATCAAGAAGGCAAGGCAGCACTTTGACACGCTTGTCGCGCACACGGGCCAGAACTACGACTATACGCTGAACGGTATCTTCTTTGAGGACCTCGGGCTTGACGCGCCTGACGTTTACCTTGACTGCGTAGGCGATGACCTTGGCGAGACCTGCGGAAACATTATCGCAAAGTCTTACAAGCTCATGAAGGCCGTGACGCCTGATGCGGTGCTGGTGCTCGGCGATACGAATTCGTGCCTTTCGGCGATCAGCGCGAAGCGTCTTCACATTCCGATATTCCACATGGAGGCAGGAAACCGCTGCAAGGACGAGTGCCTGCCGGAGGAGACGAACAGGAGGATTGTCGACATCATTTCGGACGTCAATCTGCCTTATTCCGAGCGCGCGAGGGACTACCTCCACGAGTGCGGGCTGCCCAAGGAGCGTATCTTTGTGACCGGTTCGCCTATGGCGGAGGTGCTTGCCGACAACCTCGACAAGATCAATTCGAGCGATATTTTAGGGAGATTAGGCCTTGAAAAGGGCCGCTACATAGTTCTTTCCGCGCACCGCGAGGAGAACATCGACAACGACAAAAACTTCAAATCGCTCTTTACCGCGATCAACGAAATGGCTTCATTCTACGATCTACCGGTAATCTATTCGTGCCATCCGAGATCTAAAAAGAAGCTTGACGGGACAGGCTTTAAGCTTGACGAAAGGGTAAGAGTCCTGCCGCCAATGGGCTTCTCCGACTACAACAGGCTCCAGAAGGATGCATTTTGCGTAGTCTCTGACAGCGGCACGCTCCCCGAAGAGACGGCCTTCTTCTCGATGATCGGCGAGCCTTTCCCGGCAGTTTCAATAAGAACATCTACCGAGCGCCCCGAGGCGCTTGAAAACGGCGCTTTCGTGCTCTCGGGCATCGACACAGAGGGAATCCTGAACGCCGTGAAGCTTGCGAACACGATGACAGGCGAGGGCGACTGGGGCGAACCGGTCGCGGATTACATCGGCGTCAACGTTGCTTCGAAAGTCATTAAAATCATTCAGTCGTACACGTCGGTCGTGAACAAAATGGTCTGGAGAAAAGATTTATGAACATACTTGTCACGGGCGCCAAAGGGTTCATAGGCAGAAATCTTTGCGAAAACCTGAAGAATATCAGGGAAGGCAAGGACAAAACGAGGCCCTCGGTCGCTGTTGAAGACATTTATGAATATGACGTTGACTGCGAAAGAAGCGCGCTTGAGGCTTTTTGCGCGAAGGCCGATTTTGTGTTTCACCTTGCAGGCGTAAACAGACCCAAAGATCCGTCTGAGTTCAAAAAGGGCAATGTGGATTTTTCCGCGGAGCTTCTTGAAATTCTCGCTTCTAAAAAGAGCAGGGCGACGGTGGTCCTCTCATCGTCCGTCCAGGCGACTCTTACGGGGCGCTTCGGCGTATCCGACTACGGCCTCTCCAAAAAAGAATGCGAGGAAGCTTTCTTCAAGTATGCGCAGGAAACCGCCAATGACGTCTACGTCTACAGGTTTCCGAACGTTGCCGGCAAGTGGGCAAGACCTAACTACAACAGCGCGGTCGTCACTTTCTGCTACAACGTCGCAAGAGGCATTCCCGTCACCGTTAACGACCGCGCAACGGTTCTCGACCTTCTTTTTGTCGACGACCTTGTAAACGAGTTTCTCGATTTTGCGCTCGCAAAAAAGCCTCACCGCTGCGGATTTGAGGGAACTGAGCCTGTTCCGGACGAAAACGGTCGCTACTGCTACGTTCCTACAACTTACAAAGCGTCGCTTGGTGAGATTTATGATGCATTGGCGGCATTTAAGGACTTTCCGAAGACGCTGACACTGCCCGACATGCCTTCCGGAAGCTTTATGAAAAAGCTCATTTCGACCTATATTTCGTACCTTCCTGAAGAGGGTGCAGAAGTGAAACCGGAGGCTAAAACGGACGCAAGGGGCTCTTTCTCGGAGCTCATCAAGAATCCGGGCTGCGGCCAGGTGAGCATCAACGTGACAAATCCGGGCGAGATCAAAGGTCTTCACTGGCACAACTTAAAATGGGAGATTTTTACGGTTGTTTCAGGCACCGGACTCATAAGGCAGAGGCAGATCGGAAGCGATAAAGTGATTGAGACGAGAGTTTCGGGAGACGATATTTCCATGGTATTTATGCTGCCGGGTTATGCCCACAGCATCGAAAACACCTCAAAAAGCGAAAAACTTGTGACTTTAATGTACGCAAACGAGATATTTGACAGCGAAAAACCGGATACGTTCCGCGAGCCTGTCTGACAAAAGGAGGAAAACATGAGCGGGAAAACAAAGAAACCTGACGGAAGCAGATACGTGCCCTATGAGGAGCGCATTGGCGATGAGTCGGTCGTATATTTTACGAGAGATCTTTCCGAATACGGACTCTTAAAAGCGTTTGACGCGGTGAGCTCATGCCTCAAAGGAAAGGTCGCGGTGAAGCTGCATACGGGCGAAAAGAACGGTCCGAACATCATTCCGAGGCCGTGGGTCGAAAATATTTTTAAGGAGAGGCTTGAAGCAGATGCCGCGATTATCGAAACCAACACTTTCTACAAGGGCGACAGGTACACGACGGAGCAGCACCGCGAGACCATTGCCGTAAACGGTTGGACTTTCTGCCCGGTGGATATTATTGACGAGGAGGGCACTAAGATGCTCCCTGTCGAAAACGGCAGATGGTTTACGGAGATGTCTGTCGGAAGTCACCTTTCAAACTACGACTCGATGCTCACGCTCACGCACTTTAAGGGCCACATGATGGGCGGCTTCGGCGGCTCAAACAAAAACATAGGCATCGGCTGCGCGGACGGCAGAATCGGCAAGAAAATGATCCACCAAAAGCTCATTAATCCCTGGGGCGTCATGCACGAGGAGCTCATGGAGAAGATTACCGAATCCACCAAGGCGACAATCGATTTCTTCGGAAAGAACGTCAACTACATAAACGTCATGAGGAACATGTCGGTTTCGTGCGACTGCGAGGGCGTGAAAGCTCAGCCTGTTGTGACTCCGGACGTCGGAATACTCGCGTCAACGGATATATGCGCGATTGACACGGCCTGCGTTGACCTCATCTACGCGATGAAGCCGGAAGACAGCAAAGCTTTAAGAGAGCGCATCGAGTCAAGGCACGGCCACTGGCAGCTGACTTACATGGCAGGCCTCGGGATGGGCAGCATGAGGTACAAACTCATTGACCTTGACAACGGGGGCGCCGGGATAACACCGGGAGAGGCTGTGAAAGACGTGAAGCCCTTCGGAACGTAAAGTAATAAATTTCCGGAAAATACCGGCATTTCTGATGACATTGGCGGTTTCGGATATTTCCGGAAAATCATAAACACATAAGAAAAATCTTAATTTGAAAAGGAACGGACAATGACACAAAAAGAATTTGAAATGAACGACAAACTCGCTTCGATAGGAAAAAAGTTCCTCATCCCCGGCGACATTTACGCTTTCTCCGTGATCAAGAGGGGAAACATCAACGCCACATACAGAGTGAGCTATACATCCGATGAGGGCGCAATAGACACATACATCTTCCAGCGCATCAACACCTACGTTTTCAAGAACCCGGTGGAGATTATGGAAAATATCGAACAGGTGACTTCATTCATCGAAAAAAAGAACGCCGCAAAGGTGAGCCTCAAATTCCGCCACACCAAGGACGGAAAGAACTATTGCTACGACGATGACAGCTCATTCTGGCGGGTTATGAACTACATCGACTCCGTGACGTTTGACATCAGCGACGACCCCAACGTCATTGTCTCAACGGGCGAGGCTTTCGGTCAGTTCGTTATGCTTCTGTCGGATTTTGACGGCTCGAAGCTCCACGAGACCATTCCGAACTTCCACAACACGGGAAAGCGCCTTGACACGCTCTTCTCGCACGAGTCAATCGCGCCCTACGAGGTGCTTGATGTCTGCGAAAAAGAGCTGCGCTACATCCACGAGGTCGCAAACAAAGCGAGAAAGCTCAGCGACAAATTCCTTGCCGGCAAGTTCCCGGTTAGGGTCACCCACAACGACACAAAGTGCAACAACGTGCTTTTCGACAAGGACACAAAGCGCCCTCTGGTTGTCATCGACCTTGACACCGTTATGCCCGGCATGGCTATGTACGACTTCGGCGATGCGGTACGGTTTATCGCCAATACCTGCCACGAGGACGAGCCCGACGTGAGAAAAGTGTCCTTCGACACATCAAAATTCAGGGCCTTCTGCAAGGGCTACCTTGGCCAGGTCAAGAACATTCTCACAAAGGATGAAATAGACAGCCTTGTGCTTGCTACTTTCTCCATCACCATCGAGCTGGCGGCAAGGTTCCTTGACGACTATATACTTGGCGATGTCTACTTCAAGGTGGACTACCCTGGCCACAACCTTGTGAGGACAAGGTGCCAGCTGGCTCTCGCCAAGGACATCATGAGAAAGTACGACGAGCTCCAGAAAATAATAGAGGAAACGGTGAGCTGACAGGAAGGCCGGAAAAAATCAGGAAAGAGGGATAATAATGACAAAACAGGGTATTGGGGTTAGAATTGCGGTCATTGCAGTTCTTTCCGTTATGGCTGCCGCACTGCTTTTCAGCGGATGCACAGGCAAAAACGGCGGAGAAAAAACTTCAGAACCTACAGGACAGGCGTCTACGGCAGAGCCCGGCGGAAACACTTCGGAGCCGCTTCCGACGCCCGTCGAGACAGTGCCGTTTCAGGACACTTACAAAGGGGACACCTGCGAAATGAACAAGAAAGCTCTTGAACTTTACATTGGCGAGAAGGACAGCCTTGAACTTAAGGATGTGACCGCAACGGTGAAGTGGGAAACCACGGACCCCGGGGTTGCCGTCGTTGACGAGACCACAGGTGAGATCACCGCCGTGGGCTGCGGAAACTGTGTTATAAGAGCTAAAGGAAACGATATCAAGGCTTCCGCAAGGGTCTACGTTGTGGAAAAAGAGTTTTCGTTTGACGACAATATCCTGATCTCCATCTTCTGGCCGCCCACGAAGGAATATGTAAACGACGAGCAGTACAAGCTCCTTGGCGATGCACAGATAGACTGGGTCATGAGCGCGGGCGACAACCTCAGCGAGGAAGAAACCCAGCTCAAGATGCTGGAGCTTTGCTACAAATACGGCATGCACATGACCGTGGCGGCGGAGGGCTTCGGAAGCTCCCTTCAGAACAAATCCGCTGCTGAGATCAAGCGCCTTGTGGAAAAATACCGCAACATGCCTGCCGCCAACGGCTACTACATACTTGACGAGCCCATCAACCCCAACGTTTTTCTGAAGGCCTACGTGGCTTTAAAAGAGCAGGATCCTTCCGCTTATATGCACCTGAATTTCCTGCCCTACGGAGCCTACAGCTCAGTGAAAGCTTATATCAGCCAGATGAACGACTGGGCAAAGCTTTGCGCCGATGCAGGCTACCCGGTGGAGTACCTGATGTACGACCTGTATCCTTTCGGGCTTGAAGCCGGAAGCCTTAACAGGACCGCGTTTCTTCTCAACCTTAACGCCGCAAGAATCGCCGGTCTTCGCAACAACGTAAAGACCGGAAACTATATCCAGTCTGTGGAGCAGTCCGTGGCATTCCGAAGCCTGAACCGGGAGGAGACTCTTTACGAGATGAATATGTCTCTGGCCTTCGGAATCAAGCAGCTTTCCTACTTCACATGGTTTACGCCCCACGACAGAAGCGAGCCTTTTGATAAGGGAATCATCTCCAGCAAGGGTGTGCCGTCGGATAAATATCCTTTTATCTGCGAGCTCAACAACTACGTTCACACCATAGGAAAGACACTGGTCCGCTGCGACGCTCTTGAAGTCTACCAGGGTAAAAACACCCAGAACGTCATTGAACTTGTGCCGAATGATTTCTTCGTGCAGTTTAAGAGCAAGGCCGACTTCACTCTCTCTTATTTGAGAGACAAACAAAACGGAAGAAACTACCTGATGCTCGTTAACAACAGCTTCCAGAAGGAAAAAAGCTGCAGTCTCGTTTTTGACAGCTCCGTCAAGGGCGATATTTCGGTCATAGATGAGAAGACGGGGGCATTGGCGGTAAAGGCTAAAGAAGCCGACGGCTCTTACGCTTTCACACTGGGCGCAGGCGCTGCCGCGGTTATTGCTCTTCCGGAAGGCTTTGACTACATGTCCGGAAAGTCATGGAATCCTTCAGAGGGCGAAAATCTTGCTATTCACGCCGAAGTTTCCTGCAACAGCTCAGCGGGAACAGGCGGCTGGTACATAGACAATCTTAACGACGGCGACCGCTACGGCAAGACCGCCAATGGCTGGCAGTCGGACACCAAAAAGGCTTCGGTCATCACTTTCGCCTTCGAAAAACCGGTGGAAATGAACCGTGTTGACGTCTATCCTTTCGGCAATCTGGTTTCCTACGGTGACAGCGCCCCGGAGACATTTAAGGTTTATGTTTCGGATGACGGAAAAGATTTCAGAGAGATTGAAGCGGCTGTCAACGGTGTTGAAGGCTTTGAGGCCCTGAAAAAGATCACTTTTGAGAAGGTTACCGCAAAATACCTGAGACTTGAGTGCGACAGCAAGAACCACAAGATTAAGATATCCGAAATTGAGGTCTACAACGACAACGGCAATGTGGCCGAGCCCAATCCCCACGACACGGCTTCGGGCGAGGCCAGAGGAAAAAACGTCGTCAGGTATAAGGCTAACTCAAATATTGCCCTGAACAGGCCTGTGACCGTTTCCTCCTATCCCGCAGGGGCGGAATACAAGAGCTGGGGCTGGTGGCCGGAATTCCTCGTTGACGGTACCGACAAGGGCTGGACATCCAACGTCAAAGCCAATTCAAGCCAGAACTCCACGGAGTATGCGGTGATCGACCTTGGCGATTATTTCGAGATCGACACCGTTAAGGTGAAACCTAACGGCTGCTGGCCGAAGGATTTCCAAATCAAGGTATCAAAGGATATGATAAACTGGACGGTCATTGCCGATGAGAAGGATTCAAAGGCGCCGGACGGCTATTATATCGCAGAGAACGGAAAGACTTGCGGCCGCTACCTGATGTTTATCGCTACAAAGCTTAGAAACACTTCTTCGGACGGATACATGCTGCAGCTTGGCGAGATCGAGGTGTACGGAAAGCCTCACGTTAACTACGAAGAGGCTGAGATGCTTGCAAAGAGGTTCATTGACCTTGGCGGCAGTGCGGACAACAGCTCGTACAAGTCGGTCATGAACGAAATAGCCAATGCGGCGGGCTCGGAAAGGGCCAAGGGCACGCTCACGCAGTCAAAGCTTGACTCGTATTTTAAGGCGATGCTCGAAAAAGTCGGGACTTCAATTGAGGAAGAACTCATAAAATAAATTTCATTCCGGAAAGGATAAAACTATGGATTTTAAGCAGATTTTTTCAAGAGATCCTGAGGAAAAGCCTCTTGACATAATCAAGGACGACGGCGGATTTACAAGCATTTTCAGGCAGATTGTCGTTGTCGGCGACTCCCTTGCTTCGGGTGAGCTCGAGTCGATGGACGTCGGATGCCCGAGGGGTTACCACGACATTTTCGACATCTCATGGGGCCAGTACCTTGCGAGAATGAGCGGTACAAACGTTCTCAATTTCTCAAGGGGAGGCATGACCGCCAGCGAGTATATGAACGGTTGGGCCGCCGCAAACGGCTGCTGGGACAAATCCAAGGCAGGTCAGGCATATATTATTGCGCTCGGCTGCAACGACCTTGACGGTCTCGGACAGGCGGTGGGGTCCGTTGGCGATATCAACGAGGACTACCACAGGAACGCGGACACCTTCTGCGGCCACTACGCCAAGATCATCCAGGAGTACAAGCGCATCCAGCCCGACGCGGTTTTCTTCCTTGTAACCATGCCCCGCGAGGACGAGTCCTTCCCGGCTGACATCAAGGCAAGACACGACGCGCACGAGCAGCTCATGATCGACCTTGCAAACTACTTTACGAACACGTACGTCATCGACCTCAGAAAATACGGACCGGCTTTCGACAACGAGCACCGCAAGCTTTTCTGGACGGGCGGCCACCTCAACTCGGCGGGCTATTACATTATTGCCAAGATGATCGGCTCCTACATCGACTACATCGTACGCCACAACATGGAAAAATTCAACCAGTCGGGATTCATCGGAACCCCCTGGAAATATTGCGAATAACGGAGGCACAAAATGGACTACGGTCTTCAGCTTTACAGCGTAAGGGATTTTACAGGTAACGATCTCCCCGGCACACTCAAAAAGGTTGCGGAGATGGGTTATGAATTCGTCGAATTTGCCGGATTTTTCGGTTATACGGACGTTCAGATAAAGGCTATGCTCGACGAGTACGGCCTCAAGGCATACGCGACCCACTGCGGTACCGGCATGCTCCTTCCGGAAAATATTGACGAGACTATCCGCTTTCACAAGGGAATCGGCTGCGGGAACTTCATCATCCCGGGCGACGATTTTTCGACAAACGCCAAGATCGACCGCTTCATCGACATCATGAACTTTGCCCAGCCGAAGCTTCTCGAAAACGGCATCAAGCTCCACTACCACAACCACTCGTCCGAGTTCTTCCCGAACAGCGAGGGCGGGGTCGTTCACACGGAGCTCGAAAAGCGCACCAACATGCTCTTTGAGATTGACACGTACTGGGTCTACAACGCAGACCTCGATCCTATCGCAACGCTTGAGCGCTTAAAGGACAGAATCGAAGTCATCCACTTAAGAGACGGTCTTAAGGGCGGTATCCCGACGGCTCTCGGCGAGGGCAAGGCGCCTGTCCTTGACGTCCTCAAAAAAGCCAAGGAGCTCGGCTTCAAGATGATAGTTGAGGCCGAAAACGAGGACCCTGACGGACTTGCAGTCGTAAAGAGATGCATTGACTGGCTTAAGAAAGTCGACGGCTGAATAAGTTAAAGCTTATATGAAAAACCGGTGCTCCTGAAGCGATTGTGAGGGCACCGGTTTTTCCGTTAAATCAGAGCAGTTTTAACCGCCGAGGTATGCCTTGAGGTTTTTCTCGTAGGCGGCAAGTCTTCCCGACGTTATAAACTTCCTGAGGTCGTTTACCTGCGATTTCCAGGACGTGTAAGACGTTCCCCAGCGAATCCTGTCGCGCTCGATGTCGCTTTCGATGATTGCTTCGTACTTGTCGATCATGGCGAGTATATTGGCGTCAGAGAGGGCGCCTTTCTTTAGCTCCTCGAACCTGTCAAGGATCATCTTCTTAAAGCGTGAGGTTTTGAAAAGGGCCTTGAAAATCTCGTCGTTTGAATTGTTTACGTACCACTTGAAGGTGTCCTCGTTAACCCTGTCGACAAGGAACGACCAGTCAAGGTCAAAGCAGATGTAGTGCCAGACGTTGTCGTAATCTGCCGCCTTGAACATTCTCGCGTTGCCGATGTCGTGGTCGCCGACGTACGAGCGGCAGATGAACCAGTCGATGAGACCGTTAAGGTCAACGCGCTCTTTCACGTAGTTGAAATATTCCTCAACGTTGAGGTCGTGATTCTTGCAATAGCTCACAAGCGAGTTGAAGTCCTTGGACTCGCCCGCCGTCACGAAAAGGTTGCTTTCGACAAGCTCAACCTTGTCGGCATCAGCGCCGTAATGTTCCTCGACGTAGTCTTCGTTGATTCGCTCCCTGATGAAGTAGATGCCCCAGTACTCACCGCCAATGTAAAGCACGACGGCCTTTGAAGCCTGAACGTTAAGAGCCGTGAGACCGTCAAAAGCATCCGCGCAGAGCTCGTCGCGTATCATTGAGCGCTTGAAGTCCTCGCTTCCGCCGCGGAGAATGAGCGACTCGAACGAGTCAATCTCAAGGTTGTCAAACACTTTATAGTTAAGCTTGCTGGGTCCGTAGGTTGATTTGAAGCGGAGCCTGAAGCTCTTCTTTTCGCCTTTTCTGCTGTCGTTTCCGTTGAGCTTAAAGCCGCATGGCACGGAGAACTTCTCCTCGCCGTCCTCGATGAGTGTCGCAAGAATGGGTGCCTCTGTTCCGATGAAAGGCTCGCTTATATCCGCAAACACACCGTTTTCGCCCGTAAGAAGATTCATGTCAACGGCAATGTTAAGAACAGGGAGCTTTGAAGCTGTTTTATCGACAACGTAGGTAAAATCAGACTCAGCACCCGTCTCGCCGTCGCGGACGCTGACGACTCTTAAAGACGTCGGCTTGGTTATTTCGATGGGACCCGTGTAGGCTTTGGACTTTGAGGAGGGCGCAGATCCGTCTGTCGTGTAATAAATCTTTCCTTCACCCGCCAAGGTCACCTTAATCGTGTCTGTGTAGCACCCTGAAGCTATGTTTGCGGTCGGCGCCGCCAGCCTTCTGTAGCGTCCCGCCGCATTGGCGCCTCCCGGTGTAGGTTTAACCGAATAGATCCATTCGCTGCCGTATCTTGCGTACGTGTTGTCGGAGCCTATGTCGCCCGGCACCGCTACGAAATCGACAGCGTTTCCGTCCTTGAATATGTAAAGAGCCTCGCCTGAAGCTGAGATTTTGAATGGTGCGTGGTACTCGGAAGTGAGCCCCGAACAGTAGATTATAACGTACTCTCCGGGCTGAAGAGTCTTGTTCGGAAGCTTGAATTTGTCAGGCTTTGACTTGCGGTCAGAGAGAGTATAGCCTGAAAGGTTGACGGGTGAAGAGGAGATATTGGCGATTTCAATCCAGTCGTGATATTCGCCGCCCACGGCAAGGTATTTCGTGTTAGAGGACATGACCTCCGAAATCACGAGCGTGCCGCCTTCCTTTGCGGGAGCCTTAAGGGGCATTGAGAGATAGTCGGTTTCGGTAAGGCCCGGAACGTTTGTCGGAACCTCCGTGGGACCGTTTGTCGGAGTAGGATTTTCAGGTGTCGGATTATCAGGCGTCGGATTTAAATCGCCCGTGCCCTGAGGCGTCGGACTTCCTGCACCTTCAGGAGTGTTTCCCGAAGAATCTGTTGCGCCCGGAGTTGTTTCACTTGGCGATTCGGCAGTGCCGTTTTGGCAGCTTTTTGCGATCATGAAAATGAGAAGTATTGCGGCGACCATTGCCAGCAGTACCGTTAAGAACTTCAGTATGTTGTTTCCGGATTTTTTATCAAATGCCATCGGTTTCTCCTGTGTTAAGTAATTCGTTTGGGATTTTATCATAAAACGCTTTAAAAACCAATTGAATAATGGGCGGTTCCGGTTGAAATCGTCGCTCCCTTTTTTTATAATGTCAATGTATAAATCCGATCGGAAAGGATTGCATAAAATGGTACTCAAGACGCCAAAAAGCAGCTGCGGAAAAGTGTTCGGAAGGTTTCTTCTCATAATGCTTTCCCTGGCTTTGCTCATATCTGCCGCCGCCTGCGGGGAAAACTCCGAAAAGGGCGGAAGTGAAGGTGTACCCGACGCCAGAGACACAGCTCCCGCGGAGACCCCGACGGAAACTCCGGAGCCGACGCCCGAAGTCTTAAGCCCCGATGAGGCCTACGATATCGAGGTTACGTACCCTATAACGGAGCGCAGTGTGGATGCAATCAATCCGCAGAATTATATTGCCGTTGACGGTCTCGGAAGGACTGTTTCCACGGCGGGCTCTGAATACTCGTCGAGTCTCCTTAAAGGAACCGTCGGTTCGACCAAAAATCAGGAGAAGTTTGTCGGAATTTTCTACTCGTCCTGGCACGAGGAACTCGCCAAATCGACAGGTATCAGGAACGTCACGGCCATCATGAACGCCCTTGAAAGCGACGAGGCTCGCGAGAAGGCAAAGCACCACTACAACGACCCTGCATGGAAGAAGACGGGCGGCTACCACTTCTGGGACGAACCTGTCTTCAACTACTATTCGACGGCGGACAAATACGTTATAAGGAAGCACGCGGAGCTGCTTGCCGATGCGGGAATCGACTGCATCATACTTGACAACACAAACGGCCGCTACACGTGGGAGACCTCGTACATGGCTCTTTTCGAGGGCTTTTCGGCTGCGCGCAAGGAAGGCGTCAACGCTCCGGGCATCGTTTTCATGCTCAATTTCGGCCCCGGCGAGGACACCGGATTCCAGCTTAACGACATTTACGACAAGCTCTACAAAAAAGGACTCTATCAGGATACCTGGTTCTACTGGGAGGGAAAACCCCTCATTCTCGCATACCCCGAGTCGCTCGATACGTCCGGGAGCAAAAAGGACAGGGAAATCTACAACTTCTTCACTTTCAAGAGAAACGACGCGTCCTATTTCCGTGACGAAAGGTCAAGCTCCTACTGGGGCTGGCTCTCAATCTATCCTCAGGCGGTCTATAAAGACGCCAATGGAAAAGTCGAGGAAATCACCGTCGGCGTTGCCCAGAACGCGGACTACAAGCGCAACTGCATCACGGCAATGAGCGGCTACAACGTAATGGGCCGCAGCTACACCAAGGGCAAGTACAGCTACACCTATAAATACAACGGGGAAACGATAAACGTTGACAAGAACATCGAAAACTCAAAATTCTACGGGCTTAACTTCCAGCAGCAGTGGGATTACGCAATCAAGCAGGACCCCGAGTTCATTTTCGTGACGGGATGGAATGAGTGGGTCGCGATAAGGTCTGAGACCTGGGCGGGCGACACGACGCTCACCAACACGATGGTCGACCAGTACGACACCGAGTACAGCCGCGACTGCGAGCCTTCCCTTGGCGTCATGAAGGATTATTACTACTATCAGCTTGTCGAGAACGTGAGGCGCTTTAAGGGCGTGAGCGATACGACCGCTGTTTCGCCGATGAAGACCATAAACGTATTCGGAAGGATTTCGCAGTGGAACGACGTGCCCGCGACCGAGACGTACGTCGGAAGCACTATCCAGAGGAGCAAACTCAATGGCTCCAAAGCATACGGCGGCAAGGTTTACAGGAGCGACACGGCAAGGAACGACGTCGCGGCGGTGAAGACTGCATACGACAGCAAATATATCTATTTTTACGCAGAATGCGCAAATGAGATCACGCCTTCGACCGATGAGGGCTGGATGAGGCTGCTCATTGACATTGGCGACAGCAGCGCCTCGTGGGAGGGTTTTGAGTTTGTTATAAACAGGCTGAACCCGAATGACGGCAAGGCATTCGTCGAGCGCTCAAAAGGCGGCTGGACGTGGGAAAGCTGCGGCAGCGCGGACGTTGTCGTCAACAGGAACATCATTCAGATCAGGGTCGAAAGAAGCGCTCTCGGGCTCTCGGACGGAAACGTTCCGGCATCTTTCGGGTACAAATGGACCGACAACAATCTCTTTGGCGATACCGAAGGAAACATCCTCAGTCTCTACAGAGACGGCGAGGCCGCTCCCGGCGGAAGATTCTGCTTTGTGTTTAAGGGGTGATTTCTCAATATGGAAGCTGCATATGAAAACATAGAACAGTACGTGTTTCTCATAACCAAGTACACGGCTCTTGCAATCGAGATAATCGGTGCGCTTGTCCTTGTGTTCTCGGTCGGAAGGGCGCTCTTCTGCCTCTGCAGGAGGGACATCGGCGTAAGGCTGAAGCTTGCGCAGGGAATCGCATTGGCGCTTGAGTTCAAGATCGGCGGAGAGCTTTTGAGGACCGTCTACGTGAGGGACTGGAAGGAGCTTCTGATCCTCGGCGCAGTTATACTTATAAGGGCCGCGATGACTTTCCTCATCCACTGGGAGATAAGAATTCACAAAAAAGACGCGTTTACGGAGCTTCGCGAGAAAAGGTGTCTTAAGAGAAAAAAGGACAAAAGCGAGGGTTCCGAAGACTGAAACGCGCTGATTTTCAGGGGTTTTTGTACTGATTCGGAGGTTATTATGAAGAGATTTGTGTTTAAGATAATATTTTCGGCAACGGTTCTCTGCATTGCGGCAGCGGCTTTCTGCATCGCGTCTTTTGCGGAGATTACAAAGCAGCCCCAGAGCAACGTGTTTCCCGAGTATGCGGACGCCTTCTACTCGTGCGATTCCGACGACGAAAACGCGATCTTCAGGTGGCATATTGTGTTTGAAGGCAAGGACTACGACATCGACAATGCAGACTTCGAAAACGACCCCTGGGTCTTCTGCTCGGAAGGGGGCTTCGGCACGTCTCCTGACGGCAAGAGCCTCTACTTCGAGGGCGTTCTGAAACAGCTTTCGGGCGCGACCGTCTACTGCGTTGTCATGGAGCAGGGCGGCGAGCACACCACGGGCGAGGCGTATATAAACATTGCCGATGAGGGAGCGCCTTCTGCCCCCTTGATCGAGGTACCCGCCAAGGTCACGGCGACAAAAGGCGAGGACTTTTCGGTTAACGTTTCGTTCACGCGCCGTGACGATACAACCTACAAGATAATCTGGTATGAGAGCGCCACGGGCGTCATCTCTGACATCAAAGCTATAACGGACAACCCGTCTGCCGACAAGGAAGCCCTGGCGCTCAAACATGACAAGACGGGCACATACTTCTACTGCGTTGCGATCGAGGCAACCAAGGGAGATAAGACGACCATGTCCTATTCGTCGATCATACCTGTGACGGTTGCCGAGCCTGCGGAAACGCCGACGCCCGAGCAGCCGACGCCGACTCCGACGAACGCGCCGGGCCCTGAAACTCCGACGGCGCCTGCGACAGGCAGTCCGACGGAAAGCGCCGGTGAAACGCCGACGGGCCCGGCTGAGACGGACGTCCCGAATCCGACGCCGACGGACTCCGCGCCTTCAACCGAAATCCCCGCGACAGTGATGCCGAAGGACGGCGGCTCAACAGGCGGCTGGTTCAGAACGTACACGATAATCATTATCGTCGTCATCGCGGTGATACTTATAACTATAGTTGTGGTATCAATCATGGTTGACAAGAAGGGCAAGAAGAAAAAGAAGTCAAAGGGTAAGGGAAAGAAAAGAAGATAAACGAATAAAGCTGTAAAGAGAAGCCCTGAGCCGGAAGAATTGAGAACCGGCTCAGGGCTTTTCAGCTTTATGCGTTTAATGCGTTAATCAGGCCATGTCTCTTGTTGCGATGATGTCGGAGCCTGTGCCGAGGATGTCCTTGACGATAACGTCGCCGATTGAAACGGGGCACTTTGCGACTACGCCGGAGAGGGCATTGGCGGCTTCGCGGACCTTGTCCTTAGGGATGGGAGCTGAGGTTTTTACGGGGAGCATTGTGCCCTTGTCGGTTTTTACCGTGCTTGTGAGGGTCCTTACGGGGAAAGTCAGCTCGTTTTCGGCATATTTTGCGCCGCGGGGGCAGGAGTTGCCGGTGACCGTGACGTTTCCGTTTTCGTCTTTTTCAGCTGAAAGCGTGCAGCCCAGAGGGCATACTATGCAAGTCATTGTTACCATGTCACTGATCCTCCCTGCCGATGTTAACTGTCAGTTCCGCGCCCGCTTTTTCGAGCATGGACTTTGTTATCGTGATGTTTTCCATCTCGCCCGGGGCAACGCGCTGCTTCCGCTTTGAGAGAAGCACTGTGTCGCCTGACAGGACTTCGATTTTTGCGTTCCTCTTGTTTTCGCCGACCCTGAAGAAGACCCTGACGTCCTCGTCTTTTGATGAGATGACCTGCGGGACTGTGTATCTTACGATGCCGGCGGGTTTTAAGGCGATTGTGTCATTGGCGGTTTCGCATTTGCCCTTTAAGAACATTGACGCATAGATGCCGCAAACTTCGCCTTCGTCGGAGACGTAATCGACAAGGTCATGGATGTGGAGCACGTTGCCGCAGGAGAATATTCCGGGGACGGAGGTCTCGCGCATGCTGTTTACGACAGCGCCGCCTGTGACGCGGTCAAGCCTTATGCCCGCTTTCTTTGTGAGTTCGTTTTCGGGGAGGAGACCGCAGGAGAGGAGGAGCGTGTCGCACTCGATGTACTGCTCCGTGCCGTGAATGGGCTTTCTGCGCTCGTCAACCTCGGAAATCGTGACACCGGTGAGGCGGTCCTTGCCGTGTATTTCGGTGACGGTGTGGCTGAGAAGGAGCGGTATGTTAAAGTCGTTGAGGCACTGGGCAATGTTTCTCGCAAGGCCTCCGGAGTAGGGCAGAAGCTCGCAGACGGCTTTTACATTGGCGCCTTCGAGTGTCATTCGCCTTGCCATTATGAGGCCAATGTCGCCCGAGCCGAGGATGACAACGTTCTTTCCGGGCATGCAGCCTTTGATGTTGACGTACCTCTGAGCCGTGCCTGCGGTGTAGACGCCTGCGGGCCTTGAACCGGGGATGTTGAGAGCGCCGCGGCTCCTTTCCCTTGCGCCCATCGCGAGAATCACCGCGCCTGCCTGAAGCTCGACCTTGCCGTCTTCCTCACTGACGTAGGTTACTTTTCTGTCGCATGTAAGGTCGGTTACCATCGCGCCCGTCTTTACGGGGATGCCGAGCTCAAGCACTTTTTTAACGAATCTTGAGGCGTATTCGGGGCCCGTCAGTTCTTCGCCGAACCTGTGGAGTCCGAAGCCTGCGTGAATGCACTGGTTGAGGATACCGCCAAGGGCAACGTCCCGCTCAAGTATCAGTATGTCTCTGATACCGTTTTCGTAAGCCGCTATAGCTGCGGCCAGACCTGCGGGGCCGCCTCCGATTATAACAAGATCAGTCTTTTTCATGTTCAGACCTCCTTTGTTCTGCCGGTGAGAAGCTCGGAGCCCAAGCCGGATTTTGTGACCTGAAGGAGGTCGAGTGAGAGCTCGCGCGCGATGATTTCGGCAACGAACGGCTGGCAGAAGCCTCCCTGGCAGCGTCCCATGCCGCTCCTCGTCCTCTTTTTGACACCGTCAATGTCCTTGGCGGGTGGATTTGTGTGAATTGCCGAAATGATCTCGCCTTCGCTTATCGTCTCGCAGCGGCAGATGATTCTTCCGTACTTTTTGGGTTCGGCCTTGAAAATTTTGCGGCCGGGGTTCCAGTCCTCCTTAAGGTCAGGCTCCATGCCTGCGCCTATGAGAAGGTTTCTCACGTAGATTGCGATTGCGGGAGAGCTTGTGAGTCCGGGCGACTCAACGCCGCCGCAGTTAACGAAGCCTTCGCTCTCGTTTATTATAAAGTCGCCTGTCGAACCAACCGAGCGGAGACCCGTGAACGAAGTAATAACGGCGCGGAGAGGGACGTCGTCAACGCTCTCGTTTACGCCTCTTACAATCTGCTCGAGGCCTTCCTCTGTCGTTCTCCTGTCCTCTTTGTCCTCAATGTCGGTCGAGGTGGGGCCGAGGATGAGGTTTCCGTCAGCCGTCGGAGAAACGAGAATGCCTTTACCCATCTTGGTGGGAACTTTGAAAACGGTGAGGTTTACAAGCTCGCCTGCGTCCTTGTCGCAAAGCATGTATTCGCCGCTCCTCGGATGGACCTTGAAGCCGCCCTTGCCGGCAAGGTCAGCTATCTTGTCGGAATAAAGGCCCGCGCAGTTGACGACGAACCTTGACTCAAACGCGCGGCCGTCCTTGGCGGTAACCTTGTAGCCGTCTTTTGTCTTTTCAATGCCGCAGACTTCGCAGTTAGTGAAGAGCGAGGCGCCGTTGTCCATTGCGCAGCCTATTGAAGCTATCGCCAGGCTGTAAGGGCAGATGATGCCTGCGGTCGGCGCGAGAAGGGCCGAAGTGATGTTTTTGGAAAGCTTGGGTTCAATCTCCATTGCCTCGTCGCCTGTAAGAATGCGAAGCTCCGGAACACCGTTCTTAACGCCTCTTTCGTAAAGGGCCTTTACGGTTGCGTCCTGTTCTTCGTCAAAGGCAACGACAATGGAACCGTTCTTCCTGTAGTGCACGCCAAGGGTTTTTGCGATATCCTCCATGAGCGAGCAGCCGAGAACGTTCATCTTCGCTTTGAGAGAGCCTTCTTTTGCGTCAAAACCTGCGTGTACAATACCGCTGTTTGCGCCCGTAGCACCTCTTGCGACGTCGTTTTCCTTTTCAAGCAGAGCTGTTGAGACTTTGTACTTTGACAGTTCGCGGGCAATCATGCCTCCGATAACACCCGCTCCTATGATTATAACATCATACATAAATGAAGCAGTACCTCCGTTTAAAAATGATCGCTTCACATGATACCATATCGGCGGCAAAAAAGGTAGTGGTAAAAAATACGCGGTTGACGTAAACGCGAAATAACGCTCATTAAAACCGCTCAGTATAATCGCTCACAAAATCACGTATAAAATCACGGATAAGGAGCCGGTTCCGGGGAGGCGGGAGGCCCCTCACGATATTGACTTTTTTAAGGTTTATGGTATATTTTATCCATTGCAAGTTAAAGGTAAAAGCCTGCGGCGGCAAATAAGCTAAACGGAGGAAATGTCTTGAAAAAATACGTTCTTGCCATTGACGAGGGAACGACGAGCGCCAGAAGCATTGTTTTTGACGCCGACTGCGCACAGATTTCATGCGCCCAGTATGAACTGAAGCAGTATTTTCCTCACCCCGCGTGGGTCGAAGAGGACCCCATGGAGATTTACGAAAAGCAGCTGAAGTCGCTGAGTAAGGCGGTCACTTCCGCCGGCATCGGGGCTGACGAGATTGCCGCTATAGGTATAACAAACCAAAGGGAGACCACCGTTGTCTGGAACAAAAACACCGGAAAACCCGTCTCAAACGCTATCGTCTGGCAGTGCAGAAGGACCGCGCCGATATGCGAGGAAATTGAGAAGAGGGGCTTTTCGGAGTATATAACGGACGCGACGGGCCTCAAACTTGACGCGTACTTCAGTGCCACCAAGATAAAATGGATACTTGACAACGTGCCCGGCGCGCGCGAGGAGGCTGAGCTCGGAAACCTTCTTTTCGGAACGGTCGACACGTGGCTCATCTGGAAACTCACCAAGGGAAAAGTGCACGCGACCGACATGACCAATGCGTCCCGCACGATGCTCTACAACATAAAAACCCTCAAATGGGACGAAAAGCTTCTTGAGATATTCGGAATACCGCGCTCTATGCTTCCGGAGGTTCTGCCGAGCGGAAGCGTTTACGGAACAACGGACGTTCTCGGCGCCCCGATTCCCATTGCGGGCGTCGCCGGCGATCAGCAGGCGGCTCTTTTCGGGCAGTGCTGCTGGAACCCCGGCGAGATGAAAAACACGTACGGTACAGGCTGCTTCCTTCTCGTCAATACGGGCAACACGCCCGTAAAGAGCGAGAACGGCCTTGTGACGACAATGGCTGCGACAATAGGCGACGAAAAGCCGGAGTATGCTCTTGAGGGCAGCGTTTTCATTGGCGGTGCCATCGTTAAATGGCTGAGAGACAGGCTCGGCGTCATCAAAAACGCTTCAGAAACGGAAGTCCTTGCCAAACAGGCAGGCTCGTCAAAGGGCGTTTACATAGTTCCCGCGTTTGCCGGGCTCGGCGCGCCTTACTGGGATATGGACGCAAGAGGCAGCTTCTTCGGCGTCACGGGCGCCACCGGAAAAGCCGAGATTGTGCGCGCGGCGATTGAGTCGATTGCCTATCAGACTAACGACCTCGTGCTTTCGATAACAGCCGACATGGGCTCAAGACCGCTGACGCTCAAAGTTGACGGGGGTGCCGCCGCAAACAGTTTCCTTCTCCAGTTCCAGGCGGATATTTCAAACGTTAAGGTCGCAAAACCCGCCAATAACGAAGCCACGGCGCTCGGAGCGGCATTCCTTGCCGGTTTAACGGTTGGCTTCTGGAAGACGAGAAGAGAGGTCGCAGTTAGAATCGCGACCGAAAAAGAGTTCATACCCGCCGTTGACGAGGCGGACAGACAGAAGATGATTGACGGATGGAAGACGGCGGTAAACGCCTGCAGAACGTTTAAGTAAACCGTCAGTGACACGATAAACGGCAAAGATATAACGCTACGGAGGAATCAAATGGCAGAGGACAGATTTGTTGTAAAAAAAGTGCTTTCGAGCGACGGAAAACACATGCTGAACGGAAGAGTTTACTACCCCGAGGGAACGCCTAAGGGACTTTTGCACGTTGTCCACGGCATGACAGAATACATCGCGCGCTACGACAGGTTCATGACGCGCATGTGCGACGAGGGCTACGTTGTGTTCGGGTACGACCATCTCGGACACGGCTGGACAGCTGAGAACGAGGACGAGCTCGGCTTCATCGCTCACAAGGACGGCTGGAAGAGGCTGGCGGAGGACGTTGGCGTGTTCGCCAATGAAATCAAAAAGGATTACCCGGATCTCCCGTACTACATGATGGGTCACTCGATGGGCTCGTTCATCGTGAGGATTGCCGCCAAGGACGTTATCGTTCCCGACAAACTGATCGTCATGGGCACAAGCGGACCGAATCCTGCCGCAGGTCCCGGACTTTTCCTCACCAAGGTCATAAAGCTTTTCAGGGGCGAAAAGCACCGATCGCTCTTCCTGTGCCTTATAGCTTTCGGCTCCTACAACAAGAAGTTTAAAGAGGAAAAAGACATCAGGTCATGGCTCACCAAGGACCTCGAGAGCCGCGACAAATACCGCAACGACAAGTATTGCACGTACATTTTCACGACCTCCGCGTTCAGCGATCTAATGAACCTCATCAGGAACTGCAACAGCGGCAAGTGGTTCAAGGGCTTCCCGGAGAAGGTTCCGGTGATGCTCGTTTCGGGCGGTGACGACCCTGTGGGAAACTACGGCAAAGGCGTCACAAAGGTTTATGATAAGCTCAAAAAAGCGGGCAAAGACGCCAAGATGAAGCTCTATCCGAACAACCGGCACGAGATATTAAACGACACGGCTTACGATGAGGTAACGGCGGATATTATTGAGTTTCTTAAGTGAAATAACCTTGACGGCATAAAAAGCGCGGCGCCCTGAAGAGGGGGCGCCGCAGTTGGTTTTAAGGGCGTTTTGCCTTGGCGATAATCAGGTAAGCAAGATAGCCGGTCAATGCCGCGGCGCCTGAGGCCGCTATAAAGATAATGAATGCCGAATCCCAGCCGAACGCGTCGGCGGCGGAACCGAGCCCGTAGGAGCTTATCGTCGAGCCTGCGTAGCAGCAGCCGTTTAGGATGCCTGAGAGAAGACCCGCCTTGCCGGTGCCGCGAAAATCGAGCGGGAGGATGGCCGTAATGCACGTGTTGATCGAGTGCGACATGAACGCGATGAGGCCGAGAAGTATTGCCGACGTGACGAACGAAAAGCCGATGAAAAACTTCAGGACAGCCGCAAGGCCGAGCGTTATCGTGAAGAAAACTGACGTGAGCAGGGTAATGTTTTTGATCAGTTTGTTTGCAAGCACCGTGAAGATTCCGCACGCGGCAGAGAAGAGCGGCAGGACGAGCGAAATCAGTATCGATACGCTGTCGCCAATGTCATAAATCTCCTTCAGCATGCCCGTGACCCACGTCTGGAGCCCGTCCTTTAAGAAGTTGCACACTACCGCAAAGAGTGCGAACACGGCAACGGTAATGAGCATAGTCTTTGTGAATTTTGCGTGTGGTGAAAGGGGTTTATTGGAGGTTTCGGGTTTGATCACGGCGTCCGGAAGCGCGGATTTGATGTCGCCGCACGTTTTGGTGTAAGTGAATGCCCAGATGAGACCCACGGAGAACATGACGACGGCCGCGAAAAGGAAGACCCCTTTAAAAAAGTTGAGACTTGAAAAGATGAAGCTTGCAAAATAGGTCACGAACGTGCCTGAGGCGGTGGTTGAGCCGAGCACGATGAGCGATTTTTTGAGGTGCCTTTCGTCGAGGTTGTCGGCAAGGATGCTCACGATCGAGCTCCACAGCACAGACTGGAAAAGACCGTTCACAAGCCAGATGTACTTGAAAAACCTGAAGGGCACGCCTGAAAAAACCAATACGTTTGCAAGCGACGCGACCGTCAGCACGACAGGAAAGACAATCCGCTTGTTGTACTTTTTGCAGAGGATACCGTTTATGAACTGCCCGGCGCCGTACGCAAAGAAAAAGAAGGTTGTAACAAGACCCGCGTCCGCGTGCGACACGCCAAAGTGATTCATGACGTGCGTGATGTTCGAACTGTAGCTGTACCTGCCGAGGTACGAAAAAGTATAGACGACCCAGCACAGGAAAATCAGCCTGTTCTGGGATTTTTCCGAAAGGACTGTTCTTTTTACCGGTTCGTCTTTAACGGATTCCGCCATGCCGCCTCCGTGGCCCGTAAAAGGCCCGCCTTCAATAAGTTTGACGTTTTTGCACGCGAATTTTACCGCCGCCGGGAGCGTCGTGTCAAGGCTTAACGCCAAGGCGGCGCGCCGCAGGGGTTTGATGCCGCAGGCGCGGAAAAGCCGCCTGCCGCACCTGCGGCGCCTTGGCGGAAATCCTTAAAAACGTTAAATTGCTTGAAAGCTTGAGGTGTAAATAGTAAAATTCGGTCGTGTAATTCATAGCGAAAGGCATTGGCGTTGGTTACAGATAACTTTAATTTCGACGGCTCCTACGAGGAAGCCAGGAATATTTTCGGCAGGAACGATGAGAACGTTGCAATCATTGAAGACGCTTTTATGACCTCGGTGACGCTCGGTGACGGAGTGATTTCGGTCGAGGGTGAGAGCGCGTCAAACGTGGCGCACGCGATCAGCGTTCTTTCCGCTGTTTTTGACGCTTCAAAGTCCGGCGAGCACATAACGAGACAGCTTGTCGCTTATTACTGCGACATGGAGAGCCTCGGAAAGACGAGGACTGCGGGACAGATTCTGACCGATGCGGTGTGCCTTAACGCCAAGGGCGCCCCGATAAGACCCAAAACCGCGGGGCAGAAGGATTACGTCGACGCGATATCAAACAACACTGTGACGTTCGGAATAGGACCTGCAGGTACGGGAAAGACTTTTCTTGCCGTGTGCAAGGCCGTCGCCGAACTTAGGAAAAACCGCGTCTCAAGAATTGTACTTACAAGACCCGCAGTCGAGGCGGGTGAAAAGCTCGGATTTCTTCCGGGNNCAAAGTCGACCCTTACCTGAGGCCGCTTTATGATTCCCTTTTTGAGATCATGGGAGCTGATTCTTTCCAGAAGAAGCTCGAAAAAGGCATCATAGAGATCGCGCCTCTTGCTTATATGAGGGGCCGTACTCTCGACAACGCTTTTATCATACTTGACGAGGCACAGAACACCACCAAGGAGCAGCTCAAGATGTTCCTTACGCGCATCGGCAACGGCTCGATAGCTGTCGTCAACGGCGACGTCACGCAGATAGACCTCCCGAGGGACGTTCTTTCCGGCCTTAAAACTGCTCCGAAGATACTCGAGGGCATCGACGGTATATCGTTTGTATATTTCACGGAGCGCGACGTTGTAAGGCACGAGCTTGTCAAGCAGATTATAAAAGCTTACGAAAAATACGAGAAGGGAATTACGAAAAATGATAGTTGAGTTTTTTTGCGCACCTTCGGTGAACAGAGCTTTTTCGGAGGAGACCGATGAAGAGTTGAATTCATTGGCGGCAGAGAAGGAACTCCTTTCGGACGGCGAGGTTTCGGAATACCGCGGGATCATCGAAAAAGTTCTCACGACTGCGGAGGCAAGATTCCCCGACTTTGCGGCGGACACAGGGACGACCGTTAACGTTTACCTTGTCGATAACGAAATGATTCACGAGATGAACCTGTCGGAAAGAGGCGTTGACCGCCCGACGGACGTGCTCTCGTTCCCGTTCCTGACGCTCAGGGAGGGCGACGGAAAGATTGACGAGTACGATCTGAATCCCGACAACGGCGCGATAATGCTTGGCGAGATCGTGGTATCGGTCGAAAAAATGAAGGAACAGGCCGCTGAATACGGTCACGGTGAGCCGCGCGAGCTTGCGTTCCTCTGCTGCCACGGATTCCTGCACCTCATGGGCTACGACCACGAGGAAAAGAAAGATGAGGAAAAGATGTTCCCGCTTACGGAGAGCATCCTCGAAGAAGCCGGCTTCGGCTTGTAATAACTATAGGAGGCGCTGCCTATAAACAGCGCCGGCGGCAGAAGAACGTGCTTGGCCTTTTTGCCGCATTAAGAAAGGAAGGAAATGATAGATTACCTGCTCAGTTGTCTCGAAAGAGTCGACAAAGAACACACTTACAAAAACATTTTCAGAATTGAATGTGCTCATGAAGACCGCACCGCAGTCGAATGGAAGCTCAAGGGCGAGATCAAAGGAATCACATACGCGCAGCAGGAAGCGGTAGTTTTGTACTGCGCAGACAGGCTCGGCGAGATACTTAAGGGCCGCGAAAAAGGCTTTGTATGTCTCAAACTCGCCAACTGCCCCGAGTGGTTCAGCATCTACTGGGGAATCCTCGCTGCAGGATTCAAACCGTTCCTCATCGACGCAAGACACGATGCGGAACTCACCAAATATTTCATTGACCAGTCAAAAGCCGTCGCAATAATCGCAAACGACGGAAACACATACGAAGAGACGGTCACCGTTAATGCAAACGACGTGATAACTCTCGACAAAAAAACAATACTCGAAGTTGCCGAAAAGGGCGAAACAGGCCCCGAAAAGCGCGAGGAGAGACTCGCACGCTACCACTGGGCCGACGAAGTGGTTCTCTGCACGTCAGGCACCACAAGCACCGCCAAGATGTTCCGCTACAACGGCGAGGCGATGTCACAGCAGATGCTCTCCGCAGACTGCATCATCAAAAAGAACGAAATCATCTGCGACGACAGTCAGAAAAAACTTCTCTGCTTCCTGCCTCTCAACCACATCTTCGGCTTCATGGCAAACTACATGTGGTACTCATTCTTCGGTTCCGTAATGGTAATGCCCGACAAGCTCGCTCCGTCAATTCTGCTGCAGACATGCAGAGACCACGGCGTGACCCACATCCTGGCGGTTCCGCTCCTTGCAAACAACATCGCCAAGGGCATCAAGCAGAAAGTCGAAAAATCATCCGCTTTCAAGCGCTTCATGTTCAAGGCAATGATGAGAATCAGCTACCGCGCGCAGCGCATCAGCACAAAATTCGGTATTGGCCTTGCAAAGAAGCTGTTTAAAAAATCGGTTCTGAAGAACCTTGCCGGCACGTCTGTCAGGTGCATCATCATCGGCGGCGGACACGTTCTTCCGGAGTCCATGAAGATCATGAACTGCATTGGCTATTACACGCTCTGCGGCTTCGGTATGACGGAAGTCGGAATCTCGTCGCTTGAGATGAGGGACAACATCAAATACAGGCTCATGGGCAACGTCGGAACGCCCCAGGACAAGATTGAGTACAGGATTCTTCCTCTCTCGGAGGACAACGCCAATGTCGGCGAGCTCATCTTAAGGGGCAAGTCCATCCACAGCGGTATGATCAAAAACGGCGAGCTTGTTCCCTCGGATGTTGACGGGGAGGGCTGGTTCAGAACAGGCGACATCGGAAGGCTCGACAGCTACGGCGCTCTCTTCATCGAGGGCAGGCTCAAAGAGGTCATCATCAACGAGTCAGGCGAAAACGTCTACCCCGACGAGGTCGAAAACGCATTCCTCTCGCTCGAAAAGGTTAAGTATTTCACCGTTCTCGGCGTCAAAAAAGAAGACAGCAACTACGAGGACATCGCGCTCGTCTGCCAGGTTGAGCCCGGCACAACTTCCGACGAAGAGGCTATGGAGAACCTCCGCAAGGCAATCGCCAAGCAGAACGGAACTCTCCCTGTCTACAAAAAACTCAGCTTTGCTCTCGTGACCGAGGAGGAACTCCCTCTCGCCAACGGCATCAAGATAAAGAGGCTTATCGTCAAGCGCCGCATCGAAAACGGCGAAGGAAACTTTGTAAAGTTTGACCGCCTCAGCAAATAACACATAATAAAACACAAGAAACGGGAGGGCGCCTGCATTGGGAAAGGCCGCAAACGTGGTACTGCGAATACTTGTCATAGTATCCTGTGTCGTTCTTTTGATCGCAGGGCTCTACCTTTTTTGTGTCGAAAGCATCAATTCATACTACGCCCCGGCTGACGGAGATGTCTTTTACTCGTCAATGTCGATCAAAAACATCTTCCCGATGAACGACGGGCGTATTGTCGTATGCGGCACTTTCCTCACGGGGGACAACGTTTACGGAAACCGCGGCGTCTTCTTCAAAGCTTACGACAAAAACGGCAGGGTCTCCGATATCACGAGCCTGACGCTTGACGAGAGCTACAGCTATTCAGACACCGTGAGCGACGGCGAGGTGATACTCCTTGTCTCGAAAAACGCGCGCGGCGACATTAAAACCTACGACATATCGTACGATTTTGACATTGTCTCGGTCGAGGAGGCGGGCTTTGAAACGACAGACGTCACAGGCGTCTTTGCGGGACTCGTTTACTCGGACAGTTACGTTGCCGAGGTCAGAAACGGCTGCTCGGTAAAGATTTCAAGCCGCGGAAAGACTGTCATTGACACGGAGTTTACCGAGGACGTGTTTATCGACAATATAAGCTTTGCCGGAAATACATTCTTCCTCACGGGATACGTGAGAGTCGGAACGGACAGATTTCCCTATATTTCGGGATTTTCAATAAATTCGGTCAAAAAGTTCGAGACAACGGTTTCGGAGCGTTTCAGGGATTTTACCATTGACGGGTTTGAGTTTCTTGCAGACGGCAGGACGTACGTGACAGGGCGCCAGTTTAACGAGGATGCTTACGTGTCGCTGATGAACACCAAATATTCCGAAGAGTCTATGGCTTCCGTTCTTGAAACCGTCGGAAACAGGGCTGTCATCTCGGAGCGCGAATACGGCTCGGTTCTCATCGGCGGTCTTTCGTACGAGCAGGACCCCTGGTGCACGAGGTTTATATGCCCGATCGATGCGGATTCGGGTGAGCTTGGCGATGTCGTAAAGCTGCTAAATGACGGTCCGGACCTCGGAATCACCGATATTTTCTACCACGACGCATATAATCTTAAGACAAACGCAACGACCGACAACCCCTCCGGCAAGCCCGTTATCGCGACACTTGTCACCAAGAACGCAGAATCGACGCTTTCCGAAAACTATCTCGTGAACGTCTATCTTCTCTACGGCGACATGACCACCTCGAAATCCGCCAATATCACAGTCCCATCCGATACGTATTACTATCCCGGCACGGCTCCCGACGGCAGCCTTTTTGCCTACAGCGGAATGACCGGGAAGGGCGACGGAATTGTTTTCTCGATGAAAAATTACAGGGGCACAGCAGCGGCCGCCGAGGAACAGCGCAGGCTTCCCGCCTACAAGCTGATCACTTCTTACGTGACGTCGAAGATAACGCCAAGGGCAGTCATGTACATCTGCATATTCATGCTCCTCTACGTCACGGCAAGGTTCCGCGGAACTTCCGATGCCGCCAAGGTAAAAGAGTCGGAAAGAATCAGTCTATGAATCCGCGTTCTGTGCAGCGCGGATTTTTCTTTTGCAGGCGTTTTGCATTGGCGTGTCTATTTTAAATAATGGATTAGTCGAAGTGTTGAAAAATGTATAAAAAACGCTATTGATATTTTTTTTAAACTCTTGTATAATGCACTGAGAATGATGCAGGACAATCTCTCTTCGGAGAGTGTATATGCGTTTTCGAACGGAATTTTTACATTTGGAGGAACTGATTGTGAAACCAACTAAAATCTTGAAGATCGCCATAGCTTCTCTTCTGATCATTGCATGCGCTTTGAGCATGTTCGGATGCAAGGGAAAAAACAAATCCGAGCACGGCCCGGACGGCAAACTTCCGAATCAGCATGAGAACCTGAGATACTACTTCCAGCAGGGATACAGAACCGACTGGTGCATTAAAGAAGTTGACTCTGACAAGCGTATGCTCGACAGAGATACAGGTCTTGTAATGGTGCTCACTCCGGCTACAGCTGAAGAGAAAACCGACGAGAACGGAAAAGCTAAGACCGTTTATACACCTGTTGACGGCGTTGAGTATTGCATTTACTACTACAACGGCGAAGGCATCATGATGACTACATCCAGAAGCGACATCGTCACCTGGCTGCAGGATGCTGATTCCAAGTTCTTCTTTAACAACAAGCACTACAGAACAAGCCCCCGCGACACATTCTTACAGATAGGCGAACCTGTTACAACAACAGCTGAGTACAGTAAACTCCAGTTCTCGACGGTTTCCTACACGTTCACCAAAGACGGTGAAAATTACGTCGGTGTTTACAACCTCGTTATGGCAGGCCTTGAGTACTTCGTAGTCACTTTCGAAGCTAAGGAAGATCTCTACGATCAGTACAAGGATCAGTACCTTGAAACCATCGGCGACTTCAGAAGAAAAGGCTGGGAAACTTCTGACGTTGGTTGATCACAGTTAATACGTTACTTAGAGATTCCACCGCCTGAAATATGACGGTGGAATTTTTTTGCCGGACGGCGGATTCATGCCTTCCTAAAAGCGGCTCTATGAACTGTAAGATTCTTTTCAGAAACGAATATATTATTGCCGCAGAGAAGCCGCAGGGTTTTGCGTGCGAGCCTATGGAGAAGGATCCCGACTGTCTCATTGACGAGATCAGAAGGGAGCTTGAGCCGGAAGCCGCGCTCTGCCACAGACTCGACAGAAATACGGGCGGTATAGTGCTTGTGGGGAAGGACAGCAGCGTTGCAGAACTCATTGAGCAGGCTCAGAAGGACAACAGAATAAGGAAGACTTATGCGGCTGTCCTTGTCGGCAATGCTTTCCTGCGGTTCGGAGACGGCACAAGGTTTGTGTCTCTTAAGGCGTATCACTTTAAGGATTCAAAGCTCGGTATGGTTTACATTTACGATCAGCCGAGGAAACTCGCAAGGCAGATTGAGACGAAGGTGAGGCCTGTTTGCTACGATCAGGCGGCCGGAACGACGCTCTGCGAGGTTGAGCTTGTGACGGGGAGGACGCATCAGATAAGGGCGCACCTTGCCCATCTCGGGTATCCTGTCGCGGGTGACGGAAAGTACGGAAGGAATGCCGCCAATAAAAAACTCGGCTATAGGTACCAGGCCCTCTGGGCAAAGCGGATTGAGTTTGAAAAAAAGCTTGCCGGTAAGCTCGGCGTGCCTTCGGTGATAGAATCCGAGCCTGACTTTATTAAAAGCCGGATTAAGAAGAACTGAAAGAGATTGGCGGCAGGTTTTTTGAAAAACAGGTCTTTTCCCGAATATTTAGCAATTATTCAGGATTGAAGACATCTTAAAACATTGGCGTGTTTTTTAAAAAAAGCTGTTGACTTTTAATTTATAACAGGTTATAATCGCATCTGTCTGTTTTGAAGTCAGCGTTTTGCGCGCTGTTTGAGGCAGCCGCGAAACAATTAATACCAGCTCTTAAGCAGGAGGTGTGGAAAAATGATTTGCCCGAAGAGAAGATGGTCCAAGGCGAGAAGTCGTTCTAGAAGAGCTAACTGGAAGCTTGAGGCACCTGCCCTCGTGAAGTGCCCGCAGTGTCATAACTTTAAACTCGCTCACGCTGTGTGCGGTTCCTGCGGTTACTACAAAGGCCGCGAGGTTATAAAGATGGACGAAGAATGATTATCTCTTAAACAGCTGTTGATTCGTTTGACAGCTGTTTTGGATTTTCGCCGTCGTGCTTTTTCAATTTCAGCGTATACTGCCTTTGACCGGATGGTACTGAAGTCCGCGAAATGACAGTATTTTTTTTAAGGTGAGTTAACCTGTCGGCAGGTTTGGGCGGAGGTTTTCGGATGGACCGTAATCTTAAAAACAAGATAATCTGCGCCGTAAAGAAGAACGGGCCTGCCGGTCGCGCCGGAATCAGGAAGGGCGACATACTCGTTGCCGTCAACGGAAAACCCGTAACGGACGTTTTCGACTACAGGTATTTCATTGCCGATGCAGATCCGGTTGTCACCGTAAGACGCGGCGACGGGGAACTTGCGTTTGTGATCGAAAAGGAAGAGTATGAAGATCCGGAGATTGATTTTGAGAATCCGCTGCTTGCCGAGGAACTGNNAACAAGTGCGTGTTCTGCTTCATCGACCAGATGCCGAAGGGCATGAGGGATACGCTTTATTTCAAGGATGACGACCTCAGGCTCTCGTTTCTTACCGGAAACTACGTGACGCTGACGAACTGCTCGATAGCGGAGCTGAAAAGGCTTGCCGGATACCACATTTCGCCCGTCAACGTTTCGATTCACACGATGAATCCCGAACTCAGGGTGAAGATGCTGGGACACAAAGGAGCCGGCAATATAGCGGAGAAGCTTAAGATACTCCTTGACGCCGGCATAACGGTAAACGGGCAGATAGTGCTCGTGCCGGGCTGGAACGACGGAGACGAGCTCCGGTACACGCTTGACAGGCTGCTTGAACTTCCGGAAAACTTTGAATCTGTATCGGTTGTGCCCCTCGGACTCACAAAATTCAGGGAAGGGCTCACTGAGCTTCAGCCGTTTACAAAGGAAACTGCCGGAAAGGCTCTTGACCTCATTGAGGACTACAGAACCATGGCAAAAATAACCAGAGGCAACAGTTTTGTATACGCCTCCGACGAATTTTACATCAAATCGGAAAGACCGCTCCCTACAGAGGAAGGTTATGACGGATTTCCCGCGCTTGAGGACGGTGTCGGAATGCTTACGCTCCTTGAAAAGGAAGTCAAAGAATTTATCAGAAACGGGTATCACTCGAAAGCGCTTGAGAGGAAGCTCCGGTTCAGAAGGATGCGCATCAAGGGCACCGTTGCGACCGGCGAGATAGCTTATGAGAAGCTGAGTAAGATTGTCTTCGATATCGGATGGTTCTCGGAGGAGTTCGGAAAGATATTCGAAGTCAACGTCGTTCCGATTAAAAATGAATTTTTCGGGCCGGACGTAACCGTTTCGGGCCTTATAACCGGTCAGGACCTTGTGAAGCAGCTTAAGGCTGCGGGAAACCTTGGCGGCAGGGTATTCATAACGTGCAACATGCTTCGCTCGGGTGAGAAGGTTTTTCTTGACGACATGACGGTCAGGGAGGCTGAGAAGCAGCTCCACGCAAGGATTGTTGTTGTCGGCAAGACCGGAGAAGATCTCTGCAACGCGCTGCTGTTCGGTTAAAGGCGCGCGGTAACAGATTTTTTGAAAAAAACGGAGGTATTTATGGGAAAATCCGTTGTGGCGATAGTCGGCAGACCGAACGTCGGCAAGTCGTCGCTCTTCAATTACATAATAGGGCGAAGAGTTTCCATCGTTGAGGACACGCCGGGCGTTACGAGGGACCGTATTTACGCGGACGCCGAGTGGCTCGGGCGGAAGTTTACCCTTGTCGACACGGGCGGTATCGAACCTGCCTCCGACGAGATCATTCCTGCGCAGATGAGAAGACAGGCGGAGCTTGCCGTCGAACTCGCCAATGTGATCGTCTTTATGGTCGACGCAAAGGAGGGAATGACCGCCGCGGACTCCGAAATCGCCTCAATGCTCATGAAATCGGGAAAGCCTCTTGTGCTTTGCGTGAATAAGGTTGATAATATAGGCGAGCCTCCCGCGGAGGTTTACGAGTTCTACTCGCTCGGCATAGGCGACCCGGTTACGGTATCTGCGACGCACGGTCTCGGAATAGGCGATCTTCTTGACGCGGTGTTTGAAAACCTTCCCGATGAGAAGGAAGAGGACGATGACGACGAGGTCTTAAAGGTGGCTATAGTCGGAAAGCCGAACGCCGGAAAGTCGTCGCTTGTAAACAAGATCCTCGGTGAGGACAGAGTGATAGTGAGCGACATTGCCGGCACAACGAGGGACGCGGTTGACACGTATGCTGACATTGGCGGCAGGCGCTTCTGCTTCGTCGACACGGCGGGCATGAGGAAACGCGGCAAGGTCACCGAAAACATTGAACGCTACAGCATTATAAGGGCGCTCGATGCGGTTGACAGGTCAAACGTCTGCGTCATAGTTGTGGACGCGGTCGACGGCGTGACAGAGCAGGACACCAAAATCGCGGGATACGCCAATGAAAAGGGCAAGGGCATCATCATTGCCGTCAACAAGTGGGACCTCATCGAAAAGGATACAGGAACGCTTGAGGCTTACAGGGAAAAGGTGCTGAACAGCTTTAACTTCATCATGTTTGCCCCCGTGCTCTTCATCTCGGCTCTCACAGGCCAGCGAGTCAAGAACCTTTTTGACACTATCGCTGCCGTCAACGCCGAAAACCGCAAGCGCATATCAACGGGCATGCTCAACGACGTGCTCAACGAGGCGGTTGCAATCGTCCAGCCTCCGTCCGACAAGGGCAAGAGACTGAAAATCTACTATATGACGCAGGTTGCCGTCGCACCGCCGACGTTCTGCGTTTTCTGCAACAGCGAAAAACTGTTCCATTTCTCGTACCTGAGGTACATCGAGAACAGACTTCGTAAAAATTTTGGATTTGTCGGCACACCGCTTGTTTTCAAGATCCGTGAGAAATCGGAAAAACAGGCCGCCGAAGAAAATGTGAGGTAATTTATGCCCCAGCAGGTGTTTGATATTCTGATAATCTCAGGCTTTGCGCTCGTCGGGTACCTTCTCGGCAGCATCAACGCCGGAGTGCTTGTCTCAAAGGTTTTGTTTCACGATGACGTGAGGAATCACGGCTCCGGCAACGCAGGTACCACCAATATGCTCCGCACGTTCGGAAAAAAAGCCGCCGCGATAACTCTCATAATTGACTTTATGAAGGGTATCGTCGCGTGCCTCATCCCGTGCCTCATCATGTACGTGGCGCTTTCGAACCGGTCTCTGGGTCTCAATTCGATGATGGCTGCGGCGTGCGGCTGCGTCTGCGGGCACAACTGGCCGTGCTACTTCGGCTTCAAAGGCGGCAAGGGCGTTCTGGTTACTTTCTCGGTAATGCTCTTCCTCGCACCCATCCCGGCTCTTCTTGCGCTCCTGACGTTCATAATCGTCGTCTCGATAACAAGATTCGTCTCGCTGGGCTCGGTCCTTGCGGCTGCGGTATACCCCGTGCTCGTGTTTTTCATTGGCGGCTGGCCGGAGAAAACAAAAGGCCTCAACACGTTCCTTTTCATCTCGATAATCCTCGCGGCGCTCCTCATCATCAGGCACCACACCAACATCGGAAGGCTGATCAAGGGCAAGGAATCAAAGTTGAGCTTCAAATCGAAGCCCAAAACGGATGAAACCGCAAATACACCGGCCCAAGAAACCAAATAAGGCCTCGTTATAACCAAAAAACATCTGCCCCGGCGCGCCGGAGCTATCATAAGACAGAAACAATTCAGCATAAAAAGGAGTGATTTAAATGGCTGAAATCAATTTAGACTGGCCGAATATAGGCTTTGCCTACAGAGAGACACCCGTGAGGTTTGTCTCCGACTTCATTGACGGTAAGTGGGACGAGGGAAGATTCTCGACAGACTCCACCGTTTCTATTAATGAGTCCGCAGGCGTCCTTCAGTACGCTCAGACATGTTTTGAGGGCCTCAAAGCTTACAGAACAGAGAAGGGCGACATCGTATGCTTCCGCCCCGACCTCAATGCCGCAAGAATGGCTGAGAGCTGCAAGAGACTGTGCATGCCTGTTTTCCCCGTTGAAAAGTTCGTTGAAGCTGTTGTTGAAACAGTTAAGAGAAATGCTGACTACGTTCCTCCTTACGGCTCCGGAGCAACTCTCTACGTACGTCCGGTAATGTTTGCGACAAGCCCTGTCCTTGGCGTCAAACCGGCAATCAACTACCAGTTCAGAATTTTCGTATCACCTGTCGGACCTTACTTCAAGGGCGGCGCAAAGCCCGTGTCCATCATGGTAAGCGATTTTGACAGAGCCGCACCTCACGGTACAGGCCACGTCAAGGCTGGTCTCAACTACGCGATGAGCCTTTTCGCGATCGAGCACGCACATGAGCTCGGATTCAACGAGAACATGTACCTCGACGCCGCTACAAGAACTTACGTCGAAGAGACGGGCGGCGCAAACTTCCTGTTCGTAACCAAAGAGGGCGGTATCGTGACACCTAAGTCGCCAACGATCCTTCCTTCAATCACAAGAAGATCGCTCGTTTACGTTGCACAGAACATTCTCGGCATGAAGGCTGAGGAGAGACCGATCCCGTTTGAAGAGGTCAAGACGTTTGCAGAGGCCGGTCTTTGCGGCACCGCTGCAGTTATCTCCCCTGTCGGAAGAGTTACTTACGACGGCGGCGTCATCAACTTCCCGAGCGGAATGGAGAAGATGGGCCCCGTGCTCCAGAAGCTCTACGACACCCTCACCGGAATCCAGATGGGCAGACTCGAAGGACCCGAGGGCTGGGTTGTCAAGATTAAATAATTCGTTTAACTTTAAGGTGCGGTTCTTCCGCACCTGTTTTTAATCGGAAAAATGGCTGACAGCAAGTATATTTTCAAAACCAGTCTCATAGACTGTCATGTTCACTCAAAGAGCTCCCACGACTCGTGGGCTGAGCCTTCCGACATCGTGCGTGAGACGCTTAAGAACGGTTTCCTGGGCGCAATCATCACGGACCACGTTGATATCGCTGACGAGGGCACGGACTGCCTGTTTCCCGCCTACGACTCTTACAGGAACTACTGCAGCGACGTAAAGAAGGCAATCGAGGCGGAGGGCGCCTACGACGGCTTTATCCTCAACATCGGAGCCGAGATCGGCGAGTCGATAAGAAATCAGAAGGCGTGCGAAAAACTCATCAAAGAGCTTCCGCTTGACTCCGTGATGGGGTCTGTCCATAAGATTTACATTGACGGCAGAGACTTTGTGTTCTCCGACTACAGGTTCCCGGAGCTCCCCGAGGACTTCGTGAGAAGAGTCGTTGTTCAGTATTACAAGGACGTTCTCGAAACCGCCAAGACCTCAGACATCGACATCCTCTGCCACCTGAATCTCATCAACAGGTACGAGCTCAAGTTCTTCAAGCAGGACATATTTGACGATGAGCTCGGAGAGATCATAAGGGAGATATTGGCGGTAATCATCAGGCGAAACATAGCTCTTGAAATTAACGGTTCGCGCTACAGTTACGGCGCGTACATGCCGGGGCCTGAGCTCCTGAAAATCTACAAGTCGATGGGCGGAAAGCTCATCACCTACGGCTCGGACGCGCACACCGCGGAGACGGTCGGGCAGGGCTTTGACGGGGCAAGAAAAATGCTTCTTGAGGTCGGCTTTGACAAGCTCTACTACTACAGCGGGCGAAAGCCTGTTGCGTACGATATCTGACGTGAATGAGGGCGGCCGCGAGGCCGCCCGTAACTTATATTTGCGCGCGTTTAAAGAGAAGCGTTTTTTGCATTGGCGGTTTCGTTTTTGTGATTAGCCTGCTTTTTATGCAATTTGGGCACAATATATTGTTGTTTTCGGGGTCTTGGGGCACTTGTTTCAATTGTATTTTCAAGCTGGGTGTGGTATACTTATGGGGAATGTGACGTGAAGGCAAATGCCTTATTTCACAATGCTCATCAGATTCAGGTATCGGGGGTATTATGATGGATACAAATGATAACGAAAACAAGTCAAAAAACAGTAAGTTCAAGCGTAATTACAAGCCTATTCTTTACATTGTAGGTATTGTCGTGCTCATCTCGCTCATTGCCATTGAGGTAGTAGCTATCGCAAGGTATACGAGCGGTTCGGGATGCAGCGGAAAGAAGCCTTCCTCAAGCCCTGCGGACGTCACACCGGCGCCGAACACGCAGGAACCCGGAAATACCGAAGTGCCTCAGAACACAGAGCAGCCGACGGGCGAGAATCCGACCGAGAGTGCCGGAAATCCCACGCCTACGCCTACCCAGCCTCAGGGCTCAACTCCTACGCCCACGCAGGGAAGCACTCCTACAGCTACACCCACACCCACTCCGAAGCAGACGCCTTCGGGCCCCACACCGAGCTCCGGAATTGACGAAGTGGCAGCGAGAATCATCGATCCCAAGGATATTGATTTCTCGTTCCTTGACGGTGTCTCCAAAGAAAAATTCGACGACTGCAAAGACAACTACGACTGGTACTTTGCACCTGTTAATAAAGACGAAAAAGGCAATGTCACCCATCCGTGGGACAGATATGCGAGCACGCTTTACCTTCTCCAGAAGTACGGCGGAATCTACCGAAAGAACACCAATCAGAAGGTCTGCTACCTCACGTTTGACTGCGGATACGAGAACGGTAACACATCGAGGATACTTGACGTTCTGAAGGAAAAGAATGTTCAGTCAATATTCTTCGTAACCGGCGGTTTCGTTGACTACGGCGAAATGACCAAGGACATGATGAAGCGTATGCTCGCCGAGGGTCACATCATAGGTTCGCACACCGAAAACCACAAGATCATGCCTGAGCTTTCGAACGAGGAATTTGTAGAGGAACTTAACTCGGTCTACAGAAAACTCAAGAATGTCCTTGGCGAAGACTTTACGATGCTCTTCTACAGGCCGCCTCAGGGCGCCGCAACGGCAAGAGACCTCGCACTCGCATCATATCTCGGATATCATACGACGTTCTGGTCGTTTGCTTACGGCGACTACAATACCAGCAACCAGCCTGACCCCGCATCGTCTCTCCAGAAGATGAAAGATTACCTGCACCCCGGATGCGTATATCTGCTCCATGCGGTTTCTTCGACAAATGCCGCAGTTCTCGGAGATCTCATTGACTACATCAGGGCAGAAGGATATGAGATAAGACGCCTTGACAAGTGACGCGTGTCACCTTGAGGTTTCTGAAGTAAACGGTTTAAGATTTCATGGGCGAAAATGAGTACATAGAATCGAATAACACCTTTGGCAAGAGAGGCTTTTTCATGATGCTCCTCATATTGTCGGTTGTTGTCGCCTATGTCTTTTCGCCCCTGATCGAAGCCGAGATTGCCGCAGAGAGCGGCCCCGGCGAAGGACTTCTTACATATAACGCCTCGCGCTACTTCTTCAGGATCGACTATCCGGAGAACTGGGTGAAGGAGGAAAACCAGAACGGATTTCTTCTCAACAAGGAAAACGGGCTTGTCGCAAGGTTCACACCGGCAAGGAAGGATTATCCGGGCGGCGATGAGACAGACGAGGACGATGCCGTGCTGACAAGATACGACACCGTGAACGTATCGTTCTTCTACAACGTTCCCTCCGACGTTAAATCTGTTTACGGAGTGAAGTCGGGAGGAGTCAACCTTGTGCCGGCTGCTGATCTTGTCGACTTTTACACTGAAAGGCTTAGGACCGGCGTCCTTATTAAAGGCGTGACCGGTCTCAGTATAACGTCAAGGGCGCAGCTTTACGAAGACGAAGAAGCAAAAACAGAGCTCTACTGCACAAAGTTCATGGCTGCGGGCGATGACGGAAGCTTCAGCGGTGTACTTTACTGCGCAAGCAGGCCCAAGGCGGTTTACGCGATTCTTGTGACTTATTCATCGGTGAGAGATTTTGAGCTTGTCGAGGAGGAAATTTACCCCGTGATATCAAGCTTCAGAATGACCGTCCTTAACGACGAGAATCCGTAAATTCTCGCATTTTTACGAAAGACAAAACTTAAGGGGAAAAACTCTTTTGGAAAAAGCGGTTAAGAATCAAAACGCCAATGCGAAAAATACAGGCAGCGGAAAGAGCGGCGGCACGTCTTTTAGAAGACTGCCCCTTGCGTTTTTATCCGCCGCCGCGCTGATTATATTGGCGATGTTTGTTTTCTCGGGCTGCAACGGAGTTGAGTACGGCATCCCCGCTTACGACACGAGAGTCCCCGTAATGACACCTGAGGTTACCGGAACTTATGAACCTGTTCCGACGGTATCGGAGACTGAGCCGGTCACACCTTCTGAAACACCTTCGGAAGAAATTACCGAAAGCCCGACGCCGGAAAATGAAACCCCTTCGTTCGGGACACCCGACGGAAGCAGCACGCCTGATATGAGCGAGTCTCCTGCTGCAAGCGGCTCTCCTGAATTTGCCGGCACTCCTTCGCCTGAGGTTTCGGAAACACCTGAGACCCCTGACGTTACGCCGACAGAAACTCCCGCGCCGACACCGACGCCGACACATGTTTATTTCGAGGGCGAGAGATACGCAAGAACAGAGGCGCCTGACGCAATCGACTATTCGTTCCTTGAGAATACCGAAGCCGGGGTGTTCCCGGACGTCAACCAGACAACGGGCCAATGGCACAGCGGCCAGTGGAAGTTTGACTCAAACGGAAACCTTGTCTGCGTTTACGACAAGACAAAAGCAACGCTTGAATTCCTGAAGGAACACCACGGCTTTGACAGGCTGCCTACGACCGAAAAGAAGATCATGCTCTCGATAGCGGTCGGTTACTACAACAAATACTTTCCGATGTTCGTCGATCTCTTAAAAGAGAAGAACGTTCAGGCTGTGTTTTTCCTCACGGGATCCACAGTCAAAAGTTCGTCGGGACCGCTCCTGAGAACGATTATCGGCAACGGCAATATAATCGGCTCGCACAGCTACGCGCACAACCAGCTCCCGACGCTTGAGTACAGCGAGATAGTGCGCGACGCAAACCTCTTCTATGACACGTTGGCGAATAAGATAGGCTTCAGGTATCTTCTGAGGTACTACATGCCGCCGGCGGGAGCATCGACAAGGCGCGACATTGCACTGCTCGAATACCTTGGCTATACCGTCTCGTTCTGGACTTTCACGTACAGGGACTACGACAAGCAGCCGATTTACTCAAACGAGGAGGCTTTCGAGCGGCTCAAGCATTCCGTTTTCCCGGGGTGCGTCGTTTACATTCACGGCACGAGCGAGATGACCTATAACGTTCTCGGCGATTACATTGATTACGCGCGCGCGCAAGGCTACGAGTTTGTGCTGCCGAACAGCTACTTTGAGTAAAAGAAGGGAAGGCATGAAAAAAGAGCTCTTGAAAAGAACAGTTCCGGTTTCATTGGCGGTTTTGATATTGCCAATGCTTCTCGCATCGCTCTTTTCATGCTCGAAAGCTCCTTTAAGCAAGCTTTCTGAAATAACCAATGCGGCAAAAACGTTAAAAGACGGGACAAAAGTCGAGCCTTACTTCAAGACTTATTTTGAGGCAAGAGGCTACGGGAATCCCGAAAACGAGGCGCTTTGGTTTGCGGCAAAGATATCACTTGCCGGTTCGAAAAACGTCACCGCTTCAGATGAGGAAATCGCGGATTACGTTGAAAAGGCAGACGGTGTTTTTGACCTTTTAAGGTCGCAGAACGGCGAGAGTGACGAAGAGGTCTGCAAAAGAGAGTTCGGGATAAGTCTTTCCGAGTACAGAGAGATTTCGAAATACAACCTCCTGATCGAAAAGACCTATGAAAAGCTGATTGAAGAACTTGAGGCGACAGACGAAGAGGCGGCGGACTATCTTGCCGAAAACAGAATAAGGACGCTCTACTTTTTGAAAGCCTCGTTCAGCGGAAAGAAGCTCCCGAAGCTTCCCGAGGGGATGACGGTTGAAGGGTATCCGGATGACATTGGCGATGTCACGGACTTTGCGGCGCTCATGGGAAAAATCGCGGAGGCAGTTAAAAGTCAGGAGGACATGCTCGCCCTTATTGAGACCAACGGGCAGGACAGGGACGAATACATTTACTTTTTCGGGGATCTTGAAAAAGGAGTGCAGGAGGCTCTCTCAGATCACGACCCGGATAAGACTTTTTCCTTCTTTGACGGGAAAAATCATATTCTGCTCTTTGCGGTTGAAGGCGCGGGAAACTCTTACGACGATCTTTCGGACATAAAAGAAAAGCTTACAAACGACAGGGTGGAGACAGCCGTTGAAGAATACGTTTCCACGCTTCTTCGATAATTTTACAAAAGGTGAATCAGATGGCCAAAAGCAAGAAAACTTACAGCACAAAAGACAAGGCGGCAGGTCAAAAGCCGGCCGGACAGAAGAACGTAAAGAAGGAGGGCGGTTCTGCGTCGGGTTCCCCGCAGGTCAGGGTCAGCACGAGAAGCGCCAACTACAAGGAAATCTCGGCGATCATCCTTCTTACAATCTGCGCGTTCATATTCATCTGCCTTATCGACAAGGCTGGCTTCGTGGGACACAACCTCATAAGGCCTGTTCTTTTCGGTCTTTTCGGCGTGTTCGGCTCAGCGTTGATACTTGTAACGATCATTGTTTTTTCAATCACGATACTCCGCGGAACGAGGGCTGCCGTTTTCAACTGGAAAACCGTGCTCATCGTTTCGTTCTTCATACTTTTTGTAGCCACGCTGCTGCACACACTCTCGCCGGTTTATGAGACTTACCTTGCCGGCCACTCAAGAATCACTGTTGAGGCGCTCTGGACGAGCTGTGACATAAGCGTTTTCGGCGGCGGACTCATTGCCGGCGCTATTTCGACACTGCTTCGCGCTGCTGTCGGCAAGGCGGGCGCTCTCGTGCTCCTCATACCAATCACGCTCATTTTCACGCTTCTTCTGTTCAGATTCTCGCTTCTTCCCTTCTTTACGGCTCTCGGAAAGATACTCGTGAAGATCGGCAAGGGCATTGGCGGTCTCTTCTCAAGGCTTTTCGGAAAGAAGGACAACGGCCAGAGCCACAAACCTATCAGGGTTGTCAAGACTCCCGAAATCAACACGCCAAGGTCAGAGCCTAAGGCTTACAACAACGAGTTCAGCGTTTCAGAGTCTGAGGCGGACGGAAGCTTTAAGATTTACGCGCCCGACGGAAGCGACGGCAGCAAACCGCCCGTTAAGAGGGTTATTTTTGACGAAGCAAACCTTGCCGTTGACGTTGACGGGACAAACAGACAGAGAAAGACCATTTCTGCCGCAAGCGTTGTGTTTGACGACGTTGACGATGTAAGCTCGCCTGACACGGAAGCTGCGCCCGCGCCCGCAAAGAAGGAGCCTGAGGAAGCTTCTAAACCTGCAGCCGAGGAGATGATTTCAGAGCCCGCAAAGACCGAGGTTCCGAAGGCAAAGCCTGCGAAGAAACCCGCCAAGGCTTCTTCCGATGAAGACGACGACTTTTCATTTGACGAGGAGTCTTTCCTTGAGGACCCCGTAAACATATACAACTCGATTGAACCCGGCAACCTCCCTGTTATGAGCACTGGCGAATACGACAACTACAAGTCGCCTCCGCTCGATCTGCTCACTTATGACGAGGAAAAGAAGCATGCCGCAATCCAGCTCATTAAGAACCAGAACGAGGCAAGGCTTGAGAGGTTAAGAGGCCTGTTTGAGTCAAGAAACATTGCCGTCAACTGCGAAAAGTGCTACATAGGACCTTCGTTCTCGCAGTTCATAGTCGTTCCGAAGGCCGAGCAGGAGGTCAAGGGCATCAAGAGGCTTGCCGAGGACATCAGCGTTATCGTATCGGGCGAGGACGTCAGAATAGAAGCTCCTATACCGGGTGAGAACGCAATCGGCGTTGAGATGGTAAACAAGAGCACGTTCAACGTATACGAGCGTGAGATTTTCGCTTCAAAAGAATTCAAGAACCTTGACACGGAGGATCTTCCGGTCGGTATCGGCCTTGACATCCGCGGCAACACGCTTTGCTCCACGATGAAGGACATGATTCACATCATGATCGGCGGTACAACGGGTTCCGGTAAGAGCGTCTTCACAAGAGGCCTCATCCTGAGCCTTGTCTACAGAGCTTCACCCGACCAGGTCAGACTTATTCTTGTCGACCCTAAGAAGATTGAGTTCCCTGTCTACAAGAATCTGCCGCACCTTCTCACCCCTGTCATTTACGACTGCGAAAAGGCAACTTCGGCTCTCGGCTGGGTTGCATACGAGATGGACAAGCGCTACAACTTCCTGCAGAGGTTTGAGCTCAACGGCATCAGCGAGTACAACTCTATGGCAAGGAAGAACGGCCTGCCGACAATGCCGAGAATCGTTGTCGTCATCGACGAGTTTGCGGACCTCGTTTCAAAAACCAAGGAGAGCAAGGCTCTCTTCTACGCGACAAGAATCGCCAGCCTCGCGCGCGCCTGCGGTATCCACCTTGTGCTTGCAACGCAGCGTCCTTCGGCTGAAATATTCACAGGTATCCTTAAAGCCAATATGCCTTCCAAGGTCTGCCTGCTCGTACACGACAACATCAACTCCAGAATCATTCTGGGAAGCGGCGGCGGTGAAAAGCTCAACGGCCACGGCGACATGCTCTGCCTGCTGAACGGCGACAAGCGCATCAGCAGACTCCAGAACGGCTTCTGCGACGGCGAGGCGATAAAAGAGATTGTTGCCTATATAAAGGCGAAAAACAAGCAGCCCGAAAAAGTTTCGACCGAAAACGAGCTTTCCGACAAGGCGCTCTCCGGTGTCCCTGACGGCGCGGAGCAGCTCACTTTCGACGGCATGGAAAAGCCCGAGGACGAGAAGTACATGCAGATTCTCGAGTACGTCATCGCGCACGATGAGATATCCGTTTCGGAGATTCAGCGTGTTTTTCGCATTGGCTATAACAATGCCGCCAATTATTTTGACAGGCTCATGGAGGACGGCTACGTCGAAAACTCCAAGGCCGTAGGCTCAAAGAAGAGAAGAGTTCTTAAGAGGGAGATCGACTGAAGATGGAAGACAGACAGGCGGTTATAATTGACGGCAAGGCGCTGGCCTTAAAGATTAGGACTGAGGTCGCTGCCGAGGTTTCGGAAATCGTTTCGAAGACAGGCAGAAGGCCGAAGCTTTGCGTTATCATTGCCGGCGACAACCAGGCATCAAAGGTTTACGTAAGAAACAAGAAAAAGGCCTGCGAGGACTGCGGAATCGAGTCTGAGACGATAGAACTTGACGGCAGTATCACAAAGGAAGAGCTTTTTGACGTTATCGACCGGAAGAATGCGGACAAAAGCGTTGACGGTATACTTGTCCAGCTGCCGCTTCCCGGCGGTATCGATGAGAAGGAAATTATTGCAAGGATTGCGCCCGACAAGGACGTTGACTGCTTCCATCCCGTTAACGTCGGGCGCGTTTTCACCGGCGACCCCGTTTTTCTTCCCTGCACGCCCGCGGGAATTATCGAGCTTCTTAAGTACGCCGGCGTAACCATTAAAGGCGCAAACTGCGTTGTCGTGGGAAGAAGCAACATTGTCGGAAAGCCCGTAGGAGCGCTTCTTCTTGCAGAAGACGGAACCGTGACGACGGCACACTCTAAAACGAAAGACCTTAAGAAGGTCACAGGTGAAGCTGACATACTTGTCGCTGCAATCGGCAAGGCCAAGTTCTTCACGAAAGAATACATAAAGCCGGGAGCTGCCGTCATTGACGTGGGCATGGACCGCGACGAAGAGGGAAGGCTTTGCGGCGACGTTGATTTTGACGATGTTGTCGGAATTTGCGGAGCTATAACACCGGTTCCCGGAGGCGTCGGACCGATGACCGTTGCGATGCTCATGAAGAACACGGTTAAGGCGGCAAGGATTCACGGCTGAGAAATGCCTTGGCGGCAACCGGACCGCCTGCTTACGTTAGATTTTCGGAAAACTTTTAATGAGATTAAAAAACATAGGCGATTCGCGAACCATAAACGAATATGTCAGGAAGAAACTCGCTGAATTTGAAAGCTCGGGGAAGAATTTCGAAACTCTTTTCAGGCTCATGTTCAGGGAGTCCGGCAACGTCCTCTGCGAGCGCTACAGCGGCTTTAAAGTCGTAAAAACCACTTACGGAGAGGCCCGGGACGACATATTCCTTCTCGCCAATGCAATAAAGCTAAACATGCCCGAAATGACTCAAAAAGAGGGCGCAGTCTGCGGTATCTACATGGAAAACAGCCTGCTCTTCATTGAGACGCTTTGGGCTCTTATTTTGTGCGGCGTCAAGCCGCTTCTTATGAATCTGCTGCTCGACAAAAAGTCGCTTAAGAAGGCGGCCGCTTTTGCGGGCTGCACCGACGTTATATGCGACGGGTCCAAGGCGGCCGCGCTTGCAAAAGACCTTGGCGGTTTCAACGTGGTTTCAGCCGAAAAGCTTGACGGTGAAAAAGAGGCGCTGAGGGAAAAGCAGGGGGCTGACGGCGAGGGCTCAGTACAATACAGCTATGCCGGCGAGATCATTTTCATGACATCGGGAACGACCGAAAACGTGAAGCTCTGCTATTACACGGCGGACAGGTTTTTCAACCAGATCGGCTACTCGCAAAGGATTATCCGCAAGAACAGGCTCCTCAAGAAGCACTTTGGCGGTGAGCTGAAGCAGCTTGCGTTCCTTCCTTTTTATCACATTTTCGGCTTTGTTGCGGTTTACCTTTGGTTCTCTTTTTTCTCGCGCACGTTTGTGTTCCTAAACGACCTTTCGACGGAGACACTCACCAATACCGTAAGGCGCAGGCATGTCACGCATATTTTCGCGGTTCCTCTTTTCTGGAACAAAGTGTACGACGGCGCTATGAAAAAGATATCGGCAATGGGTCCCGAAACCGCCGGTAAACTCCAAAAAGGCCTTGATATCGCGGAAAAAATCTACCGCATACCGCTCGTCGGAAACCCTCTCGGAAAGGCTTTTTCGAAGGCGGCTTTTAAGAAGGTCAGAAGGAAGCTCTTTGGCGGCAGTATATCGTTTATGATAAGCGGCGGAGGTCTCATAAGGAAGGACGTCCTCAGATTCTTTAATCTGATAGGCTACAGGCTCGTAAACGGCTTCGGTATGACCGAGGTAAGTATAACAAGCGTCGAGCTCTCAAACAGCGTAAAACAGGTTTTGAAGGGCTCCGTGGGCATGCCTCTTGACAAGGTCTCCTACAGGATTGAAGACGGCGTCCTTTATGTAAAGGGCCTCGTCATGGCTGATTACGTTCTTGAAAACGGTGTGCGGAAGGATCTTGCCGGTTGGTTTGAGACCAAAGACATCGCTGAAAAACGCGGCAAATCCTACTTCATACTCGGTCGCGCGGACGACATAATCGTTCCCGAATCAGGCGAGAACATAAATCCGGATATTTTAGAGCCGGAGCTTTCGGTCCCGGGCGTTACCGGGCTTTGTGTTTTGGGTTATGAGCGCGGCGCCGCGATAGTCGCGGAGGTTCCCTCAAACACGACCTGCGATGAGATTTCTGACATAAGGGCCGCTCTTTCTTCAAAGGCACTTAACACGCCTCTTCGCGGAAGCGTCTCGAAAATAGTTATAACCACGGACCGCCTTATAGCGGACGGCGACTTTAAGGTCAGCAGAAAGAAGCTTCTGTATAAGCTTCAAAACGGCCTCATAAAAGACGCCTCTGAGGAGGTCAAACCCAAAGAGCCGGAAATCACGGATTACAGTGACGACGGGCTCCTTTCCGAAATCATAAATACTGTCGCCAATGCAAAAGGCATCGACCCTTCATCTATAAAACCTGACGCGGATCTCTTTGGCGATATCGGTCTCAGCTCGCTCGATTTTCTTGAGATAATATCGGAAACATACAGGAAGTACGGCGTTGCGATGCCCGTAAGCCCCGAAACAAAAGTTGTTACGCCTCTTTACATAAGGGACGTTTTAAAGGAGCTTCTTGATAAGGAAGGGGGCGTCGTGAAATGAGTCCCGGGTTTATTAACAACTTCATAAAGATTACAGGCTGGCTCCCGGAAAGGCTTCTTTTCACAACGAAGGTTTATTACGAGGACGGAAAGGTTCAAAAGAGGCGCATAAAGGGCCCGTGTATCATTGCCTGCAACCACACGTCAATCTATGACGTTGTCCCGGTGATGTTCGCGTTTAAGACAAGGACGGTGCGCTTCCAGACGGCGGAGGTTCTCTACAAAAAGAAGGCGCTGGGAAAGCTTCTTAAGGCGATGGGCTCGGTCTACGTCGACAGGGACTCAAAAAACCTCGATTTTACGGAGGAGTCGCTCGAAATTTTGTATGAGGGCGGTGTCATTGGCGTGTTCCCGGAGTCAAGACTGAGGCTCCCCGGCGAAAAGGAGCTTCTTGAGTTCAAGCCGAGCTGCGCATATATCGCGCTTGCGGCGGGCGTTCCGATTATCCCGGTCTACACCGAAGGAACTTATTTTAAGCTGACAAAGCGGAACCGCATGATCATAGGAAAGCCTTTTGACGTGTTTGATTTTTACGACCCGAAGCTTTCGGAGCGCGAAAACCTTATTAAGTGCTCGCAGGAACTGCGAAACAGGGTGGCAAGCCTCGGCAGGCTCCTTGAAGAGAAAACTTTAAAGAAAAAGCCGGCGCTAAAGGAGAATTATGAGCACCTTTATTTATGATTTTGTAATAGCCACGGCGGCCCCGGGAATTCTCTTTTTCAGACCGAAAAAGTATTACGAGTCTCCCGCTGCGAAGAAATATCCGAAGGGCGGTGCGATCTTGATCTGCAATCACTCTTCCGTTTTCGACCCGCTTTACCTCATGCTCAGCATCATCGGCCGCCGTCACCACTACGTCTGCACCGACGAGCTCCTGACAAGCAGGTTCAACCGCTGGCTCTTCAGACAGTTCCTGACCATACCCATCGACCGCGACAATTTTGCGATGAGCTCATTCCGCGAGATTACCGCCAATCTGAAAAAAGGCAACCTCTGCGTCCTCTTCCCCGAGGGCCACGTCGTTGTGCAGAATAATGACAAAAATACCGCAGACGGCGCGCCTTCCCCTATAAAGGGAGGCACCTCTGAAAACGAAGCGGAAGGCGCGGAAAACGGCGCCTCTCAGGGCAAAAAAAAGGTTGAAAAAGAGGCGCCGATGATGGATAATTTAAAGTCGGGAATGGTGATGATGGCTTTCTCAAGCGGGGCCCCGATATGGCCTGTATACATGAAGCCGAGAAAGAATAAATTCTCAAGACTGAGGGTCGCAATCGGCGAACCGATTGACGTAAAATCCATGCTCGGAAAGATGCCGACAATGGAAAGAATCAACGAAGTTACGGAATACATCACCGAAAAAGAAAACTACTTAAAATCAATCTGCAAATAGATGAATTTCTTACAATACCGGAGGAGATTTCATGAAATCGTTTGACTTAAGCTACTTTGCAAAGTTTACCGATCAGAAAACGTTTGAGTCCATCAAATGGTACAGGAACCTCAGCGAGATGTGGGACCGCTCGGTATCCTTTGGCGACAGGGTTGCTGTTAAAGACAAGGATATCGTAAAAACCTACAGGGAGCTTGACGCGGAAGTGTCAGAGTACAGGGGATACCTTGCCGGCGAGGGCATCGGTAAAGGCGACAGGGTGGGTGTTCTCATCCCGAATTCGGCCGATTTTGTGAAGGTTTTCCTGGCGCTGACGACAATGGGTGCCACAGCGGCTGTTCTTCCCGTCCAGCTTGACGAGATGACTGTCTTTGGCGTGTCCATGAAGTTCGGTCTCAAAGCTATTGTCGCGGCTTCTGCTCTTTCTGAAAAGACAAAGATTGCCGAGGCGAAAAAGCCCGGCTTTAAGACACTTTCGACGGACGGAAAGGGCGAAAAGACTCCTGCGAGCGGCGACATAAACCCCGATGACGACTGCCTCATTATGTTTACGGGCGGTACAACGGGACGCAGCAAGGGCGCTCTTCTTACGCACAGGAACGTCGTTGCCGGCACGGTTTACGGATGCCTCGATCTTCCGGACGTACTTTTCCAGACTTACATTCTCTGCCTCCCGCTCTCGCACGTGTTCGGCCTCATTAGGAACATGATGTGCAGCCTCTACACGGGAAGCACGCTCTGCATATGCAGAAACAACAAGGATCTGTTTACGGACATTGGCGTGTATCAGCCGACTGTCCTTGTCGCGGTTCCGGCACTCGTCGAGATGGCTCTCGGACTTTCGAGACTCTTCAAAAAGAACATGCTCGGAACAATCAAAACAATCATCTGCGGCGCCGCATGGGTACCGCCTTACCTCATTAGGGAGATGGCTTCCTTCGGCATTGACGTGTATCCCGGCTACGGTCTCACCGAGTCCGCAAACCTCGTCTCCGGAAACCCCTATAAAGAGGAAAAGCCCGAGTCTGTCGGCATTCTCTACCCTTACCAGGAAATCAAGTTTGAAGACGGCGAGATACTTCTTAAGGGCATAAACATCTTCAAAGAGTACGTAGGCGACCCCGAGGAGACTAAAAACGCGTTCACTGAGGACGGCTGGTTCAAAACGGGCGACCTCGGACGGATGGACGAGGACGGCTGCCTCTACATCACGGGAAGAACCAAGGAAATCATCGTGCTCTCAAACGGTGAAAACGTATCACCCGCGGAAGTCGAGACTCACTACAACAATATCAAATACATCCAGGACTGCCAGCTGTTTGAAGACGCCGAGGGCGACGGACCGCACTTCCTGCACCTTGAAATCGTTCCCAGAAAGACTGAGCTTGCGGCTTTTGACAAGGACGCTGCCGCCAAGGCAATTCTCGACGCAGTAAACGAAGTGACGATGAAACTGCCTTCCTATCAGAGACCCACCAAGGTCACAATCAGGACCGAGGACTTTGAGAGGACACCGGCAATGAAAATCAAGCGCTACAAAAAGTTCGGCTGATAAGAAGTGCCTCGGAGGACACAGATGTTTAACGAAAAAGAGAAAGAAATCGGCGAGAAGCTGAAGGATATTCTTGTCATGCAGAATCCGGGAGACGCTGAGCGCATCAAAGCGGGCGGCGAGGACTCGGGACTTGTTGACTATTTCGGGCTCAATTCGGTCGGCATGATTTACATGATCATTGTGATCGAGAGTGAATTCGGCATAACTTTTGACGACGTCGGGATGAATGACTTTGTCACGCTCGGCGACGTTGTGAGATACATAGAGAGCAGACAAAGCTGAAATGACAGTATTCCTTATCATCGTCGGCGGCCTTGCCGTGTTATTCTTCCTGTTCGTGCTCGTGAACTCGTTTGCGGGCTGCTACTTAAGGAGAGACGGTCCGCCTCTTGAAAAGCTCGACCTCAGCAAGACGCACTACGCAAAATACAAGGACGACCTTCTGAAGGCGATAACCGAAGTCAAGTCGCTTCCCTACGAGCCCGTGAGGATTACCGCCAAGGACGGCGCCGTTCTTGCCGCAAGATATTTCGATTTCGGAAACAAAAAGACCGTGATAGCTCTTCACGGCTACCGCGCGATACCCTACAACAACATACACGCCGGATTTCTCGGCATGAAAGACCTTGGCTATAACGTGCTCCTTGTTTCGCAGAGGTGCCACTTTGAGAGCGGCGGTCACGCGATAACGTTTGGCGTCAAGGAAAAGGACGACCTGATCCGCTGGATTGAGTACCTTGAGAACAGATTCCCGGAAAATGAGATTGCCCTTTACGGGATTTCGATGGGCTGCGCGACGATATGCCTTGCCGCAGACAAACTGAAGGAACATCCTGCCGTGAAGCTTCTGGTGCTTGAAAGCGGCTACAGGGTCGCATACGAGGCGATGCTCGCGGGCGGGAAAAGCTTTGGCGTGCTCAAATATCTCATCGGCTTCTGCTGCAGGCTTTCGGGAAGGACTCTTCTCCATGTGAAGCTGAAAGAGGACGTGATGGACGAAAAGCTTTCGCAGTGCACCGTGCCGGCGTTTTTCATCCACGGCTCGGAAGACGCCAATGTAACCCCCGACAACTCATACAAAAACTTCGATGCGATCGCATCTGCAAAAAAAGAACTGTTTATCGCCGAAGGCGCGGGACACGCGGAGGCTTTTCTTGCGGAGCGCCCGGAAATCACAAAGAGGCTGAAGGCCTTTTTGGAGAGCATTGGCGATAATTCAATAAAGCTCAGAAAAGAGGAGGGCTGACAATGAAATTTGCTATTTTAGGAGACGTTTCCTGCGACCTTTCCCCCGAACTCAGGGGCAGATACAAGACAGAATACGTTGAGGGCTATCTGAGGCTTCCCGACGGAAGAGAAGTCAAGTCGAAGCTTGACTGGAACGATATAAGCAGCGAGGCGTTTTACGATGCTCTTAAGAAGAATCCCGACGGGTTCACGACCTCTCCGGCGCCTGCCGCAGAGCTTTACGAGATTTTCAAAAAATATGCGGAGCAGGGCATCCCGGTTCTTCACACGGCAATGTCTTCCAAAATGAGCGGCACCCACGACTTTGCGTGCGCCGCAAGGGACATGGTTCTCAAAGAGTACCCTGACGCCAAGATTTACACCTTCGATTCAAGAAAGTTCGGCGCCGGCGGAGGACTCCTCACAGTGCTTGCTTCGGTGAAGCGCGACCAGGGCTGCGACCTTGACGAGACTGCGGCTTACCTCGAGTCGATAAAGAACTGCGTGCACCAGGCGGGCTGGCATGACGACCTTGCATTTTCCGCTAAAAAAGGGAGAATTTCTAACGCCAAGGCGTTCATGGGAACGCTTGTCGGCATAAAGCCCATCGGCGATTTCTCGCAGGATGGCATGACCACGGTACTCTCCAAGGTCAAGGGCGAGCGCACGGCTTTCAAGGTGCTTCTTGACTACATCGGCGAGACTGTAACCGACCCTGAGAACCAGATCATGATCGTCGCAAGTTCAAACAGAAGAAAGCCCGCTGAGAAGTTCATGGAGCTTATAAGGGAAAGGTTCAACCCGAAGGAGCTTTATTACACGGATCTTTACAGGACGAGCGGAACGAACGCGGGACCCGGCATCATGGCCTGCTACTACGTCGGAAAACCTCTTACTGCGGACCTTGAAGAGGAGAGGGCTCTTCTTGCAAGGCTAAACGGCTGACGATTAACGTTTAACGTTTATAGGTTTAACGTTTAACGCCTGACAGCTTAACGGCTGACTTATAAAAGCTAAAGGAGCGTATCAGCTTACAATGGCAACAAAAAGAATTGACGGGGATGATTTCAGAATGATGATGCTCGGCGCCGTAAAGAGCGTTACGGAGCAGGAGTCAAAGATCAACTCCCTCAACGTTTTTCCGGTGCCTGACGGTGACACCGGAACGAATATGAAGCTCACCATGCAGCACGGCATCGAAAGTGCGGGACAAAACCGCATTCTCTATGCGTACCTAAGAAGCCTTGCCGACGGGATGATTTACGGCGCCCGCGGAAACTCCGGCGTTATACTGTCAAACTTCTTCGACGGCTTTGCCACAAGCCTCAGACGCTACGAGACAGTGTCTGCAGGCTCAATGGCGAGCGCTCTTACGTATGCCTACAGGAAGGCATACCTCGGCTGCAGAAACCCTAAAGAGGGCACGATTCTGACCGTCGCGCGCGAAGGCATCGAATCCGTAAAGAACCAGCTTTCAAGGAGCGCGACGATTGAGATGCTCCTTGGCATGTACGTTGCAAACCTTAAGATTTCACTGCTTAAGACACCGGAGCTTCTGCCTGTACTCAAAGAGGCGGGCGTCGTTGACAGCGGCGGAATGGGCCTTGTGTGCATCTTTGAGGGGATGCTGAAATACTTAAACGATAAGTCGTACGTTGACGAGTTCGTCCCTGAGTCGAAGAAGGAAAGCCTTCCTGTAATAAATGCGTCGACCGCGGCATTTAACGAAAACACCAAGTTTGAGTACGGCTACTGCATGGAGTTCCTCCTTCAGCTCATGAGGGGCAGGAACTACGTGGCGCTTTTCAACATGCCGTCGTTTGTTGCGGCGCTTGAGGACATTGGCGAGTCCGTCGTCGTGTCGCGCCTCGGCACACGGATCAAGGTCCACGTTCACACGTTCAAGCCGGCAAGGGTCATCGAGCTTGCCCAGAACTACGGCGAGTTCGTTACGTTTAAACTTGAAAACATGTGCGTCCAGCACAACAACTTAAATCTTCAGGGCGAAAAACATGAGGCTCCTGCCGCCAATGCAACTCCCGAGACTTCAATGATCGACGACTACCTGAAGCCTTTCTTCTCGGGCCCCGAAACGCTCCCGAAGAAGGATCTTTACAAGATTGTTGTCGGAACGGGCGACGGAATACTTTCGCTTTTTGCCGAAAACGGCGCGGATTTTGTGCTTGACGGCGGCCCCACGATGAACACCGCTTCGGGCGAGTTTGTCGGATGCATCAAAAAGATAAGGGAAGTGAGCGAAGACGCAGCGATTGTGATCTTCCCTAACAACCCCAACGTTATATTTGCTGCGGAGCAGGCAAAGGTCATCACCGGCGACGAAAACGTTCACATCATAAGGTCTCTCAGCAGCGCCGCAGGCTACTTTTGTATCGCCAATGACGACCCGCAGCTTTCTCCCAATGAGCGCGTCGAGCTCATGGAGGTTAACGCCAAGGACGTCAGCACGGTCATGATTTTACGCGCCACAAGAAACTACGGCAGCGAAAACATAAAGTGCAAAGAGGGCGACTGGATAGGTCTCCTTGTCTCGGGCGACATCAGATCGTCGTCTGAGGATGATGCGGCAGGCGCGGCGGTTAACGCGATAAGCTCGCTTGAGAACATTGCCGACAAGGAGACAGCCGTCATATTCACCGGCGAAGAGGTCGGCGAAGGTTTTTCGGAAAGTTTTTCCGAAAGGCTTTCCGACGCATTCCCCGACATAGAATTCACGGTGCTTCCCGGCGGCCAGAGGGCGCAGAGCTTTATTATCGGACTCATCTAAAGGTTTTGGAGCATAAGTTATGAGCATTGGCGGTATAATTGCATTGGTTATAACTTTTCTCGGGGTCTCCGGACTCATTTTTTTCATTCTCTTTACGTTTTATATCGCAGGAAGGGTCTACAGGAAGACTCTGATCAGGCCTGAGGACGAAAAGCGCGAGAGAAAATGCTCCGACATTAACAATCCTCAGCACGTTGAGATGTTCGAGAAAGGTCTTGCGTGGGCTGAAAATTACAACGCCGATATGACTCCCGTTGAGATTGAAAACGAGGGGCTGAAGCTTCTTGGCGAGTACTATGATTTCGGCTGCGGGAGAGCTGTCATTATACTTCCGGGGCGTACTGAGTCGCTTGCGTATTCATACTACTATGCCGAGCCTTACAGGAAGGCCGGTTTTAACGTGCTTGTGATCGACAGCAGGGCGACGGGGCTCTCGGACGGTGTTTATTTTTCGATGGGCGAGCGTGAAAAGTTCGACGTCATCAAGTGGGGTAAGCTTCTTCACGAGAGGTTCTCCAACAAGACGGTATTTCTTCACGGTATCTGCATCGGCTCCTCAACAGCGGTTTACACACTTACCGCCAATGAGTGTCCGGATTATTTCATCGGAATGTGCGCCGACGGCATGTACAAGAACTTTTTTGAGATTTTCAGGCTCCACATGAAAGAGTGGAACAAGCCGGCCTTCCCGATCGCGTACGAGGTTATGGTCATCCTATACAAGAATACGGGCGCAAACTGCCTCACGTACGGGCCTTACAAAGCCGTCAAAAAGCTAAAGAAGCCGATTCTTTTCATTTACACCGAAAAGGATCAGTACGCGCTCCCCGAAGAGAGCAAAAAGGTGTATGCAAACTGTGCTTCACCCGCCAAGGAAATCCGCTGGTTCAAAAACGGCACCCACTCCCACGTAAGAATAAACGACGAAGAGGGCTATGACAGCGTGATAAAAGAATTCGTCGAAAAGCATAAAGATGTGTTATAAACGATAGCGCAAGGGCAAAAAAACGGCCGCGACTCCCGTCTCATGAAAACAGGGAGTCGCGGCTTTAACTTATAACCTTGCCGGTTTTATTCGGCGGCTTTTTTGAACGTGTCTTTTAAGCCGACAATGGAGTTGAATACATTGGCGTTTTTGGTGTCGACGCAGTAGTAGCCGGTCCTCGTGAACTGGAACTTTTCGCCGGGCTTGGCGTCTTTGAGGGACTCCTCGGCAAAAGCGCTGTAGACCTTGACTGAATCGGGATTGAGGTAGTCGTTGTAGGTCTTGCCCTCGGGGAGGTCCATGAGGTTCGGCTCGGTGAAGAGCTTGTCATACTGCTTGACGGTAGTCTTGAAGTTTTTGTCTGCGCTTACCCAGTGGATAGTTCCTTTGATCTTGCGGCCGTCCTGAGGCATGCCGTTGCCGGTTTCAAGGTCAGCTTCGCAGGTGATTTCACTGATGAGACCGTTTTCGTCCTTTTTGTAGCCTGTGCACTTGACAATGTAAGCACCTGCAAGTCTCACTTCGCCGTCGGGCTTTAGCCTGAAGAACTTCGGAATGGGTTCCTCCATGAAGTCAGCGCGGTCGATGTAGACGTTTCTCGTGAAAGGAACCTTCCTCGTGCCTGCGTCAGGGTCTGCGGGGTTGTTCGAAACCTCGAAATATTCGACTTTGCCTTCGGGGATGTTGGTGATCGTGACATTGACGGGGTCGAGCACGCACATCCTTCGCGGTGCATTGGCGTTAAGCTCGTCTCTTATGCAGTGCTCAAGAGCCTCGATATCGACAAGCGAATTGGCTTTCGCAATACCTACGTTCTTTACGAATCTGAAGAGGGAAGTGGGCGTGTAGCCGCGGCGCCTTAAACCGCAGAGTGTGGGCATTCTGGGATCGTCCCAGCCGTCAACAGCTCCCGTCTCGACAAGGTGCCTTAAGTATCTCTTGCTCATGACCGTGTAAGTCACGTTGAGGCGTGCAAATTCTCTCTGCTTCGGCTTCTTCTCAAAGTCGATGTTGTTGATGACCCAGTCGTAGAGCGGCCTGTGGTTCTCAAATTCGAGAGAGCAGAGCGAGTGCGTTATACCCTCAATCGCGTCCTGAATGGGGTGTGCGAAGTCGTAGAGGGGGTAAATGCACCATTTGTTGCCTTGGCGGTGGTGAGCCTGCTTGCAGATGCGGTAGATGATGGGGTCCCTCATGTTGAAGTTGCTGGAGGACATATCGATCTTTGCGCGTAGCGTGCGGCTCTCGTCGGGGAATTCGCCGTTCTTCATGCGCTCGAAAAGGTCAAGGTTCTCCTCAACCGTGCGGTCTCTGTAAGGGCTGTTCTTTCCGGGCTCCGTGAGCGTTCCGCGGTACTCCCTGATCTCGTCGGGGGAGAGGTCGCAGACGTAAGCCTTGCCGTCTTTGATGAGCTTCACGGCATATTCGTAGCACTTGTCAAAATAGTCGGAACCGTAGAAAACGCCTCCCGTGGGCTCTGCGCCGAGCCAGAGAAGGTCCTCGATGATGGAGTCAACGTATTCGGTGTCCTCCTTCTCTGGGTTCGTGTCGTCGTATCTGAGGTTGAATTTGCCGCCGTACTTTTTTGCGATGGACGAGTTGATGAATATCGCCTTGGCACTTCCGATGTGAAGGTATCCGTTCGGCTCGGGCGGAAATCTCGTGTGTATCTCGCGGTCAAAACCCTCCGCAATATCGTTATCGATAAAATCGGTAAGAAAGTTTGCGGTCTCAAGCTCAAGTTCCGGATTTTCGATTACTTTAAAATCTGACATTTTGTCTCGCCTTTCATAACGAAATGACCGGCCGCTTTGCTAAAAAAGCGTGCCTGTTTCAACCCCTTAGTCTATCACAAACCGCCAATGCAATTCAAGCATCACAAAGCCACCGAAGAGCACTGTTTCTGCATCAAAACGGCGGAAGCGGCAGCCCGTCGACAAAAGCATTCGCCTCAGGTAAAACCGCCAATGCGTCCTCTACTTCTTCATCCGTTGCCGCAACCGCGTCATAACCTGATAACACATACAAACCGTTTTCGTGAACACACTCTACGACCTGGTAAATTCCGCTGCTGCTTTCTTTCTCTCCGCTTTGGATATAGAGTCCTGCCGGTTCGTCTTTGCTTTTTAAAAAGTAAACTTTCGAAAGCTTAAATGATGCATCGTATTCCAAAGCGAGCATACCCGAAAGGGGGATTGTGTAAGATACGGCATCATCTTCCGACATATTTGTTTTGCTTTCCGTTTTTTCGAAACTGTATTGCTTTACTTTACTGACGGCCACACCTGTTTCTTCCGGTCCGACGTAAAACTTGTTGTTAACTTTATATGCGTCGAGCTTTCCTTCGGTTTCATCACAGAAAGTAACGGTTTTGCCGCCAATTGAATATTCCGCGCTTAAACCGCCGTTGTACCCCTCGACAATAACTTCTGCATCCGAACCGGCTCTCGTGTATTTTGCAGCGTAATCAGAACCGAGTTCTTCCGAAATGCTCAGTGTTCCGGCATCAAATGAAGGATTGTCAGAAAGCTTCACGGTATAACCGTCCTTCTCGTAAAAACGGGTTCTTGACGCGACATCGCCTATAAAAAGTCTTTCGGAGCCGAGCGTGAGGTCATTGACCTTCGCACTTCCGGTATATCTCTGATAACACGCCGATGCGTAGTCAAAACTGTTAATTCCGGAATATCCGAAAAGACTTGCGGCAACAGATTCGGATAAAGGACCTCTGCCGCCGGCGGCGATGTAGTCTTTACTGCCAACGGTATACGTGCCGTCGGATATGGTTGTATTGTCCGGCGAAATGTAATAGGTGACAGCACCGCTTTTAGGATTGCCGCCGATAACGCTCACGCCTTCGATTGCGGTGATATTGCCAATCCCCGGCGCATAACCATTATTAATTATGAAGCTTGGGGCGCCTTTTGAAAATCTTCCTGTCAACTCTTCTACGGGAATCCTGATAAGGTCGAAATTGAATGTCCTTAAGTCAACGGCCGGTTTTGACGGATATGCAATCTCGCAGACACAAGCTGTGGAGCCGCTGCGTTGCTGTATGACAGTGAATAAGACGGCGCCGTCTTTAAACTCGATATCATTGTCAAGCGCTTTGCATGTGACGGTTCTCATGAGCTTTCTGTCGCCGCCGTTTTTCGTCTGATAAATATTAAGCAGATTCTCTCCGTATTCGAACTCAGTTGTGGCATAATCGTATTTTCCCGTGAATTTGTCGAAGCGGCTGTCAGATTGGCGTATGTCGGTTCTCGTGTAGACCGATTTTAAGTAGTCGTCTTCGTCGTACTCAAATTCAAACATCGTCGCAAGGACATCCCACGTATTATAGCTTACTGACTGAATAAGCAGTCCTTTCTCGTTAAATGATCTGCTTTCGTAAAGCTTGCCGTTTGAATAATCGGAAATCGAACCGAACTGACCGTTTTCGTGGTAAGTTACAACTCTTTCTTTCCCGTCTCCGTAGTCGGTGTAATACTTGTTGTCCTTGATATAGTAGGTGCAGTAGGTTTTTCCGTCAGCCTGTTTGCTTGTGACCTTGATGAGCTTTCCGCTGCTGTCGTACTCGGGGAAGTTCTGCAGAAGAATTTCAAGGCTGTTTTCGGGATTTACCGCATCTATGCAGGACGAGATAAGAATTGAGTGAAGAGGCATGTCGGGAGTCAGAAACATGATATTTGCGTAAGCGTTTAAACGTGAGCCTTGATAATCGGCACAAAAGGCATAATAGTCGGCCCGCACGGCGCGTCCGCCTTCGTAGATATACTCGACTCTTCCCACTTCAAGATTGTTAAACAGAGTCGAAATCTGCCTTATTGTCTTTAAGTTTCCTGCTTCGTCGTACTCGCATGTGTGCGTCAGAACCTCGTCGAAGCCGTATATGCCTGAAGTGAAGGTTGCCTTGGCGATGTTGCCTCTTTCATCTTTTTCGAGTGTGACGGGCAGCCCGTCGAACATATCGCCGATGTTCATCAGCGAAAGCCCGGGACCTTTTCCGGAAAACGTTTTGATCTTTACGGGCGAAGGCTTGCAGGATACAAGCAGAATGCAGAGCAGCAGTACCGAAATCACTGCCGCCAATACCAAAAACTTTCTTTTCATAATACCCTCCGATGGCACAAAAAGAATTAATCAGACACGCCCCCGAAACCGGCAATTTTGCCTTAACGAACGTGCAATCTTTATTTAAAATTATACCAGACGCCAAGGCAATCCATCAAGCGGTTTAAAATCGCTTCAAGAGTTGAATTCGGGCGCCCGAAAATTGTATAATGAATCCGTATAAGCTTTCATGATTTGGGAGGTATGGAGATGCTTTCAAAAACAACTCTCCCCGGAATTCCCGAATGTGACAGGCCTTATGAAAAACTCGAATTGCACGGCGCTTCTTCACTCTCTGATTCAGAACTTCTGGCTGTCATTCTTCGGTCGGGGACCAAAGAAACCAATGTTATTGAGCTGGGAAGGAAACTGCTTCTTTCCTTTGGCGGTAAACTGAAGAACGTGTGCGGCGCGGGCCTTGGCGAGCTCCTTGCCGTGAAGGGTATAGGACGGGTCAAGGCAATACAGTTAAAAGCTGCGGGCGAGCTTGCCCTTAGGATTGAGCGCGACATGAGGAAGAGCGCGGCGAGGGGCGGAAGCCAGGAGAGCATTGCCGGTTTCATCGTTGAGAAGCTCTGGAGCGAGCCGACGGAAGTTTTCATCGTGGTCATGCTTGACGCGAAGCTGAAGATCATTGGCGACAGGGTGGTTTCGAAGGGTTCGCTTGACAGAACACCTGTTCACCCGAGAGAGGTTTTCGCGCCCGCGATTAAGGAACTCGCGCATTCGATAGTTGTAGCGCACAACCACCCGTCGGGGAACACTTCTCCGAGCAGCGACGACATAAACCTTACAAGAAGGCTGAGACAGGCCGGCGAGATCATCGGCATCAAACTTCTTGACCATATCATCGTAGGCAAAAAGAACTATTCAAGCTTTAAAACGCTCGGTCTTATGGACGAGACGGCGCCTCTTAAGCTCAGCAGGGCGGTGGAGGAACCGGCGGTCATCTGACAGGGCTGCGACTAAACTGAAGGGCTTTACAATCATGGCTAAAGACATCGGAATCGACCTCGGCACATCGACAACAAACATCTACGTTAAAGACAAGGGCATCGTTCTTTCGGAGCCCTCTGTTGTCGCAATCAACACCAACACCGGAAAGCCCGTCGCGGTAGGCACGGCTGCAGAGCGCATGGTCGGAAGAACACCCCCGTCCATCACAACAATCAGGCCTGTGAGAAAAGGCGCGATTGCGGATTTTGAGACAGCCGAGTTCATGCTCAGGTACTTTCTCACCAAGGCGTGCGGCCTTTCAATCAAGTTCGGCACCACGAGAATGATCCTCAGCGTTCCCACCAAGATTTCCGAGGTTGAGCAGCTTGCCGTTCTCGAAGCCGCCAAGTCCTCCTGCAAGAAACCCGCCAAGGCGCTCCCGCGCCTCATAGAAGAACCGCTCGCTTCCGCAATAGGCGCGGAGCTTCCGCTTTCCGCCGACAGCGCAGAGGGCTCCATGATCATTGACATCGGCGGAGGCACGACAGAAGTCGCAGTCATCTCGATGGGAAGCATAATCGTGTGCGACTCGGTCACGGTCGGCGGAGAGGATTTCGACACGCAGGTCATCAACTACATGAGAAATGAGCACAATCTTCTCATTGGCGAGGAGACGGCCGAAAACGTAAAGATTAAGGCGGGATGCGTATTTCCGCAGGCTCAGGAGAGAAGCATTGACGTGTACGGAAGAGACATGATTACGGGGCTTCCCGGCAACGTGCGCGTTTTCTCAAGCGAGCTCATAGATCCTTTCAAGGACACGGCAATTCAGATTGTCGAGTGCGTCAAGGGCGTTCTTGACGGTCTTCCGCCGGAGATCAGCGCGGATATCGTGCGTAACGGAATCACAATGGCAGGCGGCGGATCGCTCCTCACCGGTCTTTCGGAGTTTATGAGGACAGAGACGAACGTGCCCGTCAAGGTCGTTGAAGGCGCTCAGTACGCTACCGCCAACGGCATAGGGCGCTGCCTCTCGGACCTCGCCTTAAGACAGCTCATCAATTCGGGAAGGGCTTAAAACCCGGAAACGGCTTAAAGCCTTTTGAAAACATTGGCGTATTATGAAAAAAAGAACCCAGATAACTCTTTTTGCACTGATTGTAATAACAATCCTGCTCGTTGTGACCATCGCCATATCGGCAAGCCCCAACGGCAGCTTTAACGCTGTATACCGCGTTGCGGGAACACCTCTGACTTTTATTACAAACGGTTTTAAGAAGGCTGCGTCGGGCATCTCCGACTGGTTCAGCTATGTGACGTCATATAAGAGCGTCAAGGCTGAGCTTGAGGACCTGCGCGAAAAGAACGCCGAGCTCCCCATTCTTGAGGACGAAAAAGAGAGACTTATCCTTGAAAACAACGAGCTGAGAAGGATGCTCGGCTTTGACGATTACGCATCGGATTATACGCTGATTTCGGCGCAGATCGTTGCCGAGGACGTCACAGACTGGTTCAACACGTTCACTATCGACAGGGGCGTGAACGACGGAGTTAAAAGAGGGGCGGCCGTGATATCGCCTGACGGGCTTGTCGGCATCGTCACGGAAGAGGGCATCGGCTCGTCAAAGATTCTCACGATAGTTGACGAGAACAACGCCTTTATGTGCCGCGTCTCGCGAACAAACGAGCTCGTGAGGGTAAGAGGCGTCTCCAACGAGACAATGACCTACGAACTCAGAATCGACAGGCTCTCGTCCTCATCGTCAATCGAAGTCGGCGACCGCATCGTCACAGCTGACAGCGGCGGCGTTTATCCGTCAGGGCTTATGGTCGGAACCGTCAAGTCCGTCAGCGTCGACCGCGGCACCGGCATCGTGACCGCACTCGTTGAGCCCGCGGTCGACCTCACACTTTTAAGCAAAGTGTTTATCATGATTGAAAAATGAAGCGGCAGGACAGGCTCTGCCGCTTTGAGGCGTCGTCTCTTGGCGGAGGTAACTGATGTTTCTTAACACAAAAGCAATAAAGCGCTTTTTCAGAAAAGGAAAATCCGGCGAATCCGCTTCCGGGGCCAGGGAGAGCTTCAGGCTTTACACGAGGAGCGTGTTCCTTGGCGGTGAGGGCGATTTCGACGCCGCGCTCACCGGGAGAAAGCTTGCCTTTTCAATCTTTGCAGCGGTCCTCTCCGTAATACTTCAGGAGGCAATCTTAAACGACCTTCGCGTGTTCGGGGCCAAGCCGAACATACTGCTTGCCGTCATCGTGCTAATTTCGATGAGCAGCGAGCCGACGTTTGCAATGTTCCTCGGACTTTTCAGCGGGCTTGCCGTTGACGTCTCTTTCGGGCGGTACCTCGGATTCTACGCTCTTGTATACATGTACGTGTGCTTCCTGACCGCGCTTGCCGTGAGGCCCGCGTTCAAAGGCAAAATCGTCTTTTACGTATCGTCGGGGCCTGTTTTCATCTTTGCGTACACCTTCGTACTGGGTTTTCTTGCAAGATTTCTGTCCCTTTACGCATCGAGGGCGCCGCTCCTTTACGAAGACTTTGCGGGGCATCTTCTCAGAAAGATTCTCCCGTCGTCGCTTTACACTTATCTCTTTTTCCTGGTACTTGCCGTACCCGTGACGCTTGCTCTTAAAAAGCTCGGCCGCGACAGGCGCAAGGGAATCGATTTTGACTGACGACTCATTGGCGATTTCAAAGATACCGCCAATGCAAAACAACCACACATGAACGGATTCAAAAAGCTTCTTACGAACCGGATAACTTACCTCGGGCTGATCCTCATCCTTGTGATGGCGGCTCTTTGCGTGCGCCTTTTTACGCTCCAGGTTATCCGCGGCGAGGAGCTCAGCGAAGACGCAAAAAAGTATAACGAGTACAGCCTGCCGCTTGACGCTCCGAGGGGCAATATCTACGACAGGAACGGTGTGCTGCTTGCGGGAAACAGATTGGCGTATAAGGTGTATATGATAAACACCGACGACGATCAGGATTACCGCGACAGAATGTACCTTGAGCTCGTGACAATGTTTGAGAAGAACGGCGACGTTTACCAGAACTACCTTGCCGATTATCTGCTCTATCCGCTTGAGTGGGGGCCTTTGGTCGACGAGGCTTCGGAGCTTTCAAACAAGCAGGCTTTTATAAACGACATTGTAACCTCCAAGGCTGAAAAGGCGAATTTTGACACGCCCGCATCAGCTTTTAACTACCTCAGGACAAAGGTTTTCAACATTTCCGACGAGTATACAGAGGCTGAGGCTTACAAGATCATGTCGATCCGCTATACGACTTACACGTACGGGCTTGATACGATCGTTCCTACGGCGATAGGGCTTGACGTTTGCAGGAAAACGGTTGACGAGATAACGTCAAAGTCTATTGACTTTCACGGGGTGACGACCGAGGAAACCTACTACAGGTACTACACGAGCAGCGCGGCGATGGGCCCCGTCATCGGTTACGTTAGAGCCATCGACAAGGACGAGTACAAGGAGAAGAAAGACCTTGGCTATTTCAGGGACGACGTCATCGGAAAGATAGGCATTGAGCTTGTCTGCGAGGACTATCTGCGCGGGAAAAGAGGCGCGAGGTACTACGAAAAACTGCCGGACGGCACCGTGACTGAGACGGGATACGTCGCGCCGACACCGGGAAACGACGTCTACCTGACTGTTGACATTAAGCTTCAGGAGCGGCTCTATGCCTCAATGGATGCGGTCGTTAAGGACACCGTCGCAAGATCGGTCAATGAGAGCGACAACTACGGCGACTGCGACGCAGGCGCGGCACTGGTTTCGGACGTAAACACGGGCGAGCTCCTTGCGATGGTTTCATACCCCGGCTACGACAGCAACCTTTTCGTGGCTCCGCTTTCAGATTACAAGGCGCAGGAACAGATAAAAACAATCCTTGACAGCAAAAACTCGCCAAGCGTAAACCGCTGCACACAGGGTGCCTACCCGATAGGGTCAATGATAAAGCCCATCGTCGCGATAGCGGCTCTTGAGGCGGGCGTAACGGACAGCGAAAGGCTCATAAACTGTCCGGGATATATTATTGTGGGCGGAAGAAAGATGAAATGCCTGTCCGTTCACAATGACCAGGACCTCGTCTCGGCCCTCGGAAGATCGTGCAACGTATACTTTTCGACCGTCGGCATAGAGGCCGGAATCGACAAGATTGATTTCTGGGCAAGGCAGTTCGGCCTTGGCGAGTACTCGGGTATAGAAATCCCCGAAAAGAAGGGCTTCAGAAGCAATCCGGACACGATGGATATTTTTGAGGCAGGGCGCTACCACAAGTGGACTGACGCTTCCACGGCCGCAACGTGCATCGGACAGCTTTATACAACGTTTACGCCTATCCAGGTCAACCGCTACACGGGCGCGGTCGCAAACGGCGGCACGCTCTACGACATGCACCTTATAAAGTCGGTAACTGACGGCAAGGGCGGCATTATTTTCGAAAAAGAGATTAAGGCTTACGAGACAGGCGTCTCGCAGGATACGATTGACCTTGTCAGGCTCGCAATGACCAAGATGATAGAGGCTTACCCCGCAATCAGAAAGCAGGCGGCCCTTTATCCGAAGTATTTTATTGCCGGCAAGACCGGAACGGCCCAGACGGGTACGAACGAGCAGTCCTCGCACGGTTTTTACACTGGCTTTGCGCCTTACAACGATCCTCAGATAGCCCTCACGCTCATGCTTGAGCACGGCGTCTACAGCGGTAACACTTTCCCGATGATAGGAGCCATCCTCGACTGCTGGTTTGAGGGCTCGTACGAAGAGGGCGACAAGACGGGCGTTCACGCTTACGACAGGTTCACGGGAACGATCGGAAGCGGTCAGAGGCTCGGCAAGTGGTTTGACACAAGAAGCCGCACGAACTGAAAACGTTAACACGTTAACTATAAAACAAACTCCGATGAAGACATGAGAGGAGCAGGAAGATGAATTTCAAAAAACTAATTGCATGCGTATTAAGCCTTGTCTGCCTCGCGGCGGTTATACCGCTTGCCGGCTGCAACGGCGGCAAAAGCAGCGGAAACGGCAGCGAAACCGATGCTCCGAAAGCAACTGAAGTTCCGGAGCCCACGCCGGCGCCGAGGGACATTGGCGATGAGACAACTCTTGCTTCCAGCATTGTCTATGCGGCGGATCTTCTGAACGGCATCCAGGGCTTCTACGACAGCCCCGACCGTGACGGTTTCACCGTACAGAACCTAACTTCAAGGTTTGCAATCACTCTGAAGGGCGGTTCCGAGAGGGGGCTTACCTCGATCATGAACGCAAACGGCGTTCCGCTCCTCACGGGTGGCATCACGGGCTACGTGAAAACTGCCGACGGCTTTGTTTTCGGTACGACTTCCTCGTCAAACGGCAGGGTCAACACGAACAAGATGGGTGTTTACTACTACGAGGTTAACATCAGAGACCTTGCGTTTGACACCATCGGAAGCACAGGCGACGTGTACGAGATAGTCAGCCCCGTGAATTTCGGTTCAATGGACGTCAAAGGAAACAACATCAAGGACATCTCGGTCACAAGCGACGCTGTTACGTTTAAAACTGAAACCGGTAACGACCCCTACCTTGTCGCCAACGGAAAACAGTCTTTAAGCGGTGCCAACTCGATTGTCTTTGACCTCACTGTAACCGGCAACGCCACGTCCGGCGAGCTTTTCTACATCTACGACGGCGGCACGGGCTACACGCAGGACCAGAAGCGCCGGTTCAAGTTTGACGCCGATAATAAAACGCACACCATAAGCGTCTACATCCCTGATTTTGACGGCTACAAGGGCAACCTCTGCGGTATCAGATTTGACATTGACGGCGCGGGCGAAAACGACCTTGTGAAGATTGAAAACGTCAGACTCGCCAAGGCCCCCTCCGTTCCTTCTGTAAAGTACGGCTTCGAGCAGACACTTCATTCATACTCCGACAAGATGCACTGCGAAAACAGAATCCTTTACGATGCTCAGGTTGAAAATCTTGCCGAGTTTGGTGAGAGGTACGTGATTCCGAAGAGCTCCGTCGAAAAGCTCATCATGGGCCTAGAGGGCGGCACGGTTCTCAATGAAATCGCCAATGCAACCGAGAATTTCGAGTACATCGGCTTTGACATAAAAGACGCGGGTGTCATTGGCGTCATCGCGGAAAACGACGGTGTGACAAAGACGAGGGTTTACACGGAAGGCGACAGCTACGTTGTCGAGATTTACATAGACATATCAGGAAAGCACAAGAAGGACACCGACAGCTCGTTCGGCCACAGAATTTATGCGGACGGCAGGCACACGTTCGATGAGCTTCAGAAGGAGGCATATTTCGAGCGCAATCCTCTTGCAATTGAGGTCACGGAGCAGTACTCAAAACAGTCCAAGGTGAAAGCTGTAGGCTACGACACGAACACGGGCGCGTACTCGCTGACGCTTAACGGAACAGACTTTTCTACAGCTTACGGCAAGAAAAACAGGAACAACTATTACGGCGGCACCGTTAAGGTTTCCGCGTCAGGCGACGACAGAAGAATCTATTTCCTTACGAACGGAAACAACGGCTGCCTCGAGGCGGCGGCTCTTCTTGACGACAAGATGATGCTCGTCCCTATCGAGCCCGAAGTCTGCAAGAATTTTGCCGGCGAGCACGAGGAAGGCTACTACGACCCGAAAGACACCCAGTACGGCGTCACGGTCTATCCTCTCTACGTCAGTGCAGGAAATGACATCACTTACACGTTCCTCAATCTCTACCAGAACTGGGGCGCAAACGCACTGAAGCAGATTTCGTCAATCAGTTTTCACATTGGCTATTACCACCTTTCTACGGGTGTCACAGAGTCAAACTGCATCGCGCCTTATTTTGTGTACGGCAGAGACGGCTGGACGCTCCCCGATTTCCGCGGCTGCAGCGGTATCATGTGGGATTCTCAGCCTCAGTTTAACTCGGTCGGAAGACCCGGCTTCATCTCTTATAAAGACGGCAAGAAAGTTTACCAGTCTGAGTACACAGATTCCGAGATACGCTCGGTCGGCCCCGTTTACTCCGACCTTGACTACTCGTACGTGACCTACGACGGCGCGATTGAGTATTCGCTGAGGCACGTCGAGTTCCCTCAGAACGACGAAAACAGAACGTATTACACGATAGAAATGACAGTCCTAAAGGATGTCACGTATAAAGACGCCCGCGAGAACTTCACGCTCTTCTACTTTGACCCCAGGTTCCAGTGCATGGAAACCACCAAGTACAAAGCCGAGGACGGCTCAATCGTAGAACTCAAGAACAATACCAAGAAGACCCAGAGCGAGGAAACATACAAACTCGCCAAGGAAAACCCCTACTTCAGCCTCTACAACTACCACGTTGCGAGCGGCACGAACGACGTTGAAAACTTCGGATTTATAGTCAAATCGTTCGAAATGACAGTCGGCGGCAAACCGTTTAACGGATGCCTCGTCATGAGAAACTCCGTAATCAAAGACGGCGCGCTTCTCAACAAGGTTGAGATAGGCGTTGACGCGGACATGCTGGCTTTCAAGAAGGGCGATACGATGAAGTTTGTGTTCATTCTGCTGCCTTTCGGCGTTGCCGACCAGAAAGACGACCACAACGTTGACTATGTGATTGAAGACTCGATCGTTAACCCTTGGCGTGTTCTTTCAGTCACCAAGGGAGAGGCAGTTTATGACGACTACATCGCAGTCGTGAAGTGCGAAAACAACGTTGCCGAGTTTACAGTCACCGGCGGACGTAACGCCAATGCGGTTCGCGTGAACGGCTTCACAAAACTTGTAAGGCCCAAGATTCAGGAACTCGTTAACGGCGAATGGGTCGACTACGTCTACAACGTAAAGGAATTTGACGGCTACCAGGTGAACTATTCGCTCGACGGATATTTCGACTACAGCTTTATCGTCAACCAGGAAAACTTTACAGATACACGCACGTTCAGGGTCACAGCTGAATGAACTTTTAAATCAAAATGATTTGGACCGTATTTATTACAACCGCATCGCTCTGCCTCCTGCTCCTGCCGGGCTTCCTCTTCAACAAGCTGAAGATCACGCAGGGCAGGGCACTTGCGAAGGGCGTCTCTGACTATATCTTATACGTTGCCCAGCCGGCAATGCTCATCGCCCCCTACATCAGGGATTTTGACGTAGAAATACTGAAAAACGCAGGCTTCACCGTGCTGCTTTCTTTCATCTGCCACGGCCTTTTCACCGTCTCCGCAATGCTCATCATAAGGCGGAAGCGCAAAATCTTGCCGGAAGATTCCGAAAACGCTCAGACCGAAATCGAAAGGATCAAAAACCTCGGCACGGTAAGAATCGCCGCTATCTTCGGAAACTGCGGCTACATGGGCATCCCGCTCATCAAGAGTATCCTTGGCGATTCCGCCGCAATCTACGCGACCGTTTTCAACATCGGCTTCCAGCTTTTCCTCTGGACCGTCGGCTGCTACCTTGCGACCAACGACATCAAGTACATATCGCCGAAGAAGATTCTCCTGAACCCGGCAACGATTTCAATCTTCATCGGCCTCATCATCTTCTTTGCACCGATAAACCATTATGTCCCGTCGTTTATCGTCAAGGCAATCACGCTCCTCGACAGCACCGTCGTGCCGCTCTCGATGTTCGTTGTCGGCTACCACATGGCTGAAAACAGGTTCAAAGGCATTTTCAGGGGCGGCAGAATGTGGCTCTCAATCGCTCTCAGGCAGTTTCTGGCGCCTGTCCTGGCATTTACAGTACTTTTACTCTTCAAGGTCACAGGGCTCTTTTACAGCTACGAGGTGGCCGTTGTCGTGCTTCTCTGCAGCGCTGCTCCCTGCGCGACAATCACTTCTATCTTTGCCGAGAAGTTTGACCTTGACCGCGAGACGGCAGGCAGAATGGTACCGATTTCAACAATCCTTTCGATGGCGACAATGCCTCTTGCCGCGCTTCTCCTGAAGCTGTTTTGAGTTATACCGGAATGTAAAAGCCCGGGCGCATAACCAACAAAAATCTTGACAAGTATGCGCCCGTACTGCTATACTTCACACTGCCGCCGGCGTGGCGAAATTGGCAGACGCAAGGGACTTAAAATCCCTCGGAGTGAGAGCTCCGTACCGGTTCGAGTCCGGTCGCCGGCACCATGAAAGAAACCTGATTTGTCTACCAAATCAGGTTTCTTTCAACTAAGTGTTCCGCTCGCGCGGAACGTGAAGCAAGGCTGCGCCTTGTAAAAGTGCGCTTCGCGCGTGAAGTGTGCCTTCGGCACGATAGCGGAACACTTAACTTCACTTTGCGGCGGAGCCGCAATACTTCATTAGGGAGCGAAGCGAACGTCTTCACTTGCCCGTAAGGGCAAACTTCACTATTGAATTATTCATATTTTGGATATAGAAAGAAAAG